>NZ_DATCSP010000062.1:0-10433 GCF_036568385.1 Sulfurovum sp. | reverse complement strand
GGTGCTTTCCATTCTAAACCAACACCGGACTTTGCAAACATTTCATTCAATAATGTAGTGTTAGGGGGTAGCAGCCCTTACAAGTTTACCAGTACGGATGCTACTTCTACGGACGCGGCTGAGCTTGAAGCGATATTTGATCTAGATCCTACAAATACTAAATAACTAACTCTTCTTTTGCACAAGCAATCTCTGCTTGTGCTTTATTTTTTATACTCGTATTTTACTTCGTTATATCAATAACATCATTGTTACCAATTTGTAACCCAATTGGGATAGCATACGCCAAATAATTTTTTTGGAGCAACAATGGTTACTATTCCTAAAAAGATTCTGCTTTCACTGGTAGTATCTGGTACACTTTTATCCCCTACGCTTATGGCTCAAGATGAAATGATCAAGTCCATTATGGAACTCAGATCAGATGTTGAGTCTCTCTATACGCAGATCGATGACAACAAAGAGGCATATCGGTCTCAGATGAAATCCTATGCATTGCAGATCTCCGATAATGAAGCACAGATCAATAGACAAGAGACTGCCTTGAAACTGACCCAGCAAAGCATTGAAAAAACAGAAAAAAAGCTTGAAACGCTGGGAAGTGCTACAGTGGACCTTAAGCCCGTAGTGACCGATGCGCTTGATGCACTTGAAAAAGAGATCAAAGCAGGTATCCCTTTCAAAGTGGAAGAGAGAGTAGCAGGACTTCATCAGATCAAAGATGACCTTAAGAACGGGAATATTTCACAAGAGAAAGCACTTGCATTGACCTGGGCGAGCTATGACGATACTCTGCGTTTGACCAAAGAGATCGGGCAGTTCAAACAGGAGATCACACTGGATGGAAAAGAGACGATGGCGAAGATCGCCAAAGTAGGCTCAGTGATGATGTTCTTTGCAACACCGGACGACAGAGTCGGGTATGTGAAGCAAGAGGGGAAAACCTACAGCTATGTGGTCGCGGCAGACAATACAGAACGTGATCAGATCATCGATCTGTTTGATGCACTGCAGAAGCAGATCCGTACAGGATACTTTACACTGCCCAATGCACTACTACTCAGAGGAGCCAACTAATGAAAGCATTATCTATCACTAAACTATTTTTCGCGATGGTGACATTTTTGTCACTTTCTGCAGCGGTACAGGCAGGGGAACTTGAAAGAGCCTACCAAAAAGAGTATGCATTCCTTAAAGCGCAAAAAGCAGAACTGGAAAAAAGACTTGCATCAGACAAAGTACAGCAGGCCAATGAACTTAATGCATCCCAAGAGAAGGTAGAAGCACTTCAGGAAAAACTGCTTGAAGTATCTGAAAAGGCAAAAGTAAGCAGTGAAAAACTGGAAAAGGTTTCCAAGATATTGGAGGAGAAGGAGGAAGACGGAGGGTTGACTGGCAATGTCGTCAACCAGGCACGTTTGGCACTGGAACCCTATGGTGTGAAAGTTTCAGATGACAATAGAACCAATGATCTGGAGAAGATCCAGCAGGCATTCGGTACTTCTATCATGTTGTATGGCGAGCTCTCTTCATTGAGAAATGAAAAAGGCGCGTTCTATCTTCCGGATGGTAAAAAGATCGAAGGTGATATCGTAAAAGTAGGGAACATCGCTGCGTACGGTATCGCTAAAGAAGCAGCCGGAGCACTTGCACCGGCAGGAGAAGGTAACTATAAACTATGGAATGCCGTGGGTTCAGCGGATGATGCGAAGGCAATGTTCGCCAAAGAGAAGACAGACACGATCGATATCTTTGTCTACGAAAACCTTGATAAAGAGGTGGATTACGTGACCGAGAAGACCTTTGTGGATACGATGGAAGATGGGGGTATCATCGGATATATCATCTTTGCACTTGGACTCTTTGGTCTGGTTCTCTTAGGACTGAGAGTGATCAACCTGATGGGAGCGAAGACCAGAGTGCATGAGATCACCCAGATCGTGGTGGATACATTTGAATCCGGTGAAGGAAGTACGGTTGCGCTTGAGAAGCTTAAAGGATATAAGGGTTCAACGGCAAGAGTGATCAAAGCGACGTTGAGAAATATCAAAAAAGAGAGAGCACACGTTGAAGACGTGATTATGGAAAACATCCTGAATGAGAGTACGCAGATCGACAGATTTGGTAGTTTTGTCCTGGTCATCGCAGCGGTCGCACCGCTGATGGGACTTCTGGGTACGGTCACGGGAATGATCGAAACTTTCGAAGTGATCACAGAGTTTGGTACAGGTGACCCGAAACTGCTTTCAGGCGGTATCTCTGCAGCCCTTGTGACAACGATGCAGGGTCTGATCGTAGCGATCCCGCTTCTGTTGATCGGAAACCTGCTTTCCGGTTGGGCACAGAGCATAAAAGACTCTATGGAGCAAAGTGCTTTACATATCGTAAATCTTTACGAGAAGTATAGAGGCTAAGATGCTTTCGCCATTTGAGCTAATCGGCAGATTTGTCGACCTTATGAATACCGGAGGGGTGGTCATGTGGGTACTTTTTGTACTCAACTTCTTCCTCTGGTATGGTTTGGGATATCGTTATTTTATCCTTAAGAGGGGAACCAAAGGAAATGTCCGCCGTCTGATCACCAAGCATGAAACAAGAGGGGAAGAACAGGCGATGAGAGGACTGCTTGATCATGCCGTTGCTGATGCGCTGGATGCAGCACAAGAGGCAAAAGCGATCGGGGCAGATGTAAGAAAACATATCAATGGTGTCCTGCTTCCGTACTACAGCGATGTGAACAGTTACAGGATCATGATCAGAACGATCGTAGTCCTTGCGCCGTTGGTAGGTCTGCTCGGGACGGTCATGGGGATGATCGAGACCTTTGATGCCCTGCAAAGCAGTACCATGTTCGCCCAGGGAGCGAGTATCTCGGGCGGTATCTCCAAAGCGCTCTTTACGACGGAACTTGGATTGGTGGTTGCCGTTCCAGGGTTGATCGTGGGGCGTGTGCTTGACAGGAAGGCAGAACGCTATGAACTTGAATTTGAACAGATCACAGATATTATATCCACGAAGGATGCAGCATGAGAATTAGACCAAAAAAACAAGAAGTAGACAATGTAGATGTATCACCATTGATCGATATGGTTTTTATCCTATTGATCTTTTTTATGGTAACGACTACCTTTGTCAAAGATATGAAACTGGACCTTGAGCGTCCTTCTGCAGCGAGTGCCAGCAAGTCAGATGCGAAAGTGGTACGTGTCTATATTGACAATACTTCTCAGGTTTACATTGACAACCAACCGGTACAGCTATGGGCGATCCAGAGTAAACTGAGAGATCTGCTGCGTACATCTACCGAGAAGTCGGTACTGGTCATCTCTGACGATACAATCCCTGTGGAGACACTGATCGATGTCGTAGATGAGTGTCGTATGTCAGGGGCAAAAGATGTAGCGGTATCCACATCAAAAGAGATGGGATAAGCTGTTATGACGACTACAAAGTTTAATAGAGACCGTGCCAAAACCTTTGCCTTATGGGCTATGGGTCTGGGTGCTTTCCTGATGATGGTACTGGTTGTTTCATTTAATGCAAAGGTCGAGAAAAAAGAGAAAAAGGTCAAAGACCCTATGCGTTATATGCAGATGACAAAACAGCCGCCAAAAGTGGAGAAGCCAAAACCGAAGCCGAAGCCGAAGCCGAAAGCGCAGCCGAAAGCACCGCTGCCTGACCTGGGGGCGATGCTTGGCGGGATCGCAATGAATATCCCTGAGTTCGCTACAGGCGATTTCATCGGCGATGGGAAAAGCCTGTTGGGCGATATGGCAGCGGATGCAGCGATGAGCGAAGGAACGGTCGACAGCAAACCAAGGGTCATTTCACGCGGTCCGTTGGATTATCCTGCGGCTGCGGCAAAAAAACGTATCAAAGGGTATGTGGTCGTGAACCTGCTTATCGGTAAGGACGGAAGTGTGGAGCTTGCCAAAGTGGTCGCATCAAGCCCGGCAGGTGTGTTTGATCAGGCAGCATTGAGAGGTGTAAGAAGCTGGCGTTTTGCTCCGGCAAAATATAAGGGTAACCCGGTCAAAGTATGGGCGAAGCAGAAAGTACGCTTCGATTTTAATTAAGGTGAGATCATGTTGAAAAAAATCATTACACTATCGGTTGTCTTTTTCTTGACATATTCACTCCAGGCAAAAGAGGCTGAAGAACAAACGATCGATCACATGGAGATCGCTACGATCATGTATTATGACGGAAAGTACGATAAAGCGCTTGAAGAGCTTCAGCAGGCAAAAGACTCCCAAACGAAGATCGAATGGGACAAGTATCATAATATGAGAGGGCTGATCTTCCTGAAAAACGAGAACTACGCCTCCTCTATCGCGGCATTTAAACAGGCGATCATAGCCACGAAGCAAAAGGTGTATGAGCCTCCGGTCGAAGAGGGGCCTAAAAGAGAGTATCTCTTCAGTCTCTTTTCTGAAAAGAAAAAAGCAGAAGAACCTGTGGTCAAAAAACCTGTATTTGATCCGGAAAAACTGAGAAAAGATCAGATCGAAGAGATCTATATCTATCTTTCCCAGGCGTATTACAAGGCTGAAGAGTACATCAATGCGGTACATGCACTGGATGCAGCCGGTGAAAAAGGACGTGCCAGTGCCTCTTTGTTCACGCTTAGAGCAGAGTGTTACTGGAAAGCGGACCAGAAAGCTTCTGCGATCGATGCCTTGAGCAGGGGAGCAAAGCTTTTCCCTGAAGATGCGACACTCCTGAAACAGAAGTTTTACTACTTTGCCGAACTCAAGCTCTACCAGGCGTCGATCGATGCGGCAAAAGCCTATATGAAAAAGATACCAGCGAATGCAGAGGAGTATATCTCTTTGGCCCAGATGCTTCAAAGCGGCGGTGAGTCAGAAGAGGCGATCAAAGTGCTTGAAGAGGCAAAACTGAAGTTCCCGTCTTCTGCAAAAGTGCATATCCTTTTGGGGCATTACTATAACCAGAAAGATATGCCTCATGTCACGGCCGATCTTTTTGAGAAGGGTTCTTTCTATGATGCGAACTATCTGAAAGAAGCGGCGGAGATGTACAGAAGGAACGGCGAACTTGCGCATGCGCTCTATCTTAATTCTATGATGACGGACAGAGAAGAGAAGACCAAACAGAAAGTAGCGATCTACGTTGGAAAAGGCGAGTTTGAAAAGATCATCGGACTCAAAGATGCCTTGGACAGATACGGTCTTTTGCAAAATGACAATATGCGTTATGCCTTGGCATATGCCTACTATATGGTCAAAGATTATGAGAGTGCGGAAGAGCATCTTAAGAAGATCGAAGATGATGAGCTCTTCTCCAAAGCGACGGTGATCCGTAAAAATATAGAAAAATGTAGAAGTAACAGTCTGGAGTGTATATAGATGAAGAAGTTAGTGCAATTATTGCTTTTAATGACACTGCCGCTGGCAGTCATGGCCAGTGAATTAAAAGAGGGTACGCTTTCAGTGTTGCTTTTCAGTGAGGGGAAACCACTTTCTAACAATGAAGTGAAGATCGACGGCAAAAAGGTTTTCAAAACCGATGGAGATGGTGCGGTAAAGATACCGCTTGCTGCCGGCAGACACCAGGTGGAGATCTTTGGAAAAAATGCGGCAGGTGAAAACCTGGGGTACTTTAAAAAGCCGGTTTCTATCAAAGAGGGAAGAGATACGGAGGTCATTGCGACGCTTTCGAAAAAGGGAGCAGACAGCATCGATATCGATGTTCCTGTAGCTGTAGCAAAATCTGTGGAAAGAGAAGAAGAGAAAGCCACAGGAGAAGGGAGACTTGCAGGTCAGGTACTCTCTTCCGAGGGAAATACACCGATCTCAGGGGCAAGGGTCTTTGTCAGAGGTACGGCGGTAGATGTAAGAACGGATGAAAACGGCCGTTTTTCTGCCAAAGTGCCTTCAGGAAAGACGTTAAGCATCTCGGTAGTGCATTCAGCCTACAGTGCACAGACCATCGGAGGGATCGTGGTCAAAAAAGACGGTACCACTTCAAGAACGGTCAAGCTGACGCCGGCAAGTATGGAGCTGGAAGAGTTTGTCGTCCTTGCACCGAAGATCGAAGGAAGTATCGCAGATGTTATGGCTGAAGAGAAAAATATCAATGCTGTTGCCAATATTTTGGGTTCTGCAGAAATATCAAAAAAGGGAGACAGTGATGCTGCCTCGGCACTCAAGAGAGTGACCGGGGTGACTTTAGTCGATGGAAAAAATATTTATGTCCGTGGATTGGGAGATAGATATTCAAACATAGAGATGAACTCATTGCCGCTTCCTTCTCCGGACCCTACAAAAAGATCCGTTCCCCTTGATATATTCCCGGCCAGTGTGATCGGTTCAATGAAGGTACAGAAAAGTGCAACAGCTGATATTCCAAATAGTTTTGGAGGAGGGTATGTTGATATTAGAACCAAAGATGAACCAAGTGAAAACTTTATCAAGATCTCTTTAGGGATAAAAGGGAATAGCAATACTGGTAAAGATAGTGATAACTATGCTGGGAGTGAAACGGATTGGCTGGGGTATGATAATGGCTACAGAGCAATACTGGACACTATTTTACAGGCTGCTGCAGTGCAAGAAGGTTCCAAAGTGCCAAACTTTCTAGACATTGGTCCTTCTGGCGAATTTACCCCTGAGCAAATGAGTGATTTTACAAGAGACTATGTTGACAGAGATTATAGTGTAGAACAACGTAATCTTCCTGTTGGAGGAAGTGGATCAGTAGAGGGTGCTTATATTCTAGATATAAATGATGAGAATAAGGTTTCAATATTTGGTAATTACGGTTATTCTCAAGATCATGAATTTAAAGAAGAAAGCTACTCTAGTTACGATTACAATCTTCAAACCAATGATCTATATGATACACCAATACAATACGGTACTATCAGAAATACAACATCAAATTATTCACATGGTGGTATGCTTAATATAGGATACAACTATATGGATGTTTTAAAACTAAAATACACAAAACTCTATACACGGGATGCTGAAAAATCAACAAGAGTTGTCAAAGGTATACTTGGTAATGATGACCTTGTGGGAGAACGTTATTTTTTAGACTGGGAAGAACGGGTACTTAATGCAGACCAAATAAATGGTGAATTTGACTACGAACTTTTCAATCATAAAGGCCATTTAGATTTTGGTTTAGAGTGGGCAACTGCAAATTTATATCAACCAAACAACTATAAATATTATTATGTTGAACAAAATATTAATGGTGAAGATGTTATGGTATTAGACTTTAGCAAAGAGAATAATATTGCAGATAGACTTAAGTCAGATGATGACATTTTTGCTATGTATGTGAAGAACAAAACGGATTTGGAAATATTTAGTAAAGACGATCATATAGATGTAGGCTTCAATTTTTCAACAAAAGAGAGAGTATCCAGAAGAACCAAGTTTAAGTTAGAAAAGAACGTTTGGTATTATAATCCTATTGATAGAGAAGATTTAGCAACTGATATAGAGACTATATATTGGGAACAGGTGAGGGATAATTATACTTATGAAACAAGACCTCTAGTCATCAACACTTTGTTTGAAGCTGCTGACTACTTTGATGCAGAGGTTGATGAAACGAGTTTTTATGGATCTGTTTTTATGAAACCTTTTGAAAAACTGGAACTTATTGCAGGAGCAAAGTATGTAGATCTTTCACAAACGGTACTTCAATTTAAAAAAGATGAAGAGTCTATTGTACGTCGTGTACCTGAAGAGGTGACAATAAATGATATTTACCCTAGTTTTAGTGCAAAATATAAATATAATGAGAATAATCATTTTGACCTTGCTTTATCTAGAACATATATTGTTCCTGACCTTAGAGAATTTACAGAAGGTGCTTATTTTCACCCCTATGAAGTAGCATTGGTTCAGGGTAATCCTGATTTGGAAACTACAGATATCTATAGTGTAGATTTAAAATACTCGCACTATATATCAGATACAGAAAATATAAAAACAGGTTTATTTTTCAAACATCTTGATAAACCGATAGAAGATACACAACAACAATCTGGCGGATTACCTGTTTACTCTTTTATGAACTCTGAGTCGGCAATACTTTACGGTATTGAGTTTGATGGACGAAAGAACTTTGATTTTATCAATAATAGTTTTAGTAACTATTATATTTCCGGGAACTTTTCTTATACCGAATCTGATGTGACACTTAGTGCTGAACAAGAAGAACAATATACCAACAATCATAGGCAGCTTCAAGGCCTTTCGAATATCGTTATCAATACCACACTCGGATATGACGATGATGAAAGAAATGTAGCATTATCTTTTAATAAAATGGGAGAACGAATTAGAAAAGTAGGTCTCATAGAGGACGGTGGTGATAAAAGGTTTCCGGATACTACAGAGATACCTCCAAGTCTCTTAGACTTTGTATGGATCGAAAAGTTTAATGACTATACACTAAAGACAAAACTAGGAAATCTGCTTGATGATAAGACAATTTGGAAGCAAGGTGACAATATCACTAAAGAATTTAAGACAGGCACGACTTTTGATATTTCTATTTCCTACAAATACTAATAAATGAAGATCGATCTAGATAAAAAAGGATTTGCAATGGATAGTATTATTGACCCAATCGCAACCATTCTGATTATTGAAGACAATGAAGATCTATTGGAGCTGGAAAAATTTCATCTGATGAAAGAAGGGTATAAGGTGATCGGTTTGACCTCTACAAAGAAAGCTGAGGCTGTTCTTGAAGAAGGGGTTGATCTGTTGCTTGTAGATCGCACGCTTCCACAGGTAGAGGGCAGTGAATTTATCAGTTATCTTCGTCATAAAGGGATGACAACTCCTGTGATATTCGTCTCTGCAAAAGCTACCGATGAGGAGATCGAAGAGGGGTTCCTGTGTGGGGGAGATGACTATTTACGCAAACCTTTTAATATGAAAGAGTTGCTTTATCGTGTAAAAGCCATACTCAGACGCACATCTTCCATGGAACAGGAGAGGCTTTCAGCCAGAGATATTGTCTTGGATGTCAATACACGCATGACCTATGTTGACAATCATGAAGTGGAACTGACAAAATTAGAATTTGAACTTCTTAGTCTATTTATAAAAAATAAAAACAGAGTGCTTAAAAGAGAATATCTGCTCCAAAATATTTGGAATGATAATGAGACCACTCAAAAACGTACGGTCAATGTTACCATCAATCGTCTAAAGAAAAAAATCGACCCCCGGGAGGATAAAGAGTACATCGTTCCTGTTCGTGGTATAGGATATAAATTTCAATAGCTTACAGCGTTTCCCCCAGGTTCCAATACTCCATTAATGACATAAAGATATGTATCAAATAAGAGATCGATACATTTAAGAAAAAGCAAGATATAAATTTCAAGTGTATGTTATAATTCATGCATGCAAAATGAAAATATAGAAATAGTTGTCATTGAAGATGAAGAGGATATTCTAGAGCTCATTGAGTATCATCTGGGTAAAGAAGGGTACAGCGTTACCGGGTTTCTCTCTACAGAAAACGTAGAACAGTTTTTGGAAGAAGAAAACCCTTCTCTTATTATCTCTGACCGTAATCTTCCGGGAATGGAAGGGAGCAAGTTTGTTACCTACCTGCGCGAGTTAGGGTATGATATCCCTGTGATCTTTCTCACCGCGAAAGACAAGGATTCCGATCTTGAAGAGGGTTTCGCAGCAGGAGGAGATGACTACATCTATAAGCCTTTTTCTCCGAAAGAACTGGTACTCAGGGTAAATGCCCTGCTTAAACGTTCAGGCATGCTTCAAAAGCAGGAACGCATCAAGTATAAGCATCTTACTATGGACCTGGTGAAGAAAGTGCTTACGATTGATGGAGAGCCGGTAACGCTTACCAACCTTGAGTTTAAGCTGCTGCACACTTTCATGAAGCATATCGATCAGGCACTGACAAGGGATTTTCTCCGTGATGAGGTATGGGGAACAGAAGGTACAGAAGTGAACGACAATGCTGTCAATGTAGCCATTAATCGGCTTAAAAACAAGATAGACCCAAACAATGAACAGAACTATTTTCATCCTGTATGGGGCGTAGGGTATAATTTTCATTAACCGTGACAGGAGCCTTTTGCCATTTTGGAGAAGAGGCCAGGTGAAAACTTTAACGCCATTACCCTAAAGACGAAAAAGACCAATATCACAAAGAGCAAAAAGAGGATCTCCTCAAACTCTTTTTTTGGATTGGTCACCAGGATCACGACATCCCTGATCAGAAAGACGATAAAAACATCGATCACATACCTAAGGCGCAGTTTTCGCTTTACCACAAAATCAGAGATCATTTTCACTACTTCTATGATCACAATAAACTCGAGCATCAGGATAATGGCTTTATAAAAAGGATAATGTGTCACCAGGATCAGCGTAAAAATAAGCACTGAGAAGAGCAGTTCATAG
>NZ_DATCSP010000061.1:0-49257 GCF_036568385.1 Sulfurovum sp. | reverse complement strand
TGAACTGATGATGTATAAACCTTTAGAGATGCTGGAAGAGATCCAATCTTTTATGAGCTTAGAGGATGGGGATGTTATTATGTCAGGTACACCTAAAGGGGTGGCGAATTATAAAAGAGGAGATACTTTTCAGATCGAACTTTATAGCGATGAAGAAGTGTTACTTTCTCAAACGTGGCAAGCCAAGTAAGGTAAGTAAAACAATGGAATATGAGTTTATAGAATTCAAAGCTGGTCAGAGATGGAAGACCAGAATGGGTCATCGATTTATCATCAAAGAGATTCACGAGGACGAAGAGTACGCTCTGGTATGCATCAGTATGGATACAGGCAGAAAACATTATTTTGATGAGGATGGTTTTGCCGTTCCAGGCTATCCAACGGATAATGATCTGGCAGAACAGATCTCTTAACCCGTTCCAAATCTCCCGATACAGAACGAATCAGTTTCTGTATATAGGTTCCATGATTATCATGCTATAATCTAACCATGAATAAATGGATGCAGATAGCCTATGACGAAGCGATAAAAGGGATGAATGCCAATGAAGGGGGGCCGTTTGGTGCCGTCATTGTCAAAGACAACAAGATCCTTGCCAAAGCCCACAACCGTGTGCTGGCGACCAATGACCCGACGACCCATGCCGAAATGACCGCCATCAAGGAAGCCTCGCAGGTGCTCGGCACTTACGATCTTTCCGGATGTACCCTGTACACCACCACAGAACCCTGCCCTATGTGCCTCGGGGCTATCTTCTGGGCGCGTATAGAGACGGTCTATTACGGTACGACCAAACTGGATGCGGCCAAAGGCGGCTTCGACGATGCACGTTTTTACGAGATGATAAAGGGCGGAAACAATGATGTGGTGCTCAAACAGATCGATCACGAAGCGTGCGCAGAGATCTTTGAACAATGGAATGCGAAAGAGGACAAGCAGATCTACTGACTCTCACTCATTCCATATCTCATAGAGCATAGGTGATGTTAATACTACGCTGAACTTTTCTCCCCTCGTCCCCAAGATGAAGCTTGGGGACGAGGGGAACTTGGTTTTTAATGTTATTTACTTCATGAAGGAGGAAACGAGATGAAGAATGTTATTCAGTATTTTTTCGTATGTGTGGCAGTCGCATCATTAACTATATTTAATGTTGGCTGTACTAGGGAGTTTAAAACCATCGTTATAAAACCAGATAGCAAGAGATTTGTGAACTGGAAGAGTGGGAATGGACATAATAACAGTACATGCGTCATAGGGTCTTGCATTGCTACAATGGGTACTAACTGTGATCCGGGGTTAACTGAAGATGACTCAACTATTGTTGGTTACTCCCATCGTTATGATGCAGGAACCCAACCCTGCGCTTGCTGGGAATATGTTGATTGTGCCTATAGAGGGCACGTTGGCTTCAATGTTTCTCAACTCAAACAGGTTGGGCTTGGTGCGGCTACGTTGAAATGGGACCCTATCACTGAGATAAGTGCAGGAGACACGGCCACTAACAGTGGCAACTGTATAGCTAAAATATATCGGGCTACTGAGCCTTGGGAAGAGGAGAAGACGACCGCAGGTGAGGAGATATCATCATGGGATACTGGAGCAGGAATAAATCCGCCGACAGGTATTAATGTTTCAGATACGGTCCGAGGTTGGCTTAATGGTACTCATCCAAATTATGGCTTCTTTTTTGTCGGCCCGAATGAGAACGTACACGAAAAAAATAACAATAGGTGCTTGACAAGGATGAAAAATTTGCGTCTTGAGGTCTTAATCTCGGTCGATAAATAGCCAATGATACGATCGCGTCTAGGGAAAAGGGCAGGATCAATTAAACATGTAATCATTGACATCGCCTAACAAGGCAAATTCACGCGGACAGCCAAAACGTCGCTTCTCCTCGTTCCAATCGGGACGAAGGGAACGATGAATATCTCCCGGTATGTAACGAGAAAAACAACCACTTAGAGAGAAATAGTTGACGTTATACGCATGATTCATCGAAAAAAGGATAGAGCATTTTTCAACCTTACTATAAAAAACTATATATTCAAGAAGTACGACCATCATTACAATTAGTGAAAGATATACTGGAAAAACACCTTGAGCGTTTTAGTTTTAACAATATTTCTGTACTGTTAAACCAACCCATATCATTAGAAATAGAAGATATTATTAATAAAGTTGTGATCAACAACCTTGGCGGATATTGTTTTGAGCACAATAAACTGATCCACGATGTACTTCGATCATTAGGATTCGATGTGCGTACGTTGGTAGCAAGAGTAGTGAACGGTCAAGATATAGATACACCAAGAACGCATCGTATTACATTGTTAGAGTTGGATGGTGATCAATATATCGTTGATGCCGGTTTTGGTGCAATGTCTCCTAAAGCACCTGTTAAAATAGAACTATCAAATGATTCTGATCAAGAGTATCGGATCATCAAAAATCAAGACAATGACTTTCAACTAGAAGTATTAACCCCGCAAGGATACTTTACTTTGTATAAGTTCGATCTGCATCACTATACACAGGCAGACTGTATCATGGGAAATTTTTATTCTTGGAATCATCCAAATGCAGTTTTTGTAAATAATCTTGTGATTGCTTTAAAGCTTGAAGATACCACCCTTTCATTGAGAAACCATAGTTATCATAAAATAGGCAAAAATAATACGGAGATAATAGATATAACCGATCATAGGCAATTGTATTCAATTATCAATGATGATTTTCTTATACCGATCACAGAGGAACAAAGTGCCAAGTTGTTTGGAATAACCAATAAGTGATTAGAAAATTAATAACAAAACATAGGGAACGAGAAAGATGTCTTATAAAATAGACATTGATGTCCATAACTCACTACATTGCCATATTTCTTGAATTATCCATTTATTTCTTGTATACTATGAATACTTCTAATAAGTAATTGGGCTTGTAAATGGTTGCGTGCCTGAACTTTAATGTCAGTAAAGAAAGTATACATTCACGGAACTCATAAACAATAAAAGGATTCCACATGAAAATACGATTACTTTTCCCACAAATCTTGATTTTGTTACTATGTGATCATACTGCATACGCACAGGAGCCGACGTATAAGCAAGGGGTGAATACATTCATAGAAACCGGTGTAACACAACCAGATAATGTCCCCACGTGGTATGCGCCCATGGTGGCTAAGCCTTATGCACCTGTTTTTGAAATACTTGCCACAAAAGGAACTCAAGGCAGATATTACCCGTACACTTATGCCTTAACGATAAAGGATATGATCAAGTGGCACGGCCATGATTGTGAAGGAACCACCCATGCAGCTAACATCATGAAAGTCGCATTTGAAATCCTTTTTCCTGACGGCATTATAGATAGAAGTGTCCTCAAGGGTATTTCCGGAACCGGTCCCTGCTGGTCAGATGCTGTGGCTTTCTTGACCGGTGCTCGACTTCAATATGGCAATCTCGGATTCTTCAAGAACAAAGAGTATAACCATGCCATTTTACTGTATCGTACAGACACCAAGGTTGCCGTTCTGGCGACATGGAAGAAAGGTATCAATAATATTCCCGGTGAGCCGGTTGTGCTGCCCGAAAAAATCAATTGGACAACAAAAGTTAACATGCAGGATGTCATTGCACTGAAGCAAGAAGTAAAAAATGCAAAAGGGACCCCTACTCCCTACCAGGTCGATCTTTTACGTTTCTATCAATGGACACATGTGAACGATATTCTGAGTCATCCATTACATGAAAGCTACCAAGCCAAAGTAATTGAAGATTTCAACTGGGACGACTGGGTGGATAATACAAAAAGCATTGCAAAGCCGGTTGTAAGATCTGATACACGTTTAAAGAATCACCCGTATCGCGAAAAGCCTGTATTAGATACAAAATGATCTGTTTCAATACAGTGATGCTGCTATCTAATATTGCAAACACATACATCTCAATAGATTCTGCGATTTTCGACTTTAAAATCAGTTTGAGAGCGAGAAAGTAAAACAATGTCATAATTCAAAAGAGAGGTTTGCAAATACCCCTTCGACACTTGGTGCGCTTTTGTAGCGTGTACGGAGCACCCTCACCTTTTTTGTCTTCAAGTCACAGACAGCTATGCGGAAGCCCATGCCCATTTGCGGTTCAACGACGCAGATGATCTTTCCTTCATACTCTCGTGTGGCGTGGATGATACCCTGCAGGTCAGGGAAAAAATATTTTGGATAGCTCAGGGGTGTGATCTCTACGATCTTGATCTTGTCACCCTGTTCCAGGGTATCTACTATAAGCTGTGCATCTTCCAGACTATCGAACTGTACACACCAATCATCAAAAACCTTATTGAAATGCTTTAGATCTTCATCTAAAAAACCTCCGGCAAGTGACTGTAAAGCAAAAATTCCCATGCATTTTATCCTGTTGTAAAGGTGGAATTTTAACATAATTTAGTGCATTGCGTAAATTCAGCTACAATAACAAGATCAAGGAACGTTCATGGATACAATTAAACTGGAATATCATCAGATCATAGATGAAAATGCCGTAAGAAAAGAGTTGGAGTTTCAGACAGACCTCCTGAAGGTTCCATACTCCCAAAAATCCCTTTTTGTTTCAACCGTACATGGGGAATCTATGCAGCCGCTGATAAAAGACCGATCTTTGGTCGTAGCGGACCTCTCCCAAAAAGAGTTCGAAGATGAAGGCATTTTCCTGATCGAGAAAGATGAGAACATGTGGATAAAAAAAGCATCGAACATAGACAATAAAGCGTTCTTTGTATCCATCAATCCGGATTATTCCCATCTGGTATATGAGACAGATGACTGCAGGATCATTGCAAAGGTCTTATTGCACTTTGACGGGGATCAAAATATATAGACAAAACTTAATTAAATGATAATTTTTATTACTAAGCTGTAAGTTTAACAACTATATAATATTTGATCACACTTATAAGGAGAATGTATGAAAATATCTAAGATCATTGCTGCATCACTGGTAGCATCATCTGTACTTTTTGCCGGTCAGCTGGCAGAAAAAGCAAAAACAATGGGGCTTCAGCCGATCCCTGCTGACAAAGCCGAGCTTTCAAAACTGATCGATCCGAACGGTACGATCACACCGGAAAGAGTCGAACTGGGGAAAAAGCTTTATTTTGAACCGAGACTTTCAAAAAGTGGAATTATCTCCTGTAATACCTGTCACAATCTTGGACTTGGGGGAGCGGACGGTGCTCCGGCAGCTGTAGGACATATGTGGGTAGCAAATCCGCACCACCTCAATTCGCCGACCGTATACAATGCGGTATTCTTCAAAGCGCAGTTCTGGGACGGTAGAAGTCCGCACCTGGAAGATCAGGCACAGGGACCGATGCAGGCAGCGCCTGAAATGGCTTCACCGGCTTCACTCGTAGTGGACAGGATCAACTCTATTCCTGAGTATGTTGAGGAGTTTAAAAAGGCATACGGGAAAGATGTCAAAGTTGATTTTGAAACGATCACATCAACGATCGGTATCTATGAGAGAACACTGGTGACACCTTCAAGATATGATGACTTCCTGAACGGAAAGGACGATGCCTTGAGCGATGCTGAAAAAGAAGGTCTTCAGGTATTTATCGATCAAGGGTGTACGCAATGCCACAGCGGTGTAGCACTGGGCGGAACGATGATGCCTTTCCCAATGGTGAAACCATATAAATTTGCCAATGTCGGTGACTTCAAAGGCGATAAGAACGGCATGGTGAAAGTACCGACGCTGAGAAACATCACTGAAACGGCACCGTACTACCACAATGGGCAGATCTGGAGCCTGGCAGAAGCAGTAAAAGAGATGGGAAGCACACAGCTTGGAAAAGATATCTCTGATGCGGATGCAGAAAAGATCGTCACCTTCCTGAAAGCGCTGAAAGGTGAAAAACCTGAGATCATCTATCCGCAGCTTCCGGAAAGTACACTTAAAACACCAAAACCTGATTTTAACTGATCCACACACTTTCTCTATAGAGCAGGAGATTCTTTCCTGCTCTAGCATTTCACTGCTTTTTTTATCACCCGCTCACTTTCCCACCCTATAAAATTTTTTGCGAAATTCAACTTTATTTTCAATAATCCCCAATGTAGTGTATAATTAAAAAAACAGATCGGGAGAATAGATATGAATTTGGGAAAAGTAAGGGCCGGATTTTTTATTATACTGGCTATGACATTGAATTTCGGCTTTTTTTATGGCGATATGGATTCTATGGTGCACCATCATAAATTTGAACTTTTTGCAGCGATCGTAGTTAACCTGATAGCGACCACGCTGAAGCTTGGGGACAGAACCCAGATGGGCTCCGTGCTTTTGGCGACATCACTGGTGGCAGATATCCAGCTGATCGCCGCAGCAACGATCTGGACCATTGCGGAGTATAACGGCGGTATGGATGCAGGAATGATCGGTATTATCATTTCACTCTCCGGTGGAGCGCTTTTGGCGAACATCACATCGGTCATTCTCTATATCGGCGATACGATAAAATCCAAAAGGTAAGCGCGTGAATAACAGTGCTTTGTTTCTCATCCTTCAAAAGATGAGAGCCCCGTTTTTGGTACTTATAGTCACCTACACGATCGCCATCATTGGACTTGTATCGATCGACGGGATAGATAACGAGGGCAACCCTTACCGGATGACCATTTTTGATGCGTTCTATTTTATCTCCTATACAGCTACGACGATAGGATTCGGAGAAACACCCTACACGTTCAGTTATCAGCAGAGAATATGGGTCTCCATGATCATTTACCTGACCGTCATAGGCTGGTTTTACAGTATAGGCTCGCTTATCTCGCTGATACAGGATAAAGTATTTCGCAAAGAGATAGCCAAAAGCCGGTTTATCAGGCAGATCAGACATTTGGATGAGCATTTTTTCATTATACTCGGATACAACGCAACGACCAAAAAGATCATTGAAAAATCCCTGAAGAAGGGATTCAGGGTCGTAGTGATCGAAAAGAACGAAGAGAAGGTAAGCGAGCTGCATCTGCAGAGCTATACACCGGTCGTACATGTACTGCAGGCAGACATCCATGACCCGAATGCCATTGAGGCCGCGGGTATCAAATCACCCTACTGCAAAGGGCTGGTCTCACTGTTCGAAGATGACAGCCTCAACCTCAGGATCGCGATCACCACAAAAATTATCAATCCTGATGTCCCTCTCGCCATCAAATCAACTACCAAGAACCTCACGGAAAACCTCAAGGACGTAGGAGTGGAGATCATAGAAAACCCTTTTGATATCATTTCCAATCAAATAGACCTGAGTCTCAACTCCCCTTCTATCCATCAGCTGGCCAAATGGATATTCAATCTCGATACGCTGGAGAAGCAGTCTTTGAAGCTTCCAAGAGGAAAATACATCGTTTGCGGCTACGGAAGAATGGGCAAGGAGATCTATAAAGTACTGGAGAAAAACAACATTGAAGCGAGTTTCATCGAAATAGATCCTGCGAAAATTTCTAAGTCCAATACACACGATATCGTGATCGCAGATGCGGATGATAAAGATATTCTGATCGGACAGGGGATCAGAGGAGCAAGCGTCATCATCGCAGGAACAAACAACGACACGACCAACCTCTCTTTGCTGGCAACTGCGAAAAAACTTAATCCGGATATCCTGACCATTGCCAGAGAGAATGAGCTTGAGAACTATTCGATCTTTCAATATTCGAATATCGACTATTTGTTCATGCCTTCAAGGATACTGATCCATAAAACGATCAATGCCCTTGTCAATCCGATGTCGGACAGGTTTCTGGATCTGATGAAGAAAGAGACAGAGCATGCTGCAGCGGAGCTGATAGAAAAGCTGCTTCAGAAGATCGGCGGTGAACCGAAAACCTATGAACTGAAAATAGACGAGCGATCGGCCTTTGCCATCGTTACGTCCTTGCATGAGGAGAAAACAGTCACTCTGAAGCATCTGCTTTTAAAAAGAGAAGATAATACTGCAGAAAATGCAGCAATGGTACTCCTCCTGCAAAGAGGGAGCACATTGACCCTTTTACCCTCTGAAGACACAAAACTGGAAGTGGGTGACCAGCTTTTGCTTGCGGCCGATGAGGAGGCGATCAACGATATAGAGTATATCGCGCAGAATATCATAGAGTTGGCGTACGTCACCAACCATTTTCAGCCTGTAGAAGCAGCACATCCATAAAGGTCTGTGAAATGCTTCTGTAGGATCACAGAGCTACAGGGAGACGATCGATTTGATCTCATCAAGGTATAACAGCTCTTTTTCCACCAGTCTCTCTGAAAGCGCCTTGATCTCTTTTTTGTGTGCAGCGAAAAGCTTTAACACCTCTTCCTCTTTTGTCGTAATGATCTTCCGTACTTCATCGTCTATCAGTTTGGCGGTCGCTTCGCTGAAATCTTTCGGCATCGCCATTTCGCGGCCCAGGAAGACATGCTCTTCGCCTTTTTGATAGTAGACCGGTCCGATCAGCTCGCTCATACCCCATTGGCTCACCATATGGGTTGCAAGACTGGTCGCCTCTTTGAGGTCACTGGCCGCACCTGAAGAGAGGTCACCCAGCAGTGTCTGTTCGGCAGCCCTTCCGCCAAGCATGACCCCTATTTTATCGAGAAGATAGGCTTGTGGAAAGTTCTTGATGTCTTTAAGAGGCAGCTGTTCTGTCATACCCAGTGCCTGACCCCTTGGTATGATACTTACCTTTTCAATGGGGTCTGCATGCTCCAGAAGCATGGCTGCAAGCACATGACCGCTCTCATGGATCGCGACCCTCTCTTTGTCCTTTTCATCCAGAACGAACTCCTGTTCCACACCCATGATGATACGGTCACGCGCATACATGAAGTCATCCTGTGTCACCACGCTCTGCCCTTCCCTGGCTGCATGCATGGCCGCTTCATTGACAAGGTTGGCCAGGTCCGCACCGGAGAACCCGATGGAGATCTTGGCTACCTTCTCCAGGTCTACGGAGCTGTCTGTCTTGACCTTTCGGATATGGATGTTCAGTATCTTTTCCCTTGCTTTGACATCCGGCAGGGTGAGCGTGATCTTTCGGTCAAACCTTCCGGGTCTCAGCAGTGCATAGTCCAGCACATCAGGACGGTTGGTCGCAGCGATGACCACGACCTGCTCGTCTGACTCAAAACCGTCCATCTCGGCCAGGATCTGGTTCAGGGTCTGCTCTTTTTCGTCATGTCCTCCCCCTACACCAGCCCCTCTTGCACGTCCCACGGAATCGATCTCATCAATGAAGATGATCGCGGGCGCTTCTTTTTTGGCATTTCTAAAGAGGTCACGCACCCTCGACGCCCCTACCCCCACGAACATTTCGACAAACTCTGAACCGCTGATGGAAAAGAAAGGGACTTCCGCTTCCCCAGCCACAGCCTTCGCCAAAAGGGTTTTCCCTGTTCCGGGCGAGCCCATCAGCAAAATACCTCTGGGGATCTTGGCGCCTATCCTCTCATACTTCTCAGGGTTTTTAAGAAAATCCACGACCTCATAGAGTTCGATCTTTGCATTTTCCACCCCTGCCACATCATCAAAGGTCACGGAGACCTTTTGCTTCTCATATTTTTTGGCCGTGGATTTCATAAAGTCGAACACACCGCCACCCATGCCGCCTATCTGTTCCTTGAGACGACGCGAACTGTAAAAGATGAACGCAAGGAAGAGAAAAAGAGGCAGCAGCATCAAAAAGGAGAGCCAGAAACCGGATTCTTTCTGTGACCTGATGTGCATCTCCACCTGGTTCTTTTCCAGCAGTTCCAGCAGAGTCTTGTCTTCGAAAGGAGGAAGTGTTGTTTTTAGGTAGGTCGGCTTTTCTCCCAGACCTCCTTTGACCGTGGCTACGACCTGGTCCCCGTCAATACGCACCTCTTTGATGATATTCTGTTCGACTTTCTCTTTGAACTGATTATAGGTAAGTGTACGACCCTGCTGATCGACATAGAGATAGTTGAAGAGTTGAAATCCGATGATCATCAGAATAAGCACCACCCATATATTGGGGAAAGGAGCGGATCGGTTCTCTTCTGATGGTGGTTGCGGTTCTTTTTGCATGTCTACTTCCTTTGGGATACGGTGAGGATAGTATTATTGTACCAAAATACACAGGAAGTTGGTTATGTGGAACCTGACTGCCATATTGCGTATTTCCATGAATTGGATATAATACGGAAAAGTATTCACAAGGCAGCCCCATGAGCAAACTCGATCTTAGAGAAGCAAAACATTTTTTACCTACCACCAGAGAAGAGATGGATGCTTTGGGCTGGAAGCAGTGCGATGTGATACTTGTCTCCGGAGATGCCTATATTGACTCCCCTTTTATCGGTGTGGCCGTGGTAGGACGTATGCTTGAGAAACTCGGCTACAAGGTCGGTATCATAGGCCAGCCTGATGTCAAGAGCGACAAAGATATCAAGCGGCTGGGCGAGCCCCGTCTCTACTGGGGAGTGAGCGGCGGAAGCATAGACTCCATGGTGGCCAACTACACGGCAACCAAGAAATTCAGGAACTCCGATGACTATACCCCCGGAGGAAAGAACACCAAGCGTCCCGACCGTGCGGTACTGGTCTACACCAACCTGATACGCCAGAACTTCAAGAACACGGTCCCTGTCGTACTGGGCGGGATTGAGGCCAGCCTCAGACGTGTGACGCACTATGACTACTGGACCAACAAACTCAGAAAGCCCATCCTTTTTGATTCCAAGGCAGACATACTGATCTACGGCATGGGAGAACAGGCCATACGCGACCTGACACAGGCACTGGACCAGGGAAAAGAGTGGAAAGATATACGCGGTGTCTGCTACATCAGCAAAGAGCCTGTCGAACACTATCACCAGCTTCCCTCGCACCAGGAGTGTCTGGATGAGAAAGAGAAGTACATAGACCTCTTCGACCTTTTTTATGACAACAACGACCCCATAGCGGCCAAAGGACTCTGCCAGAAGGTGGACACGCGCTACTCCATACAGAATCCGCCCTGCGACTATCTGAGCGAGCCGGAGATGGATGAAGTCTCCGCCCTGCCTTTCACAAGAGAACTGCACCCTTACCACCGTCCGGAAGGAAAGGTGAAGTGTCTGGAGACGATCAAGTTTTCCATCATGACACACCAGGGATGCTGGGGCGAGTGCAACTTCTGTGCCATCGGCGTGCACCAGGGGCGTACGATCCGTACACGTTCCGAAGGGTCCATCGTCAAAGAGGCCAACCAGTTCAAAGAGTACAAGGATTTCAAGGGCATCATCTCTGATCTTGGCGGCCCTACGGCCAATATGTACGGGTATGAGTGTAATAAAAAACTCAAACTGGGTACCTGTGACCATCAGCGCTGTGTCGATTCAAGACATCTGTGCTCCTCGATGAAGCCTGACCATACCCGTGTGATAGGCATGATGAAGCAGGTACGCAATATAGAGGGGATCAAAAAGGCATTCGTGGCTTCAGGGATACGGTATGACCTGATCAATGAAGACAAACGCAAAGGCTACTCTTATCTGAAAGAGCTGGTGGAACACCACATTTCGGGGCAGATGAAGGTCGCGCCCGAGCATACCCAGCAGCATGTCCTTGACCTTATGGGAAAACCGGGGAAACAGACACTGATAGACTTTAAACATCTCTATGACAAGCTTAATAAAGATATGGGGAAAAAGCAGTACCTCACCTACTATCTTATTGCAGCCCATCCGGGGTGTGAAGAGAAAGATATGCATGAGCTGAAACGGTTTACGACCGAAGAGCTTAAAATGAACCCTGAACAGGCGCAGATCTTTACGCCGACACCGGGTACCTACTCTGCAGTGATGTACTACACGGAAATGGACCCGGTCACACGCAAGAAGATATTTGTGGAGAAAGATATACACAGAAAAGAGAAACAAAAAGCCATCGTTCAGGCGAAAACAGATTTTAAATCAGGATTTGCAAGCTAATGCCCAACAGACCTATCTATATCACAGACCTTGACCATACATTTTTACGCACAGACCTGAGTATCAGCAGCTTCAGCACAGAGATATGGAATGCGAAAAGCAAAGATGCCATACTCACGGTCGCCACGGCAAGAAGTTTCCAGAAAACCCATGATTTTCTGGACAAGCTGCACCTGGATGCTCCGATGATACTTTTGGACGGAACGATGATCGTCTCTCCCGACAAGAAGCTCATAGACCTGAAGACGATCAATAAAGCCCTCGGTGATGCTATCGTCGAAGTAGGCTTGACGTTCGATATAGACCCCTTCATCATAGGGCTCAGGGATATGCAGCTCAATGAAACTTTTTTGTATCCCCGCAAACTCAACGAGCATCAGAAGTTCGTCCTGAAAGGATATAAGGACGATCCCCGTCTGCAGTTCAATCCCGAAAACAAAACGATGGAGATGAACCTGAAGATCGTCTATTTCGGTGACTATGCGACACTGAAACCGCTTACGGAGGCACTCAAGAAGACCTTTGAAGATGCCATAGAGTGCAAACTCTCCCCGGAAAAATACTCGGACGGATACTTTCTAACGATCCTCCATCCCGAAGGCGACAAAGCACATGCCGTGCAGAAGGTCATGGAGCATATGGAGCGTGACGCTGCTGATGTGACCGTATTCGGGGACAGTGTGAATGACATAGGGATGTTCAAGCTCGCGGGTACCTCTGTGGCTGTCTCGAATGCATTGGAAGAGGTGAAGGCGCTGGCGGATGTAGTGCTTCCCCACTCCAACGATGAAGATGGTGTGGCGAAGTATTTGGAGAGCAGGTAAGATTTAGTGCAGAGGTGTACTTCGATCTCTGAGAGAAAAGGTCAATCTTCCCACTCCTCATCGTCATAGTCCTCATCATAATCCTCATCGCTCATCTCATCATAATCGACGGTAAAGATCTTGGAATACCCTCTTTTCTGAAGCTCCTCATCAATACTTTCCATGCTGAATCCGGATTTCTTGCATATTTCTATGATCTCTGAAATATCTTTTTCCGCCACATCATGTATGTTCATTTCGAATTCAATATCAGCTATAGTCATGGTTCACTCCTATTTGACTGGAAACATGTTACTAATTATATATCATTTTCTCCATTTTAAGTCAATACCGGTTCATGAGCTGTGCATTTAAAAGCTCCAGTCTCTCGGGCGTCCCTATATCGAGCCATTCTCCCTCGTAGAGCTCTCCTGTCACCTTACCCTCTTTCATAGCGGCTCTGAGCAAAGGAGCCAGAGCGCTTTTGCCATACGGCACCGCTTCGAAGAGTTTGGGCGAATAGTAGCCTATGCCTGAAAAAGTGTACTGCTTCGCATCCACCACACGCTGGCCGTTCAGAGCGAAATCCCCCTCGGGATTGTGCTCAGGGTTGGGCACAAGAATGAGATGGGCCAGGATGCCCTCTGCGAGCTTTCTGTTCTCTTGAAAGTCATAGTCCGTCCAGATGTCGCCGTTCACCACCAAAAAAGTTTCTTCTCCCAGCAGAGGCAAGGCTTTGACGATACCTCCGGCACTCTCAAGGCCCCCCTCTTCCTGCTCATCCGAGTAGGTAATGTGGACACCCCACTCCGAACCGTCACCCAAGGCTTCAGGGATCTGGTATCCCAGGTGAGCGATGTTGATGACGATATCGGTAAATCCGTCATGTGCAAGACGCTCTATATGCCAGACGATCAGGGGTATGCCGCCTACATTGAGAAGCGGTTTTGGTGTTTTGTCCGTAAGCGGTCTCATGCGGGTCCCAAGGCCTGCAGCAAGTATCATGGCTTTCATCTATGCTCCTTTTGCATATACAGAGGGTCGGGTATCATACATAGATACCGCCCAGAACTGCATTCTCACTGGCTCCCGTGACCTCTTTCAGGTTGACGGCTTCTTCGTGCAGTCGTTTGTATGCCAGCCAGGCAAAGGTCATCGCCTCGATCTCATCGGCATGTTGTGCTATGGCTACTTCTACATTGGGCATCAGTGCTTTGATACGTTCGACCAAAAAACCGTTTTTTGCCCCGCCGCCGCAAAGCAGTGCTATGTCTGTATGGAACTGCAGTACTTCATTGGTGATGCTGAGGGCAGTGAGTTCAAGCAGTGTTCTCTGTACGTCCTCAGGAGCGTGTGTTTTGCCTCTCAGGCAGGACTGCAGCCACTCCGCATTGAACTTTTCTCTGCCCGTGCTCTTTGGGTAGGGTAAGGAAAAATACGGTTCAGACATCATCGCATCCAGAAGCCCGTACTCTACGTTGCCGGACCTAGCCCATTCGCCCTCCTTGTCATACGGTTCCCCCAGATGCTCTGCTGTCCACAGGTCCAGAAGCACATTGCCGCAGCCTGTGTCGTACCCTATCAGCTTGTCATTCACGGGATTGGGCAATACGGTGATGTTTGCCATGCCGCCGATGTTCACCACACAGAGACGAGCATTAATATTCTTAAATATAAATTCATGGAAGGCGGGGGCGAAAGGTGCACCCTGGCCGCCCAGCGCGATATCTTTGCGCCGGAAGTCAGCGACTACGGGAATACCTGTTCTGGCAGTCAGAATATTGGGGTCTCCCAGTTGCAGTGAAAACGGATATGCCCCGTCAGGTGCGTGCCAGAGTGTCTGCCCGTGCAAACCGATAGCCTTGATGCTGCCGGCATCGATATGCTCGCGTATCAGCAAGGCGCCGACAGCTTGTGTGAACAACACCCCCAAACGGTGGTCCAGCTGGCCGACCTGTTCGAGGGTATGCTTCCCCTCTATGATCGTCAGGATGTCAGCTCTGAGTTCCAGGGGTATGGGGTACGCCAGTGATGCGATCAGGTCGCAACCGTCGGTACCGATCTCACAGAGTACGACATCCACACCGTCCAGTGACGTACCTGACATGATACCTATATATCGTTCTTTATCCATGGTTCTTTCCATCGTCTAGTTTTAATACAAGTGTACCCTCTTCTATCTCAAAGATGCTTGACATCGTAACGATATAGGCTATACTTAGACAACAATAAAGTGCTTACAGCGACTGAAGGAATCACAATGTCATACTCTGACTGGTTTTATGAACACGGCAAAAAACACAAAGCGATCATGGATAAGCTCACCCACCTGAGTGATCAGGAGGTCATTGCCTATTTCAGGTTTGAGAACATGGTAGAAAAAGAGCCGGACTTTTGCCCCCTCTACAAAGAAAATAAAAAATGTCATGATACGGAAGGGCTGAACTGCTACCTCTGCGGCTGTCCCAACTTCCGGTTTAAAGATAAAGGGTTTCATACACGGGAAGGCAAAACGCTCTACTCTGCCTGCAGCATCAGTTCAAAAGAGGGAGGACAGTTCATCACCGAAGATGCCATCCATCAGGACTGCTCAAAATGTCTCGTTCCTCACCATGAGTCCTATATCAGAACAGTATTTGACAGGGATTGGTTCGAGATGATGGAAAATGTCTGTTAAACGGATACGGGACTTTGATGTTTTACCCTCTTTCAGATCTTGAAAGTGTTCGTTAATAGTCCATTATGCTTATTACTATATGATAAAGCCTCTATGATCCTGTGAAAGGAAAACATGAAAACGTTTGACATTAAATCGGCCCTGATCGTGATCCTGTCAGCCCTCTTCATACTCTATGCCTTGTCCATAGAAATAGAAGAGAAGAACGTGCTTTTATCTAAAAACTGTACGGTCACGGAAGAAGAGAGACAGAATATCTCCATTTTTGAGCATGTGAAGGACAGTGTCGTTTTTATCTCCATTCACCAGCAGATCGTCGATCATTGGAACAGGAGCACGATAGATATTCCGCAGGGGGCAGGAAGCGGATTTGTCTGGAACAAGGAGGGGTATATCGTTACGAACTATCATGTGATCATGAATGCGAACAAAGCGGTAGTGACCCTGAAGAACGGAAGACAATACAATGCCGCCCTGGTCGGGACCGCACCGGATTATGACATCGCGGTGTTGAAGATAGCCCCGGTCATGCATCTCCTCAAACCGGTGACGCTGGGTAGTAGCAGGAACCTGATGGTCGGACAGACGGTCTATGCGCTGGGTAACCCCTTCGGACTGGACTGGACGATGACCAAAGGGATCATATCGGCACTGGATAGAAGTATGTATGCCAACAATGGTGCGACGATAAGACACATGATACAAACGGATGCCTCCATCAACCCCGGGAATTCAGGCGGTCCTCTGATCAACAGCCAGGGCGAGGTCATCGGCGTGAACAATATGATCTTAAGTCCCAGCGGCGCGAATGCCGGCATAGGATTCTCCATCCCTATCGATACCCTAAAAAGTGTGGTCCACTCCATTATCGAACAAGGCAGCTATGTCAGGCCTTCCATCGGTATCAGTGTCAGCAGCAGAATGAACGAACTCTATCAGGAATCCAGCGGCCAAAAGGGTGTGGTGGTTGTGGAGGTACTGCCGCATACCTCCGCTGCGACACAACAACTGAGACCGGCCACTTCAGACGAGAGGGGGCGGATCATCTTCGGAGATGTGATCACCTCCCTCAATGGGAAGTCCGTTGAAAGCATTGAGGACCTTTTCGGTCTGCTGGATGAACACCGAAGCGGAGAGACCGTGACGCTCGAGGTCATCAGAGAGGATAGCGTACAGAAGGTGGATGTGGAACTCCAGTGATCCTAGTGTCGGCCTTTCGCTGTCATCATGATCCCGAATGCCACCGCTGTACCTCCCAGTATCTGCCAGGCAAATCCCAGTTTGAGATCTAGCCATGCTTCAAGGGTACTGCCCAGCAGATAAGGCTGAAGCAGCAGTACGGTCAAAAAGCCGCCAAGCAGAGCAAAAGGCACGGCAGTACTGCTTCCCCGTTTGGTGAAGAGTGCGGCCCCGAAAATACCCAGCAGTCCGGTATAGGCAAATGCCATGACCCCGAGTGCAAAGTTCAGGAGCGGCAGTTCCGTATAGCGCTGCCAGTAATATGAGAGCATGGCCATCAGCGAGAGCGCCAGGGCAAAGAGAAGCACAGCATTCCGCCCCGCTTTGACAAAATGCATCTCTTCTGCCTCAGATCTCTTTTGCTTCCAGGGTTTATAGAGGTCCTCTATCGCGACAGATGCCATGGCCCCGAGCACGGAATTGGAGCTTGACAGGGCAGCCGCAACGGCACCTACGGTCACCAGTCCCCTCATCCCTTCAGGCATCTCATGCAAAATGTAGTACATGAAGATCGTGATCTTCTCCCCGTCAAACTGCTGTACCACTTCCGTGCTCAAACCGGAGAGTTCGGGATGCTGGTAAAAGAGATACAGCAGCAGACCGATCATCAAAAAGAGTATCGCTACAGGGATGGTCAGGTAGATGCTCAGCATCATCGAACTTTGGGCTTCTTTGGCATTTTTACAGGTCAATGCTCTTTGTGTGATGTCCTGGTCCAGTCCGTAAGCTGCAATGTTCAGCAGCAGCCATCCCCCCAGCAGTGCCCAGACAGAGAAACCGCCCGACAGGGACCAGTCAAGGACTCTGAGCTTATTGTCTGCCTGAAGTGTCGAAACGATGGCGGAAAAGTCTGTATGGAGCGCCATATAGAGATAGACAAGTACCGCGATCCCTGCTCCGATGAAGGTAATGGCTTGAATGATGTCAGAAAAGATAATGGACCTGACACCGCCGAAGTAGGCATAGGCCAATGCGCCGGTGATCAGGATCCCGATGGAAACGGCCACATGTTCAGGCGTGATATCGAGGAAAAGTATCATGGAGATGGCCAGCGCGCCTATGTAGAGCCTTGCCCCTGACGCAAAGAGACGCCCGACAAGGAACATCACCCCCGCCTGCTGCTTCGCGGAGGCACCGTAACGCTGTTCGAGCAGTTCATAGACCGTGACCGCCCTGATAGCATAAAAACGGGGTATCAGGACTTTCGTTACGATCAGTACGGCTAAAAAGGACGAGAGGTAAAACCCAAGGAAAGTGAGGTCTGCCCCGTAGGAGTACTCGGGGCCGCCCAGGAAGGTCGCGGCTGACTGTGTCGTGGCCAGCACCGACATCGCTACGGCAAACATGGGCACGGTATTGCCGCCCACAAAATAGTCACGGGTATTCTGTACCTTCACACGGCTCAAAAGCACCGATGTGATGGCTAATACTAAAAAATATGTAAAAAAGACGCCCCAGTCAAGCGTACTGAATGCCGAGTTCATTATTTTCCTTCAGGCGGCGCTTTGAGTTCGAGACAGTTGACGGCATCCCTGAGTTCTGACATGAACTGCTCTCCAGGGTCGGATTTGACCGTTCTGTACCCTTCATCTTTTTCCAGCCACAAGGGTGTGCTTTCCATCTGCTGATACTCATGGTGGCCGACAAGATACCCGATCGTGGGATATTTGGCTTTGAGATACATCACCAGGTCTATGTTGGCCTGACGCTGTGCAGGGGTGAGGTCATCTATCCTGTTGTCTTTTCCTCCGACGTTCTCTATGCCGATGCTTGAATAGTTCAGCCCTATCACGTGGCGTGCCATCCAGTTCTCCGGCATCAGACGGTAGATGGTCCCATCACGTGCGACCATGAACTGGGAGGAGACATTCAGTGCGGAAGCTTTGACAATGTCTTTTCTGTCGGAAAGAAGCTTCTCAGGCCGTAAACGTTCAAAGGACCGGTCAAAGTCCATATCTGCCGTCCAGTGCACCAGAATGATCTTCGGTGTGATCTCGATGTTCTCTACATCCTTTCCGTAATGCGTCTTGATGTACGCTTTGGTCATTTCTATACGTTCCGGTCCGAACGCTATAGGTTTATCGATGATCTGGAGAGGCTGGATGGGTTTGGTGGTACAGACGGGAGGATTAGCCTCCTCTTTGCCACAGGCGGTGAAACTGAAAAGTGCAATGGATAGCAGTAAGATCTTTGTCATAAAATAAATCCTGGGTTCTAATTGGATCTATTCTATCGTATCTTGGCTATGGTTTTCTTTTTCTTTTAAAAGGACCCATACGAGAATGACGGTCGGTATCCCCAAAGAGATGATGTAGCTGGGAATATGCAGCATCTCCTGTCTTTTCAGATAGAAGAAGCCCAGGATAAGTACGGCATAGGCTCCCAGCCTGTAGATGGAGAGCGCCGCTTTGGTATCTTTGATCGTCTGGTAGACCGTACGTCTGTTCTCTTTGAGCTTCTTCTTCTCTTCCTTGATGGTTTGGGCAAGATCTTTCTCTTTAATCTCTGTCACTTCTTCGCTGTAGAGATCATAGGGGTCTTCGAGTTTATCGATGACATCCCTGCTGTCATCCATGGTCACGATGTTGTGTTTGATCCTCGCATTGACCATACGTCTGTAGCTTATAATGGAGGCAACCATCACCAGCGTGGCGGTGATATAGCCAATCTGGGTGTTATACACTATTTTAATATCAAAAAATATTACAGCGATCAGCAGCAGCAGTATATCGACGGAAAGAAGGACGAACAGGATCTTTCGGTTAGTACTGCTCATCATCGTCTTCAGCGTCGTATTTTTTTTGCTGCTCGGTTTTGTAGGTATATCTCGGATCCTTTGCCAGTTCGTCAAAAGATCTTTTCTGTTTGGCATAGGCTTTATAGACATTCGAAATGGCTGCGCCGATCCCGATGAACACCCCTATCCAGAGGGTCCAGTCCGCTTCTGTCAACTTGCGCAGCCCCAGTCCGATACCGATACCCATAAGTACGGCAACGACCATGGAGATCCCCAGACTGAGTCCGTCAGCGGCATTGACTATTTTTTTAAACTTGGGTTCTTCATTGTTTTGCTGCATGCTATCTCTTTCGTTATGCATTTTTTCTGTCATACTCCCGGGCCGCTTCGCTTGCAGTCCCGTTCGTACAGAGCTTCCTTACTTTTTGGTTATTTCAGCCATGACCTCATAGGCAGCTTTGATCGTTTCATCGATCATCTCATCGGTGGTAGCTGCGGAGATGAACCCTGCTTCATAGGAAGAACAGGCAAGGTAGATACCTCTGTCCAGCATCCCCTTATGGAACTTTGCGAACATCGCAGAATCATTTTCAAGGGCATCATTAAAGTTTCTGACAGGTTTTTCCGAGAAGAAGAAACCGAACATGCTTCCTCTTACATCTGTCACCAAAGGAATGCCTGCTGAATCAGCCGCTTTTTTGAAACCGTCCATAAGCTTTTTCGCCTTATTCCCGAGGAGTACGTAGAGTGAAGGGTTGGACTTGAGTTTTTTAAGACTGGTCAGACCCGCGGTCATGGCAACCGGGTTACCCGAAAGTGTACCCGCCTGGTAGACCGGACCTTCAGGAGAGAGATGCGCCATGATCTCAGCGGATGCACCGAATGCACCGACTGGCATCCCTGCGCCGATCACTTTGCCGAGTGTGACCATATCGGGTTTCACTGTCGAGATACCCTGTGCTCCTCTGAGCGATGCTCTGAACCCGCTCATCACTTCATCGAAGATCAGCAGGGCACCGTGGTTCGTACAGAGACAGCGCAGCTCTTCCAAAAAGGTTTCATCTGCAGGGACAAGACCCATATTTCCCGCGATCGGCTCAATGATCACACAGGCTATCCCGTCCGGAGACTCCTCAAAACATGCCAGGACCGAAGCGATGTCGTTATACGTTGCCAGGAGGGTATGCTGCGTAAGGTCTGCAGGCACACCCGGACTTGACGGGCTTCCGAATGTGGCCAGTCCGGAACCTGCCTGTACGAGCAGGGAGTCCGAATGCCCATGGTAGCACCCTGTAAATTTGACGATCTTGTCCCTGCCTGTGACACCGCGGGCCAGACGGATGGCGGACATCACCGCTTCCGTACCGGAACTGACGAAACGCACTTTGTCGATAGAGTCAAAAAGTGTCACGATCTCCGTCGCCAATTCTGTTTCTACCGTAGTGGGCGCACCGAAACTGAGCCCTCTCTTGACCGCTTCAATGACCGAGGCTTCTATATCTGGATCTGCATGACCAAAGATAAGGGGTCCCCAGCTTTGCACATAGTCGATATATCTGTTGCCGTCTATATCAAAAAGGTATCCGCCCTCGCCTCTATCTATGAAAGGCGGTGTGCCTACTACCCCTGAAAATGCACGTACGGGTGAATCCACGCCACCGGGTATCACCTTATAGGCTTCTTCAAATGCTGCTATACTTTTGTCATATGCCATATTATTAATCCTCATCATGTATAATTGCAGGGATTATACAATAACGGCACTTAGGGCTATATACAAGGAGCCACCATCAGAACGCTGAAAGGATTTTTGCTCTCTTTATTGTTACATTTGCTGATCCTGTGGCTCTTCGTAAAAAAATGGGAAGACCTGAAGCTCATCCCTCCTCCCGCACAGGACAAGAAAATAAGCCTGGATCTGCAGCAGATCACACCCCCTCCAGCGCCAAAACCCAAAGCACAGCCGGTCACAGTGCCTCCCGTACCCCAGCCTGTCGTGACCCCGCCGGTGACACAGCCCGTCGTCGAAAAACAGGACAGGCCTGAACCAAAGAGAGAGGCTCTCAAGCAAAAGCACGTGGATGAGCGTGCAAAAGTATTTGCAGAAAAAAGCAGTGAAGAGCACAACCTCACCGAACCGGTGCCAAAGCCTGAAAAGAAGATCGCAAAAAAAGAGGTGGAGAAAAAAGAGGTGGAGAAAAAACCTCTGAAAAAAGTGGCAGAACGGCCTGTCGCAAAAAAACCAGTGCTACAAAAAACAGCAGCACCCAGACGGCCCAAACGTTCCGGCGATCCTCTGGCCAATGCATTGATGGGTTCCGGTACTTCCATGTACCCTGCCAAAAATACCCGCCGTCCCTCCTCTTCAGGCAGCTATGGCGAAAGAATGATCCATACGCTCTATGGAGAAGAGTTCAATTCTTTCACCGAGACGCAAAAGAAGTACATCAAAAACAATCTGGGTACGATCCACAGGATCACGCAAAACACCCTGACACGGAACGGCTATCCTGAGATCGCCGTGCGTACAAGACAGCAGGGGGTCAATGTGGTCTCCTTTTACCTGCATCCCAACGGTGACATCTCTGACCTTAAACTTAAAAAGCACATTGGCTATGCGGCTCTGGACGAAAATACGTTGGAGGTGATACGCATAGCCTATAAAGACTATCCGCTGCCCAATAAAAAGACCAAGATCATCTTTAATGTGAACTACAGTCTCTATTGAGACCCTAAGAGAGACCTAACGGCAGGATATGCAAGCCGTGTCAGGGTACCTGTTTCAGAAGGCTCTCTATCTCCTGGCGGGTTCCCTGTACCAAAAGCGGTTTGGCCGCTGGGTCCAACCATAGGAGTATCTCTTTGATCTCCTCCTCGCGCATCACGGTACATCCGGCGGTCGGTATGCTCTTGATGTGTATGAATATGCACGAACCTGCACCCTTTTGGGAGGTTTTGCCCTCCGTGATATGGTTGTGGTCCACGACGATGCCGTATTTGTAGTAGTCTTCGGGAAATTTCATACGTTCATGACTCTTATAATCCCTTTGGATCTTGGTACTGTCGACGATCTTGTTGTAATAGACAGAATGGACATCGTCCACACAGTGGTCCGTCTCTTTGTAGACCTCATAGGGATAGTTGATCTGGTAGGGTGCATAGCCGAAGGCCTGTCTCAGACGGAAGATACCTGCAGGCGATCTGCCGTCCCCCTCTTTTTTGAGGATCTTCGCATCTTCTGGTATCTGATGTAACCCTATCCCCCAGCCCAGTCCGTTTCTTCCCAGGTTTATCTCGATCGCTTTGCCTGCTTTTTTCCAGATCTGGCCGGACCTTTCATATCGCTGCAGCGTGCCCGTAGGTGCGGACCAGTTTTCCGTAGTGACCACTAAAAGCTGTGTTGATCTTGGCATATCGGAAGCATGGGAGAGGAACAGTGCAGAACAGAGTATCAGGAATAATTTCATTATGTTATAATCCTTCTTATGGAATATGGAATCGTATCAATAGCAATCCCGTTGCTGACAATCATTTTAGCTATTATAACCAAAGATGTGATCGTTTCGCTCTTGGGCGGTATATTCGTCGGTCTTCTGGTACTCAATGCGTACGACCCCGTAGCTGCCTTTATCGCACTTTTTGACGGTATCGTTGCACTCTTCTCTGAAGGGTGGATCGCAAAAACACTTTTCTTTATCGTCCTGGTGGGCTCGATCATCAGACTATTGTCGATCAGCGGAGCGGTCGACAGTTTTGTGCTCTATCTGAGCCAAAAAGCAAAGAGGATCGACTCTTCCATCGGAGCCATGCTCCTTGCCTATTTGATCGGTGTCGTGATCTTTATCGAGTCATCCATCACGGCACTGGTCGCCGGTACGGTAGCCAAACCGCTCTGCGACAAGAACGGGGTCAGCAGAGAGAAACTGGCGTACATCTGCGACTCTACCTCCGCACCTATCTGTTCACTCATACCGCTCAATGCATGGGGCGCATTGCTTTTGGGGCTTATCGTCACCGCCATTGACTCCCATGTCATCTCAGGAGACGGGATATCTCTGCTGGTCGCTTCGATCCCGTATAACTTCTATGCGCTCTTTACACTGGCCATCGTACTGGCAGTTATATTTTTAAATATCAATATAGGCCCGATGAAGCATGCCGTCCCGGTATCCTATCTACCCAAGGAGAATGAGGCCCAACCCAAAGCCACGCCCTATAAGATGCTTTTACCGATACTGGTGATGGTACTGATGGTCCCGGTAGGGCTCTACTTCTCGGGGAACGGCGATATTTTCAAGGGGTCGGGTTCTACGTCCGTCTACTATGCGGTGATCGTCACCCTGCTCTTTATCTATCTCTATTTTGTACCCTCTGGCACACTCACGCACCAGCGCTATTTTAAAGGTCTCTATGAAGGTATAGCCGACATGACCCCTGTAGGTATGATCATGGTGTTCGCTCTGCTGATCGGAAAGGTGATCTGCGATCTTGGGACAGCCGAATACTTGGCACAACTTCTGGATGGGAATATCTCTCCTCTGCTGATGCCGATGCTTATCTTTTTGGTGGCTGCTGTCACAGCTTTTTCTACCGGAACAAGCTGGGGGACATTTTCCATTATGATGCCTATCGGACTGGCGCTGGGTGCGACCATGGACCTGCATATACCATTGGTCATCGCTGCGGTCATTTCGGGCGGTATCTTTGGAGACCACGCCTCCCCTATTTCCGACACCACCATCATCTCTTCGATGGCCGCAGGGTGTGACCATGTAGAACACGTCAGAACACAGCTTCCCTATGCCCTCCTGGGCGGACTGCTCGCGTCGGCAGCGTTTCTGGCCGCGGGATGGTTCACGCAGTGAAACTTTAAAAATTTTCTTTACGCGCAGGGCTCTATTGGTTCACTAGGCGCTCAGATAAAAATATGATAAAATGGCATGAAATCAAACCCAGGAAACCATAAACCATGAAACTTCTCGTCTCCGCACTTGAGCCATCGTCGAATCTCCATTTAAAAGAAGTACTCAAGCATACACAGGGTATGGAGCTGATAGGGATCTTCGACAAGCATATTCCGCAGGGCACGCCGCTGTACGATATCAGCGAAATGGCGATCATGGGCGTGGTGGACGCCATCAGGAAACTTCGCTGGTTCTTCAAAGTAGCGGATGAAATGGTGGCACTGGCTTCAGAGGCAGACAAGGTACTACTCATGGACTCTTCGGGATTTAACCTGCCCTTGGCAAAAAAGCTCAAAGCGAAATACCCGGACAAAGAGATCATCTACTATATTCTTCCCCAGGTGTGGGCAAGCCGTCCCAAGCGTGTGCAGAAACTGGAGCAGTACTGTGACAGACTGCTGGGCATTCTGCCTTTTGAAATAGACTACTACAGCAGTGGCAAGGCACAGTATGTCGGACACCCCCTGCTGGACGAGATCAACGTGCACAGAAACGAGGAAGAGACGAAGGGGTGTATCGCATTCATGCCCGGAAGCCGCAAAAGCGAGATCACCCGTCTTATGCCGATCTTCCTGGAGTTACGCAGAAAGTTCCCCGATATCAGACCCCTACTGGTCATTCCCCCTTCCTTTTCAAGAAACAAGGTCGCGAAACTCTATAAAGGGAACCGGGAATTCGAAGTGGTACGTGACACCCATGAGGCGCTCAGACGTGCTGAGTTCGCATTTATCTGTTCCGGGACGGCTACCCTGGAGGCTGCACTGATCGGTACACCCTTCACCCTGGCCTATATAGCCAAGAAGGTGGACTTTTTTATAGGCACCAGACTGCTTGGCATCAAACAGGTGGGGCTGGCCAATATCATCCTGACGCATTACAACAACACCACCCTACACAACGAGTTACTCCAGGAAAAGGTCACGGTTGACAACCTGCTCAAAGAGTACTACAATACCGACCGACAGATCTTCGCTCAAAAGGCAGAAGAGTTGAAAACCTATCTTTCTCACGGCAGTTCCGAAAACGTCGCGAAGATCATCATGGAATAAGATACAATGAAACGATTCACGATCCACTATTCACTATTCACTTTGACTTACAAAGAGGCACTATGCTAGTACATATCTGCTGTTCGGTCGACAGCCACTACTTTTTACAAAAACTGCAGACAGAGTATCCGGAAGAGAAACTGACAGGATTCTTTTACGATCCGAACATCCATCCCTATTCTGAGTACTATTTGCGTCTTTTGGATGTGAAGCGAAGCTGCAAGATGCTGGGGATCGATCTGATAGAGGGCGAGTATGATGTGGAGAACTGGCTTGAAGCGGTACGCGGCCTGGAGCATGAACCTGAAAAAGGCTCACGCTGCAGTGTCTGCTTTGACCGGCGTTTTGAGATCTCCGCACAAAAGGCCAGGGAAATGGGGGAAACGAGTTTTACCTCCACCCTGCTGACAAGCCCCAAAAAATCCCTCAAGCAGCTCCAGGCAGCCGGTGATGCACTGGCTGCACGCGAAGGGATCTCTTTTGTGGCACCTGACTACAGAAAAGCTTCCGGGACACAGGAACAGAATATCATGGCCAAAGAGGATGCCCTCTACCGGCAGGACTACTGCGGGTGTATGTTCGGACTGAATATTCAGCGTGACCAGCAGTCAAAGCTTGCGGACGAACTTTTTGTGCCGATTTCAGGACAGGTCCAGCCGGAGTCCATAGAAGAACGTATCGAAATGTATGAGAAGCGCTGGCAGATGGAGGAAGAGCATATTCCCCACAAGATCATCAAACAGCGTTTTTTAAACTGGCGCCTGACGATGGGACTATTGCGTGTGCGCAAAGAGGTCGTTCCTGCACACTTCCTTCCCTACTCGACCCTCAGAGGGGAGTACACCAGAGGGAAGATCGAATACAGTATAGGGAAAGTACACTATATGAACCGTGATGAGGTACGCTTCATCACGCTGGATACCTACAACTCGCTCGCGGGTACCGACTATCAGACGGTCACAGAACTTATCTATGCGCCGCCTGCCTTCAGCAAAGAGGTAGAAGTGCGTTCCAGACTGGGGATCACACCGTACGACCTCTCTGTGATCCTGGTCACAGAAGAGATACCGGACAATAAAATAGAGATCCTCTGCCAAAGCAAAACCTACAGCGATGTGAAAGAGGTATTGGTCAACGTATAAACCTTTTTTTACCAACATTTGGATAAAATATATGAATTTTTAAATAAAGGTTTTTTATGCTTTACAATGTTGTAGATATTCAAAACATCTTACCACACAGATATCCATTCTTACTCGTCGACAGGATCACTGAACTTTCTGAAGGAGAGTATATAGAAGGTTTTAAGAACATTTCTATATCAGAACCTGTCTTCCAGGGACATTTTCCGGGACATCCGATCTACCCTGGTGTAATGATCATTGAAGGCATGGCTCAGGCCGGTGGTGTATTGGCTTTTAAAAGCATGGATGTAAGCAGCCAGGAAGAGATAGAGAACAAAGTGGTCTACTTCATGAGCATTGACAACGCTAAGTTCCGATCACCGGTCACACCGGGTGATCAATTGGTCTACAAGATCTCTGTGATCAAGAACAAAGGTGCCGTGTGGCAGCTGGATGCGAAAGCCTATGTGGATGACAAAGTGGTCGCGCAGGCTGAACTTAAAGCTATGATCGTAGACAAATAGGTGCCTGGATGTCTTTAATTCACCCTTCAGCGGTCATAGAAGATGGAGCAGTCCTGGGAGACAATGTTTCCGTAGGTCCTTTTGCCTATATCGGTCACAATGTCAAAATAGGCGACAATACGACTGTGGCTTCGCATGCGGTGATCGAAGGCCATACCACCATCGGCAAGAACAACCGCATATTCCCGCATGCCGCGGTAGGTACGATACCGCAGGACTTGAAATATCACGGTGAACATGTAGAGCTCATCATCGGTGATAACAATACGATCAGAGAATTTACCCTTCTTAATCCGGGTACCGAAGGCGGCGGCTCTGTGACAAGGATCGGAAACGGAAATCTTCTGATGGGCTACGTGCACCTGGGACATGATGTGATCCTGGGGAACCACTGTATACTTGCGAACGGTGCCACACTGGCGGGTCATGTCGAACTGGGCGATCATGTCGTGATCGGCGGGCTTACGCCGGTACATCAGTTCGTGAAGATCGGTGACTATGCCATGATCGGCGGGGCCAGTGCCCTGGCGCAGGATATCCCTCCTTTCTGTCTGGCCGAGGGTAACCGTGCAAATTTAAGAGGACTTAACCTCACCGGCCTGCGCAGACATATCGAGAGAGAAGAGATCAATGCGCTGAAAACCGCCTATAGAGAACTTTTTGAACAGGGAAACCCCCTCCAGGAAGTAGCGGAAAGTATTTTTAAGACCAGCAGTTCGGAAAAAGTAAAACAATTGTGCGAATTTATCATGAACTCTAAAAGAGGCATCCCATTCACACGAACAAAACATAAAGAGGATAATAAATGACAACCAAAGCATGCAGCTTTTGTGAAGCACAAGAGAGTGAAGAAAATCCGCTCATCGCTGGTGAAAATGCCTACATTTGCTCAAACTGTGTCATCTCTGCCTACAAGATTCTCTTTGGAGAAGAAGAGCAGGATGAGGAGACAGAAGGGTTAGGTCCACAGACGCTTTATACACCCAAAGAGATCAACATGATGCTCGATGAATATGTCATTGGTCAGGAAAAAGCAAAAAAAACACTCTCTGTTGCCGTGTATAACCACTATAAGCGTATTTTCAGGGTGAACGCGGACGACGAGACACAAATAGCGAAATCCAATGTCCTGCTTGTCGGGCCTACCGGTTCGGGTAAAACACTTTTGGCACAAACGATCGCAAGATTTTTGAACGTGCCTATTGCCATAGCTGATGCAACCAATCTTACAGAAGCCGGCTATGTGGGTGAAGATGTAGAGAATATCCTGACCAAACTGTTGATGGCTGCGGACGGTGACCCCAAACGTGCTGAACAGGGTATCGTTTTCATTGATGAAGTGGACAAGATCGCCAGAATGGGAGAAAACCGTTCCATTACACGTGACGTTTCCGGTGAAGGTGTTCAACAGGCCCTCCTGAAACTTATCGAAGGGTCCGTGGTGAACATTCCGCCAAAAGGCGGACGAAAACACCCCAACCAGGATTTCATACAGATCGATACTTCCAATATACTCTTCATATGCGGCGGTGCATTTGACGGACTGAACGACATACTCAGAAGAAGGCTTGGTGCGAACGTACTTGGGTTCGGTCAGGAAAAACGTTCCAAAAAGGAAGAGGCGAACCTTCTTCATCTGGTTGAAGCGGATGACCTGGTCACCTACGGACTGATCCCCGAGCTGATTGGCCGTCTGCATGTGCTTGCTACATTAAACGAGATCACGAAGGAAGACATGGTCCGTATTTTGGTCGAGCCTAAGAACTCTCTGCTCAAACAGTACCAGAAACTCTTTGAACTGGATGATGTGAAACTGAGTTTCGAAGAGGATGCGCTGGCATCGATCGCACAAAAAGCACTGGATAGAAAAACGGGTGCAAGAGGGTTGCGTACCATACTTGAGGAGATCCTCCTGGATATCATGTATGAGTTGCCTGAACTGGCCGGTTATGAGGTAGTGATCACCAATGATGTGGTGGAGTCAGGGGCGAAACCTTTGTATATAAAAGATAAAAAAACAGCATAATGACAATAAATAAAAAAGGATATATAAATGTTTAAAGGACTATTAGGGATGTTTTCTAACGATCTGGCGATCGACCTGGGAACAGCAAACACTCTTGTACTGGTAAAAGGACAAGGTATCAGCATTAATGAGCCATCTGTGGTGGCTATTCAATATGATAAACACGGTAAACAGAAAATACTTGCGGTCGGGCAGGAAGCAAAGGACATGGTAGGTAAAACACCTGGGAACATCAAAGCTATTCGTCCTATGAAAGACGGTGTTATCGCTGATTTTGAAATAACTGAAATGATGATCCGCTATTTTATTGAAAAAGCACATAAACGAAAAGGTTTCTTCTCTCCGCGTATTATCATCTGTGTGCCTTACGGATTGACGCAGGTTGAAAGACGGGCAGTGAAAGAATCCGCTGCGAATGCCGGTGCAAGATATGTCTATCTGATAGAGGAGCCTATGGCAGCTGCGATCGGTGCCGGTATCCCGGTAAAAGACCCGAATGGTAACCTGGTCGTTGATATCGGTGGCGGTACGACAGAGATCGGTGTTACCTCTCTCGGAGGACTTGTTCTATCCAAGTCTATTCGTGTAGCAGGTGACCATATTGATCTGGCTATTATTGACTACCTTAAAAAGAACTTCAACCTGCTGATCGGTGAACGTGTTGCTGAAGAGCTGAAGATCAATATCGGTACCGCTGTTCAGCTGAAGGAAGAGCTCACTACGACTGTACGTGGTAGAGATCAGATCGAGGGAAGTCTTATTGCTGTGGAAATCACTTCAGAGCATATAAGAGCAGCCATGCATGATTCTATCGAAACTATTGGGGAAGCGCTGAAAGACGTGCTTGAGCAGATCCCGCCTGAACTGGCCGGCGATATCGTCGAGAACGGTATCGTTCTTACCGGCGGTGGTGCACTGATAAGAGGTTTGGACAAGTATCTTTCAGACCTGGTAAAACTTCCTGTCTATGTTGCGGAAGATCCCCTTCTTGCAGTTGCCAGAGGTACAGGTATCGCACTGGATGAAATAGATATACTTCAACAAATGGCCTATGAAGACTAGACTTATCATCATAGCAATACTGTTGCTGATCCTGACAATATTGCTTTCACGAAATGATGAGCGCATCACAGGTACCCTTCTGGGTATCATTAACCCTATCAAACAATCCTATCAAAACTTTACACAGGACCTGGAAGACAAAAGCCAGAGCTATATCTTTCAAAAAGAGTCCATAGAAAAACTGAGCAAAGAGAACCGTGTTTTGCGAAAACGTCTGCTGGAGCAGATGCACTACATCGAACAGGTAAAAAGTATCTACGATGTCCTGCCCAGACTAAGTCGCTTGCCTGTGCCGAGCATTTCCATCGTTGAAACCATCTCTTATGTCAAACTGAACAGTTTTTCCCAGATCATACTGACCAATCCAAAAGGGCTGGAAAACAATAAGCTTTATGGTCTTATGCAGGGGTATGTCGTTGCAGGCATAGCCAGAATTCAGAACGGTCAGCTCTACGGATACCTCACATCAGATCAAAAATCCCGTTTTTCCGTTTTTATAGGAGAGAAGAAGGCACCGGGTATTGCACTTGGGAAGAGTGAAAATGAAATGATCGTCAAGTTCATTCCGAAATGGCATAAAATCAAGGAAGGTGACAAAGTAGTGACCTCAGGCCTGGATGGTATATTTTTTGAAAATGTTCCTGTAGGCATCGTCTCCAAGATCGAAGTACAGAGCTCCTATGCGGTGGCCCACATCAAAACATACAGTGACGTATTCCATCCCAAAACATTTTTTCTGATCAATGATGCAAAGGCTACCCTTGCCGAAGGCTTTGACTCCAATGCCACGAAGCTGGAACCCGTATTCACTGCGGGAAATAGCAGTGAAGAACAGAATCTCTCTTCTCTCAAAGAGGAAATGGGACTGAAAGACCTCAATGCGAGCACGGAAAGAGTTTCGAGCATCCCCAGCCGGATCGATCAGACACAGGAGGAAGTGATAGAACCGGAGTCGCCTGCAGAAGTACCGGAAGTAGCTAAAAAAAGACAGAACAATGCTGTCAGACCAGCCAGACCGAAACCTGATATAAGCAGCTTTGACCTCTTCTAAAGTAGCGAAATGCTGCTTTTATTTAAGGGGCTTATTTGTCTGCTTCAGCTATAATATTAAACTAAAAATCAAGGGTATCTCTCTATGCCAAAACGCAATGACATCAAAACCATTTTACTTATCGGTTCGGGGCCTATAGTTATCGGGCAAGCCTGTGAATTTGATTATTCCGGAACACAAGCGGCCAAAACACTGAAAGAACTGGGCTACAGAGTGGTCCTGATCAACTCCAACCCTGCGACGATCATGACAGACCCCGAATTTGCTGACCGTACCTACATTGAACCTATCACACCTGAAGTGATCGATAAGATCATCAAACAGGAAAAGGTGGATGCCATATTGCCAACGATGGGTGGACAAACGGCGCTGAACGTGGCTATGGATATGCATGAGGCCGGTATGCTGGAGGGTATTGAGTTTCTTGGTGCAAACCCTGAAGCCATTAAGAAAGGCGAAGACAGACAAGCGTTCAAGGAAGCGATGATCAGGATCGGGATGGACCTGCCTATCTCTCAATATGCCTACAGTATGGACGAAGCCCTTGATGCTGCCAAGAACATAGGATTCCCGCTTATCATCCGCGCATCGTTCACGATGGCGGGCGGCGGTTCAGGTGTCGCGTACAATATGGATGAATACAAAGAGATCGTCAAAAGCGGTCTGGAAGCGAGCCCTATTTCCGAGATCCTTATAGAGGAATCTCTGCTCGGATGGAAAGAGTTCGAGATGGAAGTGATACGTGACAAAGCGGACAACTGTATCATCATCTGTTCTATTGAGAACTTTGATCCTATGGGCGTACATACCGGAGACTCCATCACTATCGCCCCTGCCCTGACCCTGACAGATAAAGAGTACCAGAAGATGAGGGATGCCTCTTTCAAGATCCTGCGTGAAATAGGTGTCGATACAGGCGGGTCCAATGTGCAGTTCTCCATCAACCCGGATACCGGACGTATGATCGTCATTGAGATGAACCCGAGGGTAAGCCGTTCTTCTGCCCTGGCATCCAAAGCGACAGGCTACCCTATTGCCAAAGTGGCGACACTGCTTGCGGTCGGCTTTACGCTGGATGAGATCACGAACGATATTACCGGCACGCCTGCATCATTTGAACCGGTGATCGACTATATCGTGACCAAACTTCCCAGATTTACCTTTGAAAAGTTCCCGCATGCGAACTCAACCCTTACGACCGCGATGAAGTCTGTGGGTGAAGCCATGGCCATAGGACGTACCTTCAAAGAGTCGTTCCAAAAAGCACTCTGTTCACTCGAGACAGGATTTACAGGGTTTAACCCCATTCAGTGCGAAGAAGAAGAGCTGATACGTGAGATCCGTCGTCCCAATGAACACAGAATGCTTTATGTCTTTGAAGGGCTCAGACGCGGCATGTCCGTCGATGAGATCTTTGAGCTCTGTAAAATAGACAGATGGTTCCTCTATCAGCTGGAAGAACTGGCATCGCGTGAGAAAGAGATGGACATTGCCCTGCTCTCCGACGCTACACGTCTCAGAGAGGTCAAAAGTGAAGGTTTCTCTGACATTATGATCGCTGAAGTCATCAACAAGAAAGAGGGATTGTCTCTTACGGAGAATGATATTTATACGGCCAGAGAAAAAATGGGTATCACGCTTGAATACAATGAAGTGGATACCTGTGCTGCGGAGTATAAAGCATTGACGCCGTATCTCTACTCTACCACCAACATTACCAAACTGCCGAAAACGGAAAACTTCAGTGATGCGCAGGAGAAAAAAGTGCTTGTCATCGGCGGCGGTCCGAACCGTATCGGTCAGGGTATTGAGTTTGACTACTGCTGTGTCCATGCAGCGTTCGCCCTGAAGGACATGGGTGTGAAATCCATCATGTACAACTGCAACCCGGAAACGGTCTCTACCGATTATGACACGTCAGATATACTTTACTTTGAACCGATAGACTTCGAGCATGTCAGAAATGTCATTGAGCTTGAAAAACCAGACGGCGTGATCGTGCACTTCGGTGGACAGACCCCGCTCAAACTGGCCAAGAACCTTACAGCGATCGGAGCAAATATTTCCGGAACCTCTGCAAAAGTGATCGACCTTGCTGAGGACAGAGAGCAGTTCTCGCAGTTCATCAATGAGCTTGGATTGAAACAGCCGGATAACGGTACCGCCTTTGCAAAAGACGAGGCGATGGCCATAGCCAACCGCATCGGATATCCTGTACTGGTACGTCCGAGTTTTGTACTGGGCGGCCGTGGTATGAAAACCGTCTACAGTGATAAAGAGCTGAGAAGCTATATGGATGAAGCGGTCCGTGTCTCCAATGATGCACCGGTACTGATAGACAAGTTCCTTGACAATGCGATAGAGCTTGATGTTGATGCAATTTCCGATGGCAAAGATGTCTATATCGGTTCAGTGATGCAGCACATTGAGGAAGCGGGGATCCACTCTGGGGACTCTGCATGTTCACTGCCGCCTGTTTCCATCTCTGAAGCACTGCAGGAAGAGGTAAAAGAGCAGACTGCGAAGATAGCACTTGGTCTTGGTGTGATCGGTCTTCTGAATATCCAGTTCGCTATTCATAAAGGAGAGATCTATCTTATTGAAGTGAACCCCAGAGCCTCAAGAACCGTTCCGTTCGTTTCCAAAGCAACCGGTGTACCTTTGGCAAAAGTAGCCACAAGGGTGATGATACAGGGTGACCTGAAAGAAGCCTTGAAGTTCTATGATACCTTCAATGTAGTGAACTTTGACAAAAAGATCATGGAACCGACACTCAAAGGCCACGTCGCCGTCAAAGAAGCGGTCTTCCCTTTCAATAAACTTCCAGGTTCTGACCTTATCCTGGGACCTGAGATGAAATCTACCGGTGAGGTCATGGGTGTCTCCAGTACGTTCGGTATGAGTTTTGCCAAGAGTCAGTTCGCCTCCAAGAACAACATTCCGCTTGAAGGCAAGCTCTTCCTTTCCCTCACTGAAAATGACAAACCGCATGCAGGGGAAGTAGGCAAAATGTTCACGGACCTTGGCTTCGAGATCGTTGCAACTTCGGGTACGCATGCCGCACTGGAAGCTGCAGGAGTGGCTTCATCGAAAGTATTGAAGATCTCGGAAGGCCGTCCGAATATCGATGACATGATACGCAATGAAGAGATCGCCCTGGCCATCAATACCTCTGACAATGCAGGAAGCAAAACAGATGCCAAGACCATCAGAGAGTCCGTTCTGGCCAACCATGTTGCGTACTTTACCACGATATCCGCTGCCAAAGCAACGGCTATGGCGATCAAAGAGCTGAAGGCTATCGATGGTTCGCTCGATCCTAAAGCGTTACAGGATTATCTCTCCTGATCTCTGTAAGAGACAGGAAAGATCATGATGATCGGTCTGCAGTTCCACTGCCGGATCGGGCTTAAGCGTTTGCTGTGCTAAGGAAAAGATAGATGCAGAATGATCCTTTTAAAGATAAGGTTTTTTTGACTCAAACAGATACCACCATCGGTTTTGTCTCACAAAATGCAGAGAGAATTACCACTATCAAGCAGCGCCCCCCTCACAAACACTACATCAAAGCGGTCAATTCACTGCAGACCCTTACACAAACTGTACGTGTGCCGACTGCACATAAAAAGAGGGTTCGCAGATCGAAAAAAACGACATTTATCCTGCCTGATGGAAAATCCTATCGGGTGATACAGGACACACACCATCTTTTACTGCTGGATCGTCTGAAATGGGCCTATACCAGCTCTGCGAACCTTAGCGGTGAATCCTATGACGGGTATTTTGCCAGAAAGGCAGCAGATGTGATCATCGAGCCGATCAAAGCAACCGGACAGCCTTCGCATATATACAAACTAGGCAACAAAAGACTAAGAAGGATACGTTAATGTCGGTCATCTATGAAAACGAAACCATCAAGATAGAAGTAGAGGCCAGTGAAATACCCTGGCTGAAGATCTTTACGCAAATGCCCTATAAAGAGATGAGCGAAGTTCCGGGATCGGTCAAATTTGAAATTTATGATCTTCTGGATACCATTGAGAAAGAGATGATCGCCTACTATGATCCCAAAAAGATCAATATTGCCAGTTTTGGCAACTACGTGCCGCATGTCCATTGGCACATAATGGCACGTTTTGAAGAAGACAGCTATTTCCCTGAACCGATGTGGGGAACAAAACAGCGGGAAAGTAAGTTGGAATTGCCTGATTTCGGCACTTTTTGTGAAAGAGTGGTAAGTAAGATCAGCGAAGCGTAATCTCCTCAAAACCGATGGTTATTGAGGAGACACGTTCTACATTATTTTCCCGCCTCGTCATGCTCTACTTTATCATCGATCTCTTCCTCTTTCTTCGCCCATAGATTCGATAAAGAATCTACATCAAGAAAAATAGCGGCCACTACACCTATCACGATACCAATTACAACATATATCATTTCCATGACAACTCCTTTTTAACTTAAAATTACTTTTTAGTATAACATAAAATTTATTGTAGTTATTCTAAAAGTAAATTAAAATAAACAGATGCGTCATTCCTTCTCGTATTTAAAAAGAAACTTCAGCAAAAATGGCGGGGCTACCGTTGTCACAATGATAACGAAGATAAGCACCGCATAGATCTCGTCATTCAGTATACTGTTCATCCGCCCTACTTCGGCAAATATCAGCCCTACTTCTCCGCGCGGGACCATGGAGATACCGATCAGTGCCTTTTTCAATGCGGTAGTGTTCTTCAGCAGCAAGGCTCCCATATATTTTCCGATAATGGCGATAAGCAGGAACACAAATGCGAGGGTCCAAAACCTTGACGATGTAAGATCTATGACCTTTAGATTCATCGATAAACCGACCATCACGAAAAATATCGGTGTGAACATCTGTGCTATGGGGGTGATAGCGTTCTTTACCTTTTCCAAAAAGACTTCATCGTTCCTCAGTCCCATACCGAAAGGCAGTATAAAACGTCTTGAGAGCGCAATACCGGCGGCAAAAGAACCTAAGATCTCAGGTGCGCCGAAAAGATGCGAAAAATAGGCAAAGAGTGCTATCAGTGAGATGATGACCGTTGGGATGAAGCCGGGAACCTTTTGGTGCTCATCGAATTTTTTCATAAATGTAGAGATGAAATTGGCAAAAGCCGGTGCAATGAGCAGGAACAGCAGGATAAATACCGTAGTGTTCAGTGTATTGCTCAGAGATAACGCTTGCGTGGTGGCATAATCGTAAATGAAGACCAGGATAATGACACCCATGATATCATCCAGTACTGCTGCACCGATGACAACCTGTGCAACTTCTGAGTGTTCTTTCTGCAGGTCTTTTAACACCCTCATGGTGATACCGATGCTCGTTGCAGTGAGCGTACCGCCGATGAAAAGTGAAACTGCCAGTGACAGACCGAAGAGATAGTAGGCGATCAGGGCGGAAACCGTGAAGGGGAACACGGCACCGAACAATGCAACAATGGTCGCTTTCCCCCCTGCCTGCTTTAGACGGTGGATATCCGTTTCCAATCCGATCTCAAAGAGCAGCAGGAGAATACCGATCTCTGCAAGTACTTTCAGTACATCGTTCACCTCTATGAGTCCTAGTCCTGAAACTCCCAGAAGTATACCGGCGCTCAGCTCACCCATCACCGAGGGAATGCCCAGGCGGGCGAACAGTTCCCCCAGGATCCTTGCTGTGACCAATATTAAAAAAAGTATCAGAAAAAAATTATGTACATCCATATTTTATTGTACAGCAAATTAGATAAAATCGCTACCATTCCTATATCTACATCCTGTGACTGATCATGGAACGTTTTGCATGGCAGTTTAAAGGTAAATCAAAAGCATCAGGACGATCAGTGTAATGATCCATACAGAGATATACCACATCATCGCATGCTTGGCTTTCTCTTTTTCAAACCATGTTCTAGGTGTGACACCCTTCAATACAAAAACGATCTTACTCGATAGGTTGATACTGACGATGTTGATCGCAAGCAGCATTCCCGCATTGAAAGCCAGATCAAAACGCTGATCTCCGAGCATCAATCCTAATACTGCTGCAGGGGGAAGGAGCGCGACGGCGACCATGACACCTACGAGAACACCGGAGAGTCCTGTGGTGATCGAGAGCGCTGCAGCGGCACCCGACGCCAAGGCCAGGATCACCGAATCAACTCCTACATTTGTCCGCATCAGAACCTCATGGCTCTCCAAAGACATAGGGAGAATGAGCGCTATGACATACGACAGAAAGATGGCAATACTAATGCCCAATATAGTGGTCTTGACCGAAGCGATCATCAGTTTTATATCTCCAAGGGCCGTTGCAAAACTCAATGCAATATTCGGACCAAGCAGCGGCGCGATCACCATGGCACCGATCACCACTGCGACGTTGTTTTCGATCAGGCCGATGGCGGCAACGATCGTTGACAAAGTGACCAGCACAATAAAGTTGATGTTGATGTGTGCGTTCTTCTCTACCTCTTCATAGATCGACTCTCTCGCAGCTGTTGCTTTATTCTCTTTTTCCTGCTCATCCTCTTCGGGTAACGGCAGGCATGCTTCTACAGGCAGAACGACCACCTTTGCTGTTGGCTGGGAGCCGATGATCTTGGAAAAACTGTCAAGTGCTTTTTGCAGTTCGTCGTCACTTACGAGCATACGGAACAGCTGCATGCCATCCTCATTTTCGGGCTCATAACGCAGATCTTCCGCTTCGACATTTTCCGCGATCTTTTGAACGGTATCGAAACTGTTGGCACTGATGATCACTTCAAGATATTTCATTCATTTTACCTTTTTACATGGCTGCTGTTTCGGCTTGAACCACTGCAACAAACTTCAGATTCAGCTATTCGCAAGAGGATGATATGCGATCTGTCTAGTAAAGTATAGCACAAATGAACAAGTCCATACAACAGTTATATGCTGTCGGGGATCTTATGGGTGAACTCTTCCTCCCCTATGATGGAGGAGAGTTCATCGCTCTCTACGATCTCCTGTTCTATGAGCTTTTGAGCCAGGGTTTCTATCTTGTCCCAGTGGGCATCGACCAATTTTTCTGCATTTTGTTTTGCGACATGCATCCAATGCAGGAACCTTTTTTCTATCTGCTGCTCCAGGAAATAGTTATCCAGACTATTGATAGCATTGAGGTTGATATAGCCCAGTTCTTTATCCATTCCCAGTGTGGTAATGGCAGCATAGGCCTGTAAAGAGGCCTGTGCAAGATCATTTTGTGCACCGCTGTCCATCTGATCATCTCCCATCTTTTTCACTTTTGCTATTCGGCCGGACAAAAGCACGCAAATATCATGGAAGAGATCGATCTTTGAGATATTGGATAAAGGATCCTCTTCGTTGTAAGAGACGAAACCTAGCATTTTGCTTCGAGGGGAAATGGTCACCTGCTCGATCTTGATATGAGGCAAAAGCAGTACGGAAAGCACCGCATGCGCCGCTTCATGATAGGCTGTCATTTTCAGCTCTTTCTCAAGCGTTTCAACCATTTTCTTTTCAACTTTGTGCCCATATTTTATAATATTTATCTGCTCTATCAGTATCTCTTCCGTGATAACTTCTTTGTCCTGCTCCACGACGCTCAGTGCTGCCATACGCCCTATTCTTTCAAGCTCCAGCGCGCTCATGCCGGTAATGTAGCGTACGATACGTTCCACATTGATATCGGGATCATGCGGTTTTTCCATGATCTTTTCTATAAAGAACCTTCTGGCATCCTTGTCCAGTTCCAAAACCTCCAACAGAAAATCGAGCTTCTGCGACGAGGTCAATACAGGATCGATCTCATCCAGGCTCTCAGCAGTGGCGATGGTAAAAACGCGCTCATCAGACGACTCCATCACCTTGGCAATATCAGAGAACGAAACATTGGTGATCGCTCCCTGCATAATGCCTTTGATATCAATATCTTCCAATATCACGACACAGGGAGCATGTTTCGATGCTGTATCGTAGACCTCTTTGATATACTCAAGTTCAAAAAGTTTAGAGCCTGATATTTCCAAATATGAAAGTCCCGCCTCTTTTGCAAATGCTTTGGCAAGCAGACTTTTACCGACGCTTATCGGTCCGTAGAGCAGCAGGCCTTTGGGAATGGGGGTATCGAAGCGTTCAAGCATCTCCGGCTTTTCAATGATCTTGATGATCCCCTTGAGACGATCTTTTATCTGCTTATGCCCTACTACATCATCAAAGCCGATCTTGGATTGTTTTATTTTTGGAACATCTTTCGTTTTTTTGGTTGCCATCTCTAGACCTTCTCTATTCTATCTCTAACTGTAGTCTTATTCTAGCTATAATTGGTACAAAGGTCAAATAACCGGTACATCTAATTTAGACTGATATATACTGCCATAAAGTGAATAGAAGTTATAGTACCAATATGAGATATGAACATACACCCAAGTTAAAACGCAATGTCACGTTGACCATGCTCATTTTTTATGGACTGGGTAATATCTTCGGTGCGGGCATCTATGTACTGATAGGCGAGATAGCAGGTATAGCCGGGATCTATTTGCCCCTTTCCTTTCTGCTGGCATGCATCGTCGTATTTTTCACCGCATTGACCTATGCAGAGCTCAGTTCAAGGTTTCCGCAAAGTGCCGGAGTTGCCGTCTATATCAATGCCGGATTCAACAGTCCACATCTCTCTACGCTCGTGGGTCTTACCATCGCCTTATCAGGTCTGCTCTCCGCTGCGACACTTTTAGATGGGTTTCAGAGCTATCTGAGTATGTTCATACAGGTACCTGAGAGCATCACCACGCTGGTCACTGTGATGCTCATCAGCGGTATTGCGATATGGGGAATCTCCCAATCGATCATGATCACGGCATTATTGACACTGATTGAGACCTTTGGTCTTTTTATGGTGATCTTTGTGGGTTTTGGGGATATCTCATGGGATATGCAAACCTTTAGGTCTTTTGTTCCGCCCATGGATCTTGCTTTGGTCAGCACGGTTATCTTAGGAGCATTTTTAGCCTTTTATGCTTTTATAGGTTTTGAGGACATGGTCAATATTGCCGAAGAGGTCAAAGACCCCACCCATACTATGCCCAAAGCCATACTTATCACGCTTGCCATCGCTACCTTCGTCTATATCATTGTTGCCTTGGTTTCCATCTCTGTCATCTCCGTTGAAGAACTTGCAGGCTCCAGCGCACCATTGGCAAAAGTGTATGAGACAGCCACCCACAGTCAAGCAACAACCCTGGGCATCATAGCCTTGTTCGCAGTCATCAACGGTGCCCTTGTGCAGATCATCATGGCATCCAGGATCTTCTATGGCATGAGCACCCATGGCTGGATACCTGGCTTTCTCAGCATCGTCCATCCAAAAACACATACCCCCGTGAACGCTACGATACTTGCCGGAACCATCGTCTTTCTTCTTTCAACCTATTTCCCCATTGTCACCCTGGCACAGTCCAGCAGCTTTCTGATCTTTATCATCTTTACGCTTGTCAACACTTCACTTCTTATTATCAAGCGCAGGGACCCTCACCCGAAAAATATCAGAACCTATCCGATGATGGTCCCTGTCACGGCGATCGCGCTAAACCTCATACTGCTCGGATTTCAGATCGTTTCCGGATTCGGAACATGAGAGCAAGTTTAGATATAATAAAAAAATATTCAAACACAAAGGCATAGTATGATCCATGAACTAACTAATCCGGTGATAAAGACCTTGGTGAACCATTTAAGAGAAACACAAACCGATGCCCTGCGTTTTCGGCATATCCTTCATGAGCTCAGCCGTCTCCTTGCATATGAAGCGCTCAAAGATGACGCACTGGAAGATCAGATCATTACGACATGGCAGGGGGAGAGAACATTCGGCTTCATCAAAGAGGAAGATCTCATTTTCGTCACTATTTTACGTGCCGGACTTCCTATGATAGAGTCTGTCACAGCGCTTTTCCCCAAATCCTCATCAGGATTTCTGGCCATGAAACGGGATGAAAGAACCCATCAGAGCGTGCTTTACTATGACCGTATTCCTGAATGCAAAGACAAAACAGTGATAGTGCTTGATCCCATGGTCGCAACCGGTGGATCTCTGTGCGATGCCATCTCTGTCATTAAAGGAAAATCTCCCAAGAGGATCCTGTCGCTGAACATTGTCGGTTCTCCTGAAGGCATGGATATTCTGGAACAAAAACATCCGGACGTGGCACTCTTCATTGCACAGATCGATGAAAAACTTGATGAACATATGTTTATCGTTCCGGGACTGGGAGATGCTGGAGATAGAGCGTATAATACGGTAGAGGCCCCTTAAACATAAATCTGATTTATCAATATTTTATTTTACATAAGTAAAAACAATTGATGATAAAGCATCCAGGGGTTCAAAAAACGTTACACCCTCCCTCTATAATGACCGTATCAAGGACGCTTTCAGTATCAATTAAGATAATTTTACAGATAATCACACATAATATTTATCACTGAAAGGCAACCCATGGAAAGAAGAGACTTTTTTAAAAAAGCAGCTATCGCAGCCGGTGCAGCCGCTGTTGGTACCAATACAGCAGAAGCTGGTGTGACCCAGCAGCCTATAGATGACAGAGAAATATCACCTGTCGCCTTCCCTGAGAAAAGACCTCTGATCATGTACTCTGACAGACCGCCGTTGTTGGAGACTCCGAGAGATGTTTTCACACATGTACTTACGCCGAATGACCAGTTTTTCGTGCGCTGGCATATGCCGGATATTCCTACCCACATCGACCCTGATACCTTTACCATCCATGTCAATGGTCTGGTCAAAAATGAACTGAAGATCTCACTAAATGACCTCAAGACCAAGTTCGAACAGGTAGAAGTTACGGCCGTACTGCAATGCGGCGGGAACAGCCGTTCTGCTTTTCAACCGATCGCAGGCGGTATTCAATGGGGTTCAGGAGCCATGGGTTGTGCCACATGGAAAGGGGTACGTCTAAGAGATATTCTCAACCTGGCCGGACTGGAAAAAGACGCAAAGTGGATCGGATTCAACGGTTCTGAAAGAGCTGCCTATTACGAAACACCTGAATTTGTACGTGAACTTGAGCTGAGTGAGCTGGATGACCATGTGATCCTGGCCTACGAAATGAACGGGGAGGACCTTCCCTACCTCAATGGGTATCCTCTCAGACTTGTACTTCCGGGATACTACTCTGACTCATGGGTAAAAATGCTTTCCAACATCACCGTGACGAATGAATACAAAAAGCTCTTCTTCATGGATGTTGCCTACCGTGTGCCGGATAATGAAACAGAATCAGAAACACCGGAAAAAAGATTCCCGAAAACGAAACCTATCAAAAAAATGAACGTGAAGTCTGTGATCGGCTATCCGACAAAAGATTCCCTGGTATCGCACAAGTCTCACGTGGTCATACGCGGTGTGGCATGGGATGACGGACATGGGATACAGGATGTACTTATCTCTACGGACGGTGGAAAAACATGGGAGAAAGCGATCCTCGATGACGGTAAGCTCGGCCGTTATGCCTACAGAGCCTTCAGGTATCCCTATAAACCGACGACATTTGGAAAAGTGACGATCATGGCGAAAGCGATCAATAAAATAGGTCAAGAACAACCATTTGCCAAAGATATCAAGTGGAATCACGGCGGATACAAATATAACGGTATCGATGAAGTTACTGTGGAGGTAGTATAATGAAAAAACTGATTTTAGTTGCAGCACTGCTGGCATCACCGCTTTTTGCACAGGTGAAAGAGAAAGTTGAAGTACCTTATGTAGCTTTTCCTATCAAGATGGGGGACGGATTTGATGCCATACAGACACACTGTCTCATGTGTCACTCTTTCGGATATATTACAAACCAGAGAAGACAGTCCAAGAAGTTCTGGCGCGGGAAAGTGGATAAAATGATCGACCACTTCAAGGCACCAATGGATGAAGAAGCAGCGAGAGTCACCACAGACTACCTCTTTGAACATTACGGAAACGGAGAATTGGAATAAATTTCCGGGTCCACCTCATATGAGGTGGCTTTTTTCAGATAATTACACTGCCCTGTTTATCTTTGGGTAGTGTCTCTCTCCCTCACTCTATCTCTTGTTTTGATCTGATCACCATTCTGATTAGTTCTGGTCTGCGTTCTGACACGCTGTCCCTCCTGGTTGACTCTGGTTCTTGTTCTGACCTGATCACCATTTTGATTGACCCTAGTCTGTGTTCTGACACGTTGTCCGTCCTGGTTGACTCTGGTCTGTGTTCTGACACGTTCGCCGTTCTGGTTCACTCTCGTCTGTGTTCTGACACGCTGTCCGTCCTGGTTCACTCTGGTCTGCGTTCTGACACGCTCCCCGTTCTGGTTGACCCTGGTCCTTGTTCTGACAGTATCTCTGGTATTGGTTCTGGTATTGATATTCCCTCTACTGTCGAAGACACTGTTGCGGGCACGGTTTCTGTAGTGACTGGAATTTTGGTAGGCAGTTTTGCTTCTGTAGTATCCGTAGTTCCCCTCTTGTGCACGATAACGGCGTCTGTTATGGTATCTATATCCGTCGTGGAAGTAGTGGCCTTGACGGAATTTACGGTTACCGAAATAGTAATAACCATTTTTGTACGTTCCACCATAATAGTAGATCCCGTTGTAGTAATAATACGGTACGCCGAAATAATATGGATAGCTATAGCTTGAGAGCGATATTCTTACACTCGTGTAGGGAGCCGGATCATAGTATCCCGCATCATAGTATCTTCCATCATAGTACCCGTTATGCACTGGCGTACAGGCCGAAAAGAACAGTGCTGAGGATGCTGCCACTGCCAAACCCAGATATTTTGTTTTTTTATGTAACATGATCAATCCTTTTGTCATTTAGTATATCATAAAGTATAAATGTGGAAACATCGTGTATAGCATCTTTTGATGATTAATTTATTCCATAGAAGCAACAGAACCATAAGAATCGATCCCCCACCCCAGCCTTTTTAGGTATAATTAGACAAAAACAGAAGGAAGTGCTATGTGTGACTTCAATGCATTGACCGAAGAAGAAAAAAAACGGTACCATGAGGAACTTCTTGAGTGTGCAATGAACTTTGGCGGAAAGAACTTTTTTCTTCAACTCTTAGAGGCTATACGTGAAACCAGGCCTCATCCGCTTACCGCAAGAAACTGCGAATTCAGGATCGAACTGGGGACCGTCACCTGGAACAAGGTGATCTTCAATGACAAACTCCAACTCTTACTGAAAGCACGTATCAATGAGAGCAAGCAGGACAATTTCCTGCCAACTCCGGATACGAAAGCGTATAAAAAGATACTCAATGTGGTACGTACGTTGAAACCCATCGTTTTTCATGTCAAACCGGTCGTTAAGGAAGACGGCCCAGGTTTTTTCTTTCAGCCTTTTGATATGATAGATGAGCATAAAGTGAAATTGAACCCTCTCTTTGATGCCGTCTTCTTTTGTTCTGTCGAGACGGTTAAAAAAGTCCTGAACTACGAACCGAAGGCGTAAAGGATGACAGGCGGACAAAAAAGAGCAAACATCAGGTATGGTATGGATGTGGGTGTGGTACTCAAAGAAGATCAGGCCACGGGAAGGCTTACCTACGGAAAAGTACAGAAGATCCTCACCAATTCCCCTACCCATCCTCACGGTATAAAGGTACGTCTGAACACCGGTGAGGTCGGACGGGTCAAAGAGATAGTATGACGCTTTTCATCGACGGGGATGCTTTCCCCAACCTTCTCAAGCCTATCGTGCTGCGAAGCATTGAACGTCTCTCACTGACGACCAAGGTCATAGCCAATAAAAAGATAGATATAGGCTCATCTAAACATATAGAGTATATCATCGTAGATCAGGGTGCAGATGAAGCCGACCATCATATTGTTGCATTGTGTGAAGCGGAGGATCTGGTGATCACTGCCGACATCCCTTTGGCAGACAGGATCATCAGTAAGCAGGCCCATGCCATTGACCATAGAGGTGAACTCTACAGTGTAGATAATATCAAACAGTACCTGGCGATGAGAAACCTGATGGAGAGTATCAGAGAGAGTGGCGAGATGATCGGAGGTCCGAAGGCTTTTGGCACCAAAGATGCCCACGCTTTTGCCAACCAGTTCAATGCGTTTTTGGCAAAAAAAGACCTGCCGCCTTCCCGTGCCTGATACGGTAACACACAGCACTAGCGCAATTGTGCCGCAATCGTATAACGATACCCAAAATGACTGACAGAGACCGAAAAGCCGTGGCTTTCCAGTTTCTGCCTTAGCACTTCAGGCGGGAAAAAGTTTCCAGGCTCGCCGAACAGTTTTTCTATCCTGCAAAGATTTTTACCCATAAAGGTAGTCGGATCAAAATCATAGATAAAAAGCCTTCCCTCCTGTTGAAGCACACGTACGATCTCCTCTACGGAGTGGTCCACATCCTGAAAATGATGCAGGGCTTCACCTATCAGTACCGCTTCAAAACCGGCATCATCAAAAGGGAGCAGCTCCGCATATGCCTGATGGGTTTCTATATACGCCGCAGAGAACTTCAGCATCCCCGCTGCAGGATCAACGGCACTGAATTGAAGGTCAGCCCTGCACGCATGAGCAAATTCACTCATGACCCCGGTACCGGACCCCAGGTCCAGTACCGCGGCATGCCTCGAAAGTGGCTTTAAAAAACTGCAGAGCGACTCACGTATGGCATGGGGGTAGATCAATGGTCCAAGATATTTGAAGACCCATCCCAAATGGTTAAACGGCATCATACCTGATCCTTCTATCTCATAAAATGGTTAGCTCTCATTATAATATATAAACTTCAAAACTATGACAATTTGAAAGATATCCATACTGTATAAAGCAATTTTGCTATAATAAATCATAAATTTATATTTGAAAGTAATATATGTTCATAAAAAAGACACTCACTACTCTCACTAAGAGATACAGACATTTTGTATTTTACTTTCAACTCTATGTGATCATACTGCTCGTTCCTATTGCCTATAACGCTGTGCCTGTCAATGAAGGGACCAGGACCTTCTACATCGCCTCTTCGCATATTGATGATGTGGTAGAGACACTCAAGTCAAACGGATATGAGGTCACCTGGTTCGACAAAATGATGTTGATGTTCAGAAAAACGCCTACAGAAGGATGGTACAGCGTTGAGCCGCGTAAGTATGGCCGGATCCTGTTTTTTCAGCACCTCTATAAACAAAAGACCAAAGACCTTATGGATGTGGTGGTCTATGCAGGAGAGACAAAAGATGAGCTTAGCGCCCGACTCTCCAATGATATGAAACTGGATCAGCAGAAACTCTTAAAGGTCTACAAAAGCCTTGCACGCTTTGAGGAAGCGGATATTCTTGCCGGACGCTATACCATCGCACGTAAGGCAGATGAAGATGCGACCATGAAATATATCTTTTTAGCGTCGGACCGTACCTGGGAAAAATTGCTGGAAGAGTCATTTGACGTAATGCCGGATGCCATGAAGCTGAAAATGCTCTATATAGTCGCTTCGATCATCCAGAAAGAGAGTAACTCAGTGCTCGAAATGCCGTTGATCTCTTCGGTGATATATAACCGGCTGGAGCAAGGTATGAAGCTGCAAATGGACGGTACCCTCAACTACGGCAAGTATTCACGTACCATCGTGACACCCCAACGCATCAAAAGTGACAAGAGCCGCTATAATACCTATAAGTATAAAGGATTACCGCCGGATCCTCTGTGCACGGTCAGCATAGACGCACTGAAGGCTTCCATGCAGCCGGCAGAAAGTAACTATCTTTTCTTTATGCTCAATTCCTCAGGCACACATGATTTCACCGAAACCTATAAAGAGCATCTGCAGAACATCAGATCGTTCAGGGTCTATCTGGCAGAAAGGGGAAAACAGAAAAGTGCCAAAGTGCATGAGATCAAGCCTGTCGATAGGACAAACCTCTCTGTAAAATCAGTAGATAAGAACACCACGGTCAATTGATCGCAGCAGGTTGCAGAGTGTCTCCCTGCTTTGCGGAAATTCAGCAGGGAAACGTTTTGTTTATATTATTTAATATTCACCGTGATCTCGCCGTTCTGTACATCAAACTCAACGCTTGAACCTTCGACCACTTTGTCTTCCAGTATCAGCTCTGCGAGTCTGTCCTCCACCACTTCATAGAGTGCTCTTTTAAGCGGACGGGCACCGTATACAGGATCGAATCCGGCTTCTGCGATGTATGCTTTGGCACTGTCGCTCAATGTGATGCTGATGTCACGCTCGGCCAGTTTTGCCTGGATACTTTTGAACAGGATATCCACAATGTTCGTAATGGCATCCAGATCCAGCGGGTTGAAGATCACCTGATCATCAAGACGGTTCAGGAACTCCGGTTTGAAATGTCGCTTCAGTTCATCACTGACCGCTGCCCTTCTCTCTTCTTTGTCCGTGATCGTCATGATCTTGTCAGATGCGATGTTCGACGTCATGATGATGATCGTGTTCTTAAAGTCTATGGTGACACCTTTATTGTCCGTCAAGCGTCCATCATCGAGTACCTGCAGGAGGGTGTTGAAGACATCCGGGTGTGCTTTTTCGATCTCGTCGAACAGTACGACCGAATAAGGCTTTCTTCTGACCGCTTCGGTAAGCTGTCCGCCCTCTTCATACCCTACATACCCCGGAGGTGCTCCGACCAGTCTGCTGGCTGCATGTTTCTCCATATATTCGCTCATATCGATACGGATCAGTGACTTCTCCGAGTCAAAGAGGAATTTCGCAAGGGTTTTCGCGACCTGCGTTTTACCTACACCTGTTGGCCCAAGGAACATAAAGCTGCCGATAGGACGGTTGACATCGCTCAATCCGGCCTTGTTACGTTTAATGGCGCGTGCCACGGCTTTCAGTGCCTCTTCCTGACCGACCACCTCTTCTTTGAGGATACTTTCGATCGCAAGTATCTTCTCTTTCTCGCCCTGAAGCATCTTGCTGACTGAGATACCGGTCCAACGGCTGACAATGCTGGCGATCATCTCTTCATCCACAGAGTTCTTGAGCAGCGTACCTTCAGACATCATCTGCGACCATTTCTCTTCAAGATTCTTGAGTTTCTCTTTCTCTGCAGGGATAAGTCCGTACTCTATCTCCGCCGCCTTGTTGAAGTCACCTTCTCTTTTGACATGTTCTGCCTGTGTTTTAAGTGAGTCGATATTGGTCTTCACTTCAGCGATCTCATTAAAGACGTTCTTTTCATTGTCGAACTGGTTCTGCAGCGAGATACGTTTCTCTTCCAGGTCGGCCAACTCTTTTTCTATCTCTTGAAGACGGGCGGTATTCTTATCGCTCTCTTCCATTTTGAGCGCTTCTCTTTCAACCTGCAGTGTTGATATATCACGTTTTGATTTCGCAAGGTCCGTCGGTTCAGACTCTATCTGCATCTTCAATTCCGCTGCAGCTTCATCGATAAGGTCGATGGCCTTATCCGGCAGGAACCTGTCGGTGATATAGCGGTCGCTCAGTTTTGCAGCGGCTACCAGTGCAGAGTCAGTGATGTTGACGTTATGGTGTGCTTCGAGCTTGTCCTTGATACCTCTAAGGATCTGCAGTGCCTCATTGATGCTCGGCTCATCCACCTTCACCGGCTGGAAACGTCTCTGCAGCGCCGCATCTTTTTCAAAATACTTTCTGTACTCTTTGAGCGTGGTGGCACCTATGGTATGCAGCTCCCCACGTGCCAGTGCTGGCTTGAGTATGTTGGCAGCATCCATGCTTCCTTCGCTTGCACCTGCACCGACGATCGTATGGATCTCATCGATGAACAGGATGACATTGGCAGCTTTTTTGACTTCATCCACGATGGCTTTGAGCCTGTCCTCGAACTCACCTCTGTATTTGGCACCGGCGATGAGCCTGCTCATGTCCAGCGAGACCACGCGCATGTTCTGCAGACTGAGCGGTACCTCTTTGTTCACGATACGCTGCGCAAGTCCTTCCACGATCGCCGTTTTACCTGTACCCGGTTCCCCTATCA
>NZ_DATCSP010000060.1:0-8495 GCF_036568385.1 Sulfurovum sp. | reverse complement strand
GCGTCTCTCATCATTTGCGTATTGGCTGTCAATGCACCGCCAGGCATAGGTGAGAATGGGATCAGCGGCGATACCTGTGTCGCTTCAGGCGGGATCATATAGTCAGCAAGACACTCTTTGAGTCTCTCTTCATACTTGAGTATTTTGTCCAGCTGCAGGTCACCCAGATTATAGTTGGATCCTTTCGTCGCATGAAGCATCGTCAGAATATCCGGCTGGCTTGTTCCACCGCTCACCGGTGATGCTGCCATATCTATACCATTAGCCCCTGCTTCAAGTGCCGCCAGATAGGAAGCGACCGAAACACCTGCGGTTTCATGCGTGTGCAGTCTGAGGTGTACACTCTCGCCAAGAAGTTTTCTTGCCATATCGATCGTGTCATAGACTTTGTGCGGATTCGCGGTTCCTGATGCATCTTTAAAACATACGCTGTCAAATGCTATGCCGGAGTCCAGGATGTTTCTCAGCGTTTTCTCATAAAACGCCACATCATGCGCCCCTGTACATCCTGGAGGCAGGTCCATCATCGTGACAACCACTTCATGGTTCATACCATGCTTTTTGATCATCTCTGCAGAAAATGCCAGATTGTTCACGTCATTCAGTGCATCGAAGTTACGCACGGTCGTTGTACCATGTTTTTTAAACATTTTTGCAAAGAGGTCTATCATCTCACGGCTTCCCGTATCGAGCATTACCGTGTTGATACCGCGTGAAAGTACTTGCAGGTTCGCATCAGGTCCTACGATCTCCCTGAAACCATCCATCATATCAAATGCATTTTCCTGCAAATAGAAGAAAAGTGATTGGAATCTTGCTCCTCCGCCAAATTCAAAGTGGGTTATACCTGCTTTCTTCGCTGCTTCTACTGCAGGAAAAAAGTCATCCATAAGTACACGGCCGCCAAAGACCGACTGAAAGCCGTCCCTGAACGTTGTGTCCATTACATCAATATATTTTTTTGCCATTTATAATACCTTGCTTATGATTGTTTTCGAAATTCTGCGACAGCTGCGGTAATTGCTGCCACATGATGGGCTTCTTCGGTAGCATTACTGCCTGACCCTGAAGGTGGAACAACTTGAGGCTCCTCTTTTGCAAAGAACTTATTTATAATCTTTGCCTGCAGCTTCATGACCTGAACAAGCACCACTAGAAATACGAATACGATCAGCATCCCCAGTACCATAAATTTCAGGCTTTCACCTACTAAATTAACTTCCATATTAACCTAACCTTCTCGTAGTTTAATTCGTTTTATTTTAAAACAATTTTGCTTGCTATTAGTTAAAAAAAAAGAATTATCTTCTTTTTCTCCTGCGATTGCCGCCGCGTGTTTCTTTTTGTTCGATCCTGTACTCTTCGAGCATTTCATCTACCCTGTCCTGACTAAAGCCTATCTGTGATCCTGTGTTCTGATGCTCCTGCTCTATAAAACGTGAAAGCAGCTTTTCAAGAAGCAGGGTCCTGTCCATATCTCCCATATACGCCAGCAGTGCTTCTGCATCACTGTGTACAGGTATGTCTCTTATCAGTTCGGCCAGATATTCGCATCCTGCATCATCCAGTCCCTGAGGCCCTTTTATCGTTGCCAAACGCATCTCTGCACCTACCTCTTTCTGGATACGCTGAAGTTCTTTGAACTCTTCGGTGGTTACAAGTGTGATCGCTTGTCCTGCCTTTCCTGCACGCCCCGTACGGCCTATGCGGTGCACATAAGATTGCGGATCGAAAGGGATATGGTAGTTAAAGACATGGGTCACATTTTTAACGTCCAGACCACGTGCAGCCACATCGGTCGCCACCATGATCTTTGTCTCGCCTCTTCTGTAAGATTTGATCACTGCTTCTCTGTCCATCTGCTCCAGGTCACCATGCAAACCGCTGGCGTTAAAGCCTAAGGCATTCAGGTGTTCGACCAGTCTGTCCACTTCACGCTTCATACGGCAGAATATGATACATTTGTCTGTATCTTCGGTTTCAAGAAGCCTTACTATGGCATCATCTCTTTGATTTTCATGGATCATATAATAGCGCTGTTCAATGATATTGTTGGTCGTTTCATCGTCTCCCACCGCTGAAATGAACTCCGGCTGATAGAGAATGTGATTTGCCAGCTCTTTGATAGGCTCAGGCATGGTTGCGGAAAAAAGAAGGGTTTGTCTGTTCTGAGGTATATAGTCAAAGATCTCCTTGATATCATCCAGGAAACCCATATCGAGCATCTCATCGGCTTCATCCAGTACGACTATTTCGGGATTGAACACATCGATCTTCCCTTTTCTGTAGAGGTCTTTGAGTCTTCCCGGTGTTGCCACAACGATCTGCACGCCTTTGTGTATCAGCGCGATCTGGCGGCCATATCCTACCCCTCCATAGACCGTGAGGGTCCTGATACCGGCAAAACGCCCTAAGTGGTATAGTTCATCCGACACCTGGGTCGCAAGTTCTCTTGTAGGGGTAATGACCAGTGCTCTTTCTATCTGACCTTTGGCAAGTTTGTCCATCATCGGCAGGCCGAATGCCGCTGTTTTACCTGTACCAGTATGCGCCTGCCCTACCATGTCTGTTCCCCTCATCACGATAGGAATGGCTAACTCCTGAATGGGGCTCGGCTCTTTAAAGCCTGCTATCTTCACACCTTTTGCCAGATCGGCATGAAAATCAAATTCACTAAATTTCATTGTGTACCTTTAAAATACAGGGGTATGCCCCTGCTCGTGTCCAAAAAGCTTTTGAACTTAACCAAAACCCCCGTAAGGGTTTTTATAAATCCAAAACGTTTTTCTCTGATGATCCCGCTATATCCATAGCAGCAGCACTATCCCAAAAAGGATCCTGTAGATGCCGAATGCGACAAACGTGAATTTCTGAAGAAAGACCAGAAAAAGCTTGATCGTCACATAGGCGACTATAAAAGCAGCGGCAAAGCCTGCTAGGAAGGCACCCCACTCTGCGTCTGCAAAATCCTGATAGTGTTTCAGCAGATCGTATCCGCTGACCGCTGCCATCACGGGGATCGCAAGCAAAAAAGAAAACTCTGCCGATGTTTTTCTGTCCAGTCCTGCCAATAAACCGCCGATGATGGTAGCCCCTGCCCTGCTTGTTCCCGGAATGAGTGAGAAGATCTGGGCTATGCCCACCCACAATGCCTGACTGTAGCTTGTCTTTTCCACATCCTTCACATGGAACTCTTTCTCTTCATAAAAATACTCGACCACCAGGAAGACCAGCCCGCCGGCAATGAACATCCATGCGACCACCTCGACGGTAAAGAGTGTTTTGATCTCATCTTTAAAGAGGAAACCCACGATGGCCAAAGGCAGAAAGGCAACAAAAAGTTTTTGCCACAGATCGATCTTTTTAAAAGTGATCTTTTCCCTGTAGATCAGCATCACGGCAAGGATGGCCGCAAACTGGATGATGACCTCATAGGCTTTTGTCAGTGCATCCTGGGAGACCCCTAAAAACTCGCTGGCGACTATCATGTGGCCTGTAGACGAAATAGGCAGGAATTCAGTGAACCCCTCGATCACACCTATGATAATTGCTTCAAAAATATCCAATCTATTCCTTTATTTAAACCATGCTGCTGAAGTAGCTCTCATCTTTTGCCAAGAGCTCTTTGGGTGTACCGCTGTCAACCACCATACCCTCTTCGAGGACATAGATATACTCTGCACTTTTGATGGTACTGAGCCGGTGTGCGATGGTGATGACCGTCTTTTCTGCTAAAAACGCTTGCAGCGCACCGAAAAGTCTGTCTTCTGTATGTACATCCAATGCTGAAGTCGATTCATCAAAGATCACCACTTTGGGATCTGCCAAGATCATCCGTGCGATGGCGACTCTCTGACGCTGTCCTCCACTGAGCTTGATACCGTCTTTCCCGACCAGTGTATCAAGTCCCAGATCTAAACGTTCTATGACATCCGTAAGCTGAGAAATTTCAAGGGCTTTTTGCACCTTTTCATTGCTGTACGTTTTGCCTAACGTTAAATTGAACCGCATTGTATCATTAAACAGTTTAGGATGTTGCAAGATAAGATGAATATTTTCTCTGATACTGGAGAGCTTGAGTGCTTTGTTCGAGACATCGCCATACAGGATCTCTCCTTTTTCGAACGGATAAAATCCCACCAGAATATTCGATAAGGTTGTCTTCCCGGAGCCGCTTGCACCGACTATGGCCACCTTGGAACCTTTGTTGATACGCATATTAATATTAGTTAATATGTTTTTTCCCTTCTGATAGGCAAAAGAGAGGTCTTTCACTTCTATATCCAGGGCGTCTTCTGCATCGAAAGGATTGCACGGTTCTTCTGTCCGGGGTTCCTGTTCCATCTCGTAGATGCTGTTGATACGGTTGCAGGCTGCCCTGGCAGTGGCAAGTGCATACTGAAAATTAATGATGTCCTGCGTGGGTGTTACCATGACCCACAGGTAAGAGAAGATGGCAAGCATCAACCCTACGGAAAGATCAGAGTATGCCACGGCCAATATACTGACTGCCCTGAAGACTTCATACCCGCTCAAAAATATCAGGTAGGAGTATTTCATCGCAGCTTCGCTTTTATACCCGTAGGCGATGGCATGCTCTTTCAGCTCTTTCGCTTTCGCCTCGCTCTGGTCAAAAAAGTATTCTTCTTTATTTGCCGCACGGATCTGATGAAAGAGTTCCAGCGTTTCTGTGAGCGCAGACTGGAAGAGCTCCACTGCCTTGTTCTCCTCTTTTTTAAGTTTCCCGATATTGCGTGCGAATTTGGCCGTGAAGAAGACGACGATGGGGTTGGTGACCAAAATAAAAATGGCAAGCTGCCAATGTATCCAGATCAGTACTACGGCTGAAAAGAACAACACAAATGAGGCGATGATCAGTTTGGAGATCGTGCTGCTTACAAAGCCGTCGATGGTCTCCACATCCGTGACCAGTTTAGAGGTGACTGCGCCTACACGCATCATCTCATACTCTTTGAGTGAAACATGTTTCAGATGTTTGAGTAGAGACTGCCTCATTTTGTATGTAATATTTTTTGATATGATCGTAAATATCCTGCTTTGTACAATGCTTAATAAAGTACTTAAGGCACGCAGAAAAATGATCAGGGCCAAAACAAATAGCACATACCCTTTGGTATCACTTGTGAAAATGTATTTTGATATCCAAGCGATGAAACCGTGGTCCTGCCCCAACAGGAGCTCATCGACCAGAACCGGAATAAAAAGAGGGATAATGACAATGATCAGCGTGGAAAGCAGCGCAATCATATTACCTAATATGACAGCGCTTTTGTAACTCATAAGTTGCTGTATGATACCTTTGATACTGCAACTTTTTTTATCAGGAAACACGCTTTTCTCCATTGTTTTTTGCATTATAGCATTTAGGGATAAGGGTGAGATGTGGATTGCCCTTGTCACACCTATTTTCTCTGCAAAAAACAACGTAGTGGTCAAAATGAAACGTACTGGCGTCAATGGCTTGCTTATGAACCACTATTTATTCATTTTTGAAAATCTCGCTATAATTCCATCCGAATTTTACCCTCTGCCTTGGGTGCATAGGCAGTTTGAATCACAAGGATGAAGCGTGCAACTTGCAAATAAGATCACGAAAGAAAATATTGAAACATTGGTCACCCTGTTTTACCACAAAGCTCTGAAAGATGAAGCGATAGGTCACTATTTCGTGCTTGAACTGGGCGATGACATCGAAAATGAAGAGTGGAAAGAGCATATAGATACATTGGTGAACTTCTGGACGACGGTCTTCTTGGATGAGGCACTCTATTTCAGCGATCCCTACGGACCCCACTTTACGATCGTCGGATTGAAGCAGGAAGACTTTACACACTGGATAGCACTTTTTTCCGAGACAGCCGATGAAGTCTATACCCCGGAGATAGCGGAGCAGTTCAGGGAAAAAGGCATCTACTACTCTAAAGATTTTATACAGAGATTAAACGCGGACAACCATATAGAAAATCTTAAAAGTGCAATGACCTGGGAGTAAACCCAGGGTTATACTAACTTCAAGATCTCTCGCAGATCCTTGACATCCACACAATGGGTTGCCGCTTTCTTTAGAACCGGTTTTGCACAGAACGCCACACGGGTATCTGCATGTGCGAACATACTGAGGTCATTTGCGCCGTCGCCTACGACCAGAGTATCTTTTCTGTCTACACCAAGGAGATTTTGCAGCCGTACGATCATCTCCCCTTTGGCATCTGAGTGCATCATCTCACCGCCGACCTGTCCGGTGAGGACCCCGCCTTCACTGTGCAGGAAGTTTGAGAAATCTGCGTCAATGCCTAATTTCTCACAAGCCGGTTTGGTAGCATTTCTAAAGCCGCCGGAAAAACACACCACCGTATACCCGCGTTCTTTGAGACCAGCCACCACTTCAAAGGCACCCGGCATCATAGGAAGATCAGAACAGATCTCATTCACTCTCTTTTCTTCCAGTCCCTCTATCAGCGATACTCTGGCGACCAGAGACTTGAAAAAATCCAGCTCCCCTGCCATCGCCCTTTCCGTGATCTCTGCAACGGATGCTTCCAAACCAAGCGGAGCAGCCAAAAAGTCGATGGTCTCACCGTCCATCAACGTTGAATCAAAATCAAATACGGCCAGTTTAGACATGGTGTTACCTCTATGCATAATTTAGGTAGAATTATAACCAAGAAACCAAAATACAAAATAATAGTAAAGAGTCTATCCCATGTTCGAAAATTTTTGCAACATTCTTTGTAACGATAAGAAATTCATCACTGTAGAGATCAATCCCCCGCATGGCGCATCCATAGACGGGATCATTGACGACATTAAAAAATACAATTTGCAGGATAAGGTCACAGGTTTTTCATGCACGGACAATCCTTTGGCAAAACTGAAGATGTCAGGCGTTCTTTCTGCCATCAAAGTGCAGCAGACATTTGGGAAACCTGTCATTGCCACCATGAGTATGAGAGACAAGAACAAGCTTTCCCTGCAGTCCACCCTGCTTGGGGCCAATGACTTTGACCTGCGCTGTATACTGGCACTGACAGGTGACCCTGCGAAGTTCTCGGACCAGCCGGAGGTAAAGGGGGTATTGGAGCGTGATTCTACACTGCTTCTGAGTATCATCTATCACCTGAACAAAGGAGTGGACTACAGCAATAAGCCGTTAAATCCCGCACCCAAACCCATCTATCCCTTCGCTGTCAGCAATGCCACGGCCAAAGACATGAACAGCCTCAAAAAACGTATGGTCAAAAAGCTCAACTACGGCGCACGTGCCATCATCACCCAGCCGGTCTATGACCTGGAAAATGCCAAAGAGCTTCTGGCGCTTTTTGAAGAGGCCAAAGCAGTGAGCATAAGGGACACGGCGAAAGAAGCGCAACTTGTACTTGGGCAGTTCCCTATCGTAAGAGCCAGAACGGCCAATTTCATTAACGACAAAGTCCCCGGCATCTCTGTACCGAAATCTATCATTGACGAAATGAACCTTGCGGCCATGGATGGCGAAGAGAAAGAACAGGAAGTAGGCTTTGCCCTTTCAAAACGCATCTTTGATGAGATGATGGCGCTGCATGGAAAAGTGCACTTGATGACACACAACCGTTTTGATCTGTGTTCGGACCTGATAGGGTAAAATAACTTCAATATCCTCGTGCTTTCTACGAGGACCGCTTTCTTTTAAACACTTGCCCTGTCAAAGATCATCGGATATAGCAACCCGTAGAGTGTGACAAACAGCAGCGGTACTGCCCAGATGAGCCCGATACCCAATGCCAATGCCCCCAGTGCCATGATGATACTGAGCAGAAAGAAGAGACCAAAGACCTTGAACCAATGTTTGGTGACAGCCTTTCTTGAAAGCTCCATGGCCTCCCAGACATCCATTCCCTTGTCGGCTATAAGCGGTAACGTGAAGATGTAGGCGATGCTCAGATAGATACCCGGAAGAATGAACAGTAAAAAACCTATCACTGTCATGATGTAGATCATCAGAGCCGCCAATGACAGCTTGCCCACCAGGTGGTAGTAGTTGAATACGGATTGAAACGCTGGCTGCTCTCCGCGTGAATAGCGGATGGCAAGCATCATGATCCCGACGATCAGCGGCATCAGTACAGGGTAGCTCAAAATAGTAACGATCTGCTGGTTCAGAAGGTTTGGTTCCGCTGGAGGCGGCGGTGATGGGAAAAACATGGACAATACGATCTGAACGATAATGGAGATGACCACATAAAGAACAAAGGCAGCTAAAAATATCCCCTTGACGCCTTCTATACGCCTGAAACCCTCTTTGATCATCTCGATGATGTCAAAATCATACTCCGGTATATGTTTTTCATCCACATTGTTATGTCCCATTTTTTCCCTTTCGATCTCAATAGGCCATTATAACCTAAAACGTATGGATTGTTAAACTTCTTCTGCTATACTCACAAAAATCATAATTAGGAGACAATATGTCTGAGTTAAAAAAGTTCCGCCTTATC
>NZ_DATCSP010000059.1:0-7240 GCF_036568385.1 Sulfurovum sp. | reverse complement strand
GAAGGAATGCTGAATGCACTCAAAGAGAAGATAGACTGGATACTGCTCTACCAGACCCCTAAGCTCTCTGAGAATAATTTAACCTATAATACACACATGAATTTACAATTTTTACATCAGCGTAAAAAAGAGAGAGATCTGATGATATGGAGCAGACAAATTGGGCATTGAAAAATTAACGGACAAGCAGGAAAAACAAGAAAAGATCGTCACCATGTTCGATGATATCGCATCAACCTATGACCTGGCGAACAGGGTGTTGAGCTTCGGTATCGATATCCAGTGGCGTAAAAAAGGGTGTGACAAAGTATTTGAGATACTCGACCAGAAATCACTGACGCAGGTGACAGATGTAGCGACAGGCACGGGCGACCTGCTGATCTACTGGAAAGAACAGGCGAAAAAGAACGGTGTCGAGATCCAAAAGTATGTAGGCATTGACCCTTCCGTAGGGATGCTCGATGTGGCAAAGAAAAAAGTGGATTTCGCTGAGTTTATCGTAGGCAAGGCCCAGCAACTCCCCATAGCAGATGAGAGCACGGATGTGATCTCCATCTCCTACGGCATACGCAATGTGGTAGACAGGGTAGAGGCATTGCAGGAATTCAACCGCGCACTGAAACCAAAGGGACTTGTCATGATCCTGGAGTTCACCAAGCAGGATAGAAGCGGTGTGGTCAACAAAATGGTAGATTTCGGTATGAAAAAGGTCTTGCCCAGGGTAGGTGGACTGATATCGAAAAACTATGAAGCGTACAAATATCTGCCTGATTCCATAGAAGAGTTCCTGACAACGGATATGTTGGCCAGAGAACTGGAAGAAGCCGGCTTTGAAATGAAGTATACCAAATCTTTCTCGATGGGGATCTCTACGCTTCTGGTCGCACAGAAAAAGTAAATCGTCCACATAGAAAGGGTATTATGTCTCAATCCATGATGAGCGTCTCCTCGCTCAATACCAAGATCAAGTCACTGCTGGAAGCTACCTTCATGCATATCCTCGTAGAGGGAGAGGTGGCTTCGGTGACCTATCATACCTCAGGGCATGTCTATTTTTCACTCAAAGATAAAGAGAGCAGTATCAAATGCGTGATGTGGCGCTCCTCTGCAGCCAAACTGAAGTTCCGTATTGAAAAAGGGGTGCATATTGTCATAGAGGGGTCTGTGGGCGTCTATACGCCAAGAGGCGAGTATCAGTTCTATGCCGTACATGTGGAACCCTATGGCAAGGGTGCGCTGGCACTTGCCTATGAGCAGCTGAAAGAAAAGCTCAAGGATAAAGGCTACTTTGACGCACAGAGAAAAAAACCCATCCCTAAACATATTCAAAAGATCGCATTGGTCACCGCAAAAGAGAGCGCTGCACTACATGATATGCTCAAGATCATTGAACAGCGATGGCCGCTGCTTGAAGTGGTCATCGTAGATACGCTGGTGCAGGGCGAACAGGCGGCAGCCCAGATAGCCAAAGCCTTACACTATGCAGACCGCCTGGATGCAGATGTGGTGGTCGTAGGGCGAGGAGGCGGAAGTACGGAAGACCTATGGCCCTTTAATGAAGAGGTCGTTGCAGATGCCATATTTTCCATGGATACACCGGTCGTCAGTGCCGTAGGACACGAAGTGGATGTGATGATCAGTGACCTCGTCGCAGACCTGCGTGCGCCAACACCGAGTGCAGCGATGGAGATGATACTCCCGGACAGGCAGGAGATCCTCTATGCCCTGGATGAGATCGGCGGACGGTTTACCTATGTGATCGGCCAGAAACTGCATCAATGGGTACGTGAACTTAAGCATACCGAAGAGATACTGCTGCGCAGTTCACCGAACAGACGGCTCCAGGAGACGCAAATAGAATTTATCCGTTTGGAAGAGGAGTTCAAGCGAGTCATAAAGCACAAGATAGAACGCTTCTCTTCCGCAGTGCCTGAACTGCTTAAACACTACAGACAGAACCTAGGGTTCATTGTGGAACAAAAGAGTCAGTATCTGGAGTATATGGATAAAAAACTGAGAATGAACGATCCTAAACTGCAGTGCCGCAAAGGGTGGGCGCAAACCTCTGTAGAGGGAAAGGCCGTAGCGCTGAGCAGTATCGAGGTCGATCAAAAATTCATCATTCAGGATGAGACGACACGCATAGAAGCGCTGTGTTTAAAAAAAACATGAATAGGAATGATGGTATACTATAGTCTAATATCAAACGGGGTTATGAAATGAATGAAGTGTTGGAAATACTGAGTCAAATGTCACCGGGGGAGCAGGGTGTTCTGGGGCTGCTTCTTTTAGTGGTCTTCTTCTTTCTTTACAGGTATTTTGTGCTAAGGGACAAAAAGAAAATGGAAGGGATGCTCGAACATAATCTACACGTTTTTCAAAAGGCCTTCGATATCTCTGAAGAGGCGGTCTTCATCCTTTCTGAGAAGAATGAAGTGCTTTATGCAAACAGCGCTCTGGTGGAACTTTTACGGTTACCTAGTGATTTTTTAATGAAACAACTGGAAGATACAGCCCAGATAAAAGCAAAAAAAGACTGGGTCCCGTTCGGCACCTACCTTCAAGAGCATCGTATCGCCTCTAAAGACAAGCTTCATTTGCCTTTGCAGACACAGCTGAAGATCTCCGAGGGGGAAGTCATACCCATCACGCTCACCATCGATGCGGTGATCACGCATATGCCCAAGAAGAGGGTATGTAACCTGGTGACCATACAGCAGAGGGACAAAGATACGGCACGTTCCCGTATATATTTCAGGCATCAGCTTACCGACCTGCCTAACCAGCTGCAGATATACCAGGATCTGCCGGCTTTTTTTGCCAAAGCGCACCTGGAAAAAAACAAACTGGCACTGATCCTTTTGCATTTGGACAATTTTTCGATGCTGAGATCCATCATCGGGCATGAACAGGCCAATGAGGTACTTAAAAAGTTTGCCAAGTACCTGGAGACAGCGGAGGTGAATGCAAACACCACGGTCTACCATACCTTTGACAATCATTTTTTGCTGACAGTGACCAACCTGCCTTCGATAGAAGAAGCAAAGACCTTTGTGGAAGCCATCCAGGCAAAACTGGCGTCATTTTACAAGATGGATGATTCCAATCTGCACTTGACCGTATCAGCGGGTATCGCTGTCTACCCTGATAGCGGGAATATACGTAAATTACTCGATAATGCCTATAAAGCGTTGGCAGACGCGGAAAAAGAGGGTGACGGAAAGATAAGTGTATGTATCCCTGAGAAATTCAATAAAAACTATGATGAACTAAGACTGCATAGCGATATGCCGGGTGCATTGAGCAGGGGTGAATTTGAGGTCTATTATCAGCCTATTGTCAAGGCCGGGCAGGGAGAGATAGTCGCAGCAGAAGCGCTGATACGATGGAAACATCCCCAGTACGGACTGATCCCTCCGTTTGTATTTATCGGCTTGATGGAGCGAACAGGTTTTATTGTCAAGTTGGGCCAATATATTCTTGAAGAGGTATTGAAGCAGCAGAAGCGCTGGGAGCTTTTTCAGTTCAAAGAGATCGAGGTTTCTATCAATGTCTCCATGGTGGAAGTGAATACAGGTGAGTTCGTGCAGTATGTAGAAAGAAAACTGGGACAGTATCAGGTCGATCCGGCACTGATCAAATTTGAAATTACAGAAGGTATTGCCATGAGGAATGAATCCGAAACGGTGAAACATTTTCTTGCATTGAAAAAACTGGGTGTAGGTATCTCATTGGATGATTTCGGTACAGGGTACACCTCTTTCGGCTACCTGAAAAAATTCCCTGCTGACAATTTAAAGATCGATAAGAGTCTGGTCGATTATATCCTGACGAATGAAGAGGACCAGCGGATCGTAAAAGCGATCATAGAACTGGCACATACCCTGGGAATGAAGATCGTTGTGGAAGGGATCGAAAATGAGAAAATGGCCGAGATGATAGCTTCTTTCGGATGTGACTATATGCAAGGGTATCACTTCGCAAAACCTCTGCCTGTCTTCGAGTTTCAGAAACTGATCAGATAGGGCGTCTGAGCGCCTGCCGCACTGTTTTTCTCACTTATGTGTGACGTCAGCATGTTTTGCGCTTTTATCTTAATGTAGTATGATTCTACCCATCAAAGTAGATACAAAGGTTACACATGCTGCAAAAACTCTTCGCCACTTCCATCCTATTCACGTCATTTTCCTATAGTTTCATTCATATCGATCCTCCGGTCATAGGAGAAAAAGAAGGTTTGAGCGGAGAGGTCTCGGTCAGCGGAAAGCATAGCTCAGGGAACAATGATTCGACCGCAATGGGACTGGCTGGCAAAGGGGAATACTTTGGCAATGACTGGCTGGTGTACCTTATCGCCTCCTATACGTATGGCGAATCCAATGACAGAAAAGATACGAATGACGGATCGGCGCATCTTCGATATGTGCACAGTATCGGTGATAGCTCCTATGATTATGAACTGTTCCTTCAGACGGAGTTCAATGAGTTCCAGCATATCAAACAGAGAAACCTCATAGGGGCGAACATCCGAAAGAGACTGGATATCTTTTTTGATAAGTTTTATGCCGGGCTGGGACTGTTCTACTCCTATATGGAACCGGAGGAAGTGACCGTATACGATCCTGTCTACAAACGCACACGCATCAACAGTTACCTCTCTTTTTCGAAAAAAGTGCATCAAAACTTTTCTGTTTCGTACCTTGGATATTATCAACCCAATGTGGAAGATCTTTCAGACTATAGGATCTCTCAAATCGTGCAATTCAACACCTCTATCACGGAGGACCTGATGCTTGGATTTGATGTGAATCATGCGTATAATGCGACACCGTATTATGCGGTGGAAAAAAATGACATACGTACGACGATCAACCTGAGATACAAGTTTTGATGGATAGAAGAGAGGGTGATCGAACTTTGAATGTGAGGCTGTTGGAACTGTAGACTACGTGTCGCTTGCGAACTTCATGCTGGATGAAGTTCGCAAAGAGTTGACGTGGGCTGGTCCGGGAATTACATCATCCCTGGCATACCGCCCATGCCACCCATATCCGGCATACCAGACTTTGCCGACGATGGCGGCTCTGGGATATCTGATACGGTAGCTTCTGTCGTAAGGAGCAGTGATGCGACAGAGGTCGCGTTCTGAAGTGCTACACGCGCGACTTTAAGCGGGTCGATGATCCCTTCTTCTAACATGTTGACATATTCGCCCGTTGCAGCATTGAATCCCAGGGTGCTGTCTGTGGTGTTTGCGATCTTGTCTGCGACCACACCGGCATCGAACCCTGCATTTTGCGCGATCTGCTTCATAGGTGCAAAGACCGCTCTTAAGATGATCTGGGCTCCTACTGCCTGGTCGCCTTCAAGATCGAGAGAGACTGCCTGGCTTGCTTTGATGAGCGCAGCACCCCCACCGATCACGATCCCTTCATCGACGGCAGCTTTGGTGGCAGAGAGGGCATCATCGACTCTGTCCTTTTTCTCTTTCATCTCTGTTTCCGTAGCCGCACCTACTTTGATCACCGCTACTCCGCCGGAGAGTTTTGCAAGTCTCTCCTGCAGCTTCTCTTTGTCATATTCGCTGGTAGTGGTAGAGATCTGTGTTTTGATCTCATTGGCTCTGGCTGCAACCGCATCTTTATTGCCTTTACCGTCAACGATCACGGTATTGTCTTTGTCTATGACCACTCTTGCGGCATGACCCAGCTCGGCAAGCGTAGTTTTTTCAAGGGTAAGTCCCAACTCTTCTGTGACGAGGGTCGCTCCTGTCAGGATAGCGATATCTTTCAGCATCTCTTTCTTTCTGTCACCGAAGCCAGGTGCCTTGACCGCTACGATGTTCAGTACACCTTTAAGACGGTTCAGTACCAGTGTTGCCAATGCTTCACCTTCGAGGTCATCTGCAATGATGAGAAGCGGACGTCCGCTCTGCTGTACCTGCTCCAACACAGGCACAAGGTCTTTGAGCGAAGTGATCTTTGCATCGGTCAGAAGAATGACAGGATTCTCCATCTCACACGTCATCTTCTCGGAATTCGTTACAAAGTAAGGAGAGAGGTATCCTCTGTCAAACTGCATACCTTCTACCACTTCAAGATCATCATTGATCCCTTTGGCCTCTTCTACGGTGATCACCCCGTCTTTACCTACTTTGTCCATCGCTTCTGCGATCAGGTTACCGATCGTCTCATCAGAGTTTGCAGAAATAGTCGCTACCTGCGCGATCTCTTTCTTGTTCTTGACCTCTTTGGAGATCTTTTTAAGTTCTTCGATGATCGCTGTAGAAGCCTTATCCATCCCTCTTTTCACTTCTATAGGGTTTGCACCTGCTGTGATGTTTCTAAGGCCTTCTTTGAAGATGGAGTGAGCCAGGACAGTGGCCGTGGTCGTACCGTCACCCGCTTCATCTGCTACAGTGCTTGCTACTTCTTTCACCAGCTGCGCACCCATGTTCTCAAGCGAGTCCGAAAGCTCTATCTCTCTGGCCACGCTCACACCGTCTTTGGTAATGTGCGGTGCACCATAGCTTTTTTGTATAAGGACATTACGACCTCTTGGTCCCATGGTCACTTTGACCGCATCAGCCAATTTTCTTACGCCTTCATAAAGTCCGTTTCGTGCTTTGTCTGAAAAAAATATTTCTTTTGCCATCTGTTTTCCTTAATACTGTTTGATTATTTGATCAGTCCCAAGACTTCTTTGCTGTGTAAAATAAGATATTCTTTACCTTCGACCGTGATCTCCATACCCGAAAAGTTAGCGAATACTACGGTGTCACCTACATCGATGCCATCTTCTCTTGCAACGGGTCCTACTGCAACTACTTTACCTTCTAAAGGCTTCTCTTTTGCTGTATCTGGAATGTAAAGCCCGGATGCTGTTGTGTTTGATTGTTCTTCACGTTCCACGAGAACCCTATCTTTAAGTGGTTTAAATGCCATAATAAAGTCTCCTTTTCTTAATGATTTTTGATGGGTGCATTGTAATGGTTTTTTGTTAAAATGTCAAGATGGTTGTTTGAAATTATTTAAAAAAGTTTAGTTATGTTGACTAAAGTATGTGATATGTCTCTATGATTTTCGTTTTTTTTCTCATTTTTTCTTGTACTCATTGACAATAAAGGTATCTTTGGATAAAATTCCGTCTCTTCAACGAAGATGTCAAGGTAGCTCAGCTGGTTAGAGCGCTGGTCTCATAAGCCGGAGGTCGAGGGTTCAAGTCCCTCTCTTGACACCAT
>NZ_DATCSP010000058.1:0-16998 GCF_036568385.1 Sulfurovum sp. | reverse complement strand
ATCACAAATAGTAGTGATTTGTCACATAGCTCAGCACAAATAGCAGCGGCATGAACAAAAGTGTGCTCAGGAGTATGAGGGAGGTCACGTCCTTGGGCCTGCAGTTATAGAGTGAGGCAAGATTGATATTTGCAACGGCCAGCGGCACCATCATCTCCATGAAGATCACCCCTTGCACAAAAAGCGGCAGGTTGGTAAAAGAGAGGATGATGGCCGTGGCCAAAGGCACGATGATGAATTTCTGGCTAATCGTGCCTATGAAGAGCTTGGGGTGCAGCTCTTTGATGCGTATACCCTGCAGGAAGGTTCCCAGCAAAAAGAGCTGCAAGACGATACCGGTGTAGGCCCCCATCTTGAAAAACTCCTGCAGCTGGCTGCTCAGAGGCACATCATAGAGGTTGATCACGATGGCGACGACGGAAGCCGGGATGATAGGGATCTTTACAATGTTATAGAGTGAATCCCGGATGCTGAACGAACCCCGTGAATAGATATAAACACCGATGATGTAGACCACAAAGACATTGGCGATGTTGATCAGTGTCGTATAGATGACAGAGGCCTCCCCAAAAAGGGCGATCCCCAGAGGTATACCGATGTTCCCTGTATTTCCTACAAAGCCGGCGATGGAGAAGATCGCCCGCTCTTTGGGGTCGGCAAAGAGCATCTTGCCCAGCAGGACCGTCGGAACAAGGAGGGCAAAGATGATGGCGAGGTATAAAAGCGGCACATACAGATGCTCGCTGTGCAGCTTGGCGGTACTGAATCCCCAGACGGTCACAAAGGGCTGTAAAAAGTACACAGACATCAGCGTCAGGGTCTTTGTATTCATGTCGTCCTGGAAGATGCGTTTGGCCATATAGCCCAGAAGTATAAAAACATAGACGAAGAGGATGCTCATTAGTGTTTCAATCATGAGAGGGATTATAACTTATTTTGGGTATGATTCTTTATAAGGGTTTTTTCGAAATACCCGTAAACGATCGAGGACTTTTTATGGATTTTACTTCTTTGGAAGCGTGGGGTTACCTGGCGGTGGCATTTTTTGCATTTGGCGGTTCACTGTTCATCGTGGCTGCGGCAGGTGTCTTCTCATATATGGGCAATATGGACCTGACGATCGCGTTAACTGTGGCTACCATATCAAACTTCCTGGGGGATATATTCTTGTTCTATTTGGGGAAATATCAGAAAAAAGGGATAGAGCCGTATTTCGCCAAACACAAGCGGAAAATTGCACTGGCCACCCTGATCATGCGCAAGTACGGGGTCCTGGCGATATTTATACAGAAATTCCTCTATGGAATCAAAACGCTTGTACCGCTTTCGATGGCACTGGCGAAGTATGATTTCAGGAAGTTCGCATTTTACAATGTCTTTGCCTCTATCCTGTTCGTACTGACGATAGGGTTGAGCGCCTATTATTCAAGTGAAGCCATCATTGCGGTCTTTGCCTATATCAAGATAAACCCATGGATCGCGCCGGTGATCTTGTTCAGTATTATTGGTGCGGTGTGGTTTATGATGGAAAATATGACCAGGAAAAAGAAAAAATGATGGTAACGGGTGTTACCATCAAGCATTGTAGAACAAAGTAGACCTAGGCTCTTTTTTGCGCGATGAACTTTTCGATACGTCTGATACCTTCACGGATCGTTGTGATATCGGTAGCGAATGAGAACCTGAAGTACCCTTCAGCGCCAAACCCTATACCGGGAACCACGGCAACGCCCGTAGACTGAAGCAGCTCTTTACAGAACTCTATCGAGTCATTGCTGACATCTTTGATGTTGACAAAGAGGTAAAACGCGCCTTGGGGTTTCAGCACGGAAAGACCATCGATGTCATTGAAGAGTTTCACCGCTTCTTCCGCTCTGCCTTCAAACGCTCTTCTCATCTGTTCGATCTCTGTATCCACTTCGCCAAGCAGTGCAGGGATAGCTGCTTTCTGTGTGATGGAATTGATGTTCGAGGTACTCTGGCTCTGAAGCTTGTTCATCGCAGCTATGAGGGCTTTGTTCGGGGTGGCCAGGTATCCAAAACGCCATCCCGTCATCGCAACCGATTTGCTCAGACCGTTGATGGTCACCGTTCTCTGGTACATATCTTCGCTGATACTCGCTGCAGAGACAAAGTCAATGTCGTAGACCAGCTTCTCATACATCTCATCCGATGCGACAAGGATATCTGTTCCCTCAAGGACTTCAGCCAGTTCACGCAGTTCGGACTCTGAATAGACCGATCCGGTAGGGTTGGAAGGTGTGGTCAAAATAACCATTTTGGTTTTAGGCGTGATAGCCGCCTTGAGCTGATCCGCGGTCATTTTAAATTTGCCGATCTCATCCGTCTCTATGATGACAGGTACGGCACCGCAATACTTCACAAGCTCAGGATAGGTGACCCAGTAAGGAGAAGGAATGATCACTTCATCTCCGTCATTCAGTACCGCCTGGAACAGGTTGAAGAGTGACTGTTTCGCACCGTTGCTGACGATGATGTCTGAAGGCGCGTAGTCCAATCCGTTGTCTCTTTTGAGCTTGGATGCTACCGCTTCCAGCACCTCCGGAATACCCTGTACAGCGGTGTACTGTGTAAACCCCTCGTTGATGGCCTTGATGGCTGCATCTTTGATGCGTTGGGGAGTACCAAAGTCCGGCTCTCCCGCAGAAAAAGAAAGCACATCTTTTCCTTGCGCTTTCAAATCACGTGCGAGTGAAGAGATGGCGATAGTAAGGGAAGGAGATAGTGTCTGTATACGATTTGAAAGCATAAAAAACCCTCTTACATTAAATTAAAAATTTAGCAAGTATATCCAAAAGTGGTTTAGAAGTGTTCTATGTTAGTCCATAGAATGGATGAAATTATCATAAACTTCTTCAAGCTTGTGGTCTTTCTCCTTGATCCCTGCCTGCTGGTCCTGAGGAAGGGTAGCTTCAAGATTCTCTATACGTTTGATGAGGTATTTAAATATCTCTTTGTTGACATCAGGGATCTTGTCGTGGCTGAGCGGGGTTTTATCGTACCCTCTCTTGAGTACACGTGCAGGTATGCCTACGGCGGTTGATTCAGGCGGTACATTCTTTACCACCACAGAGTTGGCCCCTATCTTTGAATTGGCACCGATAGTGATGTTGCCAAGCACTTTGGCGCCGGCTCCGATAACCACGCCATCTTCAATGGTAGGGTGCCGTTTTCCTGTATTGGTACTGACACCTCCCAGTGTCACCTGCTGATAGATCAGTACGTCATTGCCGACAATGGCTGTTTCGCCTATGATGACACCCACCCCATGGTCTATGAAAACCCTGCGGCCTATCTTTGCAGCGGGGTGTATGTCTATCACGGTCAAAAACTGGCCTATGGCAGAGATGAACCTGGGGAGGAACCTTAGACCTTTTTTATAAAGCCAATGTGCGATACGGTGGAACAACAGGGCCCAAAGACCGGGATAGTTGAAGAAGAGCTCAAAGGTAGAGTGAAGGGCAGGGTCATTTCTTTTAACATTGAGAAAATCTTCTTTGATCAGACTAAATGGGTTCACAGGCTTTCCTTAATTCTTATCGTCCAGAGCTTGAATGGTCTTAAGATAGCTATTTTCACTTAAATAGAGGTAAAGTTTGCCTAAAAGCTCACGTTTTTCTTCGTGGTTCAGCTCTTCAGACTCTTCAATACGATATTTGAGCGTTTTATCTATGATGCTCGTGTCGTACTCCAGGTCATCCAGCACATCCATAAGGTTTTGTGCCTCTATCAGGTCTTCTATCTGATACTTCCCCTTTTTATCAAAGGTAATGACGGCTTCAGTAGGATGGGTGAAGAGGTTGTGTTTCATTCCCAGTACTTCCTGATAGGCACCTGTCAGGAAAAAGGCAAGAAAATACTCTTCCTGGGAGACATCGATGTCATGCAGGTAGAGAGGCAGGTCTCTGTTAAAGCCTATCTCTCCGTCGCTGTCGCAGGTGATATCCCAGATACTCGCCGGGTTGGTAGGTTTGGTATCCAGTCTGTCCAGCGGCATGATAGGGAACTGCTGTGCCAATCCCCAAAAATCAGGCAGTGACTGAAAGGCCGAAAAGTTGACCAGATACTTCTCCTGTATGCGGTCCTGCAACTTGTTCAGTTCATCGGCATCTTCGTTCTGAAGCAGAAAGATCGCTTTTTTGATGATAAGGTTGACAAGTATCTCTGTATTGGAACGGTCTTCAAGGTCTATATACCCCAGGTCAAAAAGCGTGAGCAGGCTTTCCATATGGTCGAGCGCATCGTGAAGGTACTCTCTGGCATTTTCGCGTTTAATACTGTTCAAGAGGTCATAAAGCTCCTGTATAAGGGGAGGATTGACCTCTTTCAGGCGCAGACCTTTCTCATGGTACTCCTGGGAAAAGAGTTCCAGTACCGGTGTGATGAGTACCGAGTGCGATGCAGCGATGAAACGGCCTGACTCTGTAAAGATCGCAGGCTCCTGCACCCCTTTGCGTTTGGATATTTCCTGCATAAGATAGATGACATCGTTGGCGAACTCTTTGAGAGAGTAGTTCCGCTCCTGGTTGTGCGAGTGCTGGCTGTACTCCACTGCCAGTCCTCCCCCGATGTTGATGGCACCGAGTGCATCGGCACCGCGTTTTTTGAGGTCCGCATAAATGTTCCCGGCTTCCCTGAGTGCTTTCTTTAAAGGGGCGATATCTCCCATCTGCGAGCCGATATGAAAATGGATCATCCACAGAGAATCCAACAGGGCATTCTTTTTCAGTAGCTCATAGGCTTCAAGCAGTTCGGTCGAGGTAAGGCCGAACTTGGAACTGTAGCCCCCGCTCTTTGCCCAGATACCTATCCCGGAACTGTGCAGACGTATACGTACACCGATCTTGGGAGATATGGGTGTTTCAATGCCGGCGTTAAACTCCTCATTCACCTGTATGATCGTCTCCAGTTCGCCCAGTCCTTCAATGGTCACTGTAATATTATGGCCCATCTTTGCAGCGATGAAACAGAGCGATATCATCTCTTTGTCTTTGAAGCCGTTGACAGTGATAGGGGCACCCAGGGGTGTTTTTGTCATCGCAATGATCAGTTCTGCTTTGCTCCCGGCCTCGAGCCCATAGCTGTAGTCCTGCGAGACTTCCATGAGGGCATGTACAAAGTTGGGGAACTGGTTGACCTTGAGCGGGAAGACCGCCTGGAAATCCCCCTGGTAGTTAAACTCCTTTCGGGCCTTGTTAAAGGTGTCAAAGAGTGTAGAGATCTGTTTTTTGATAAGATGGGGAAATCGAAGCAGCAGAGGGCCTTTATAGCCTTTTTCCCGTATCTCCTGCGTGATCTCGAGCAGTGAAGGTTTCGAGGCATGATTGACGTTCACCGTGTCTTTTTGGATGATAAAGTTCTTATCCCCCCAAATGTCTAAACCAAAACTTTTCATGCTGATATCCTTGCTTTTAATATGATAATAATTATAGCAAAACTTAATCTAATCTTACCTATAATAGTTTCTATGAAGGAAATATTCTTACGATATGAAGTGCACCAGGATCATCTTACGCTTATCTCTGCAGGGGAATGGATGCTGCACACGGTACTTCAGATCGAAAAGAGACTGCTTGAAGTTCCGTGCGACAGGAAGATCATCTGGGATGTTTCGGCCATAAGCGATTTTGACAGTGCGGGTGTCCTGCTGTTCATAGAACATCTGGAACGGTTTCAGAATGCAACGGAGGTGGAGGTGGTCGGCTATACGGAAAATCAAAAAGACATGTATGACCTTCTCAACAGGGATATCCCAAAGACCATACCTTCCAGGAAACAAAGCACGCTTGAAAATTTGGGTAGACATACGCTTGAAGCCGCTCAGGACATCAAAGACTTCACCACCTTTACAGGGCATCTTTTTTATGCGATGTTCCATACTTTTCTTCATCCCAAAGCCATACGTTTCAAAGAGACGGTCTATCATATCCATCAGTCAGGGTTCAATGCGCTCATTATCATCGCGCTCACCTCATTTCTGGTAGGGATGGTCATCTCCTATCAGGGCTCGGTGCAGTTGGCCAAGTTCGGTGCGGATATTTTTATCGTCGATACGGTGGCCATCTCGATCACCAGAGAGCTGGGCCCCATGATCACGGCCATAGTCATCGCCGGACGCAGCGGTTCTGCCTATACCGCCGAGATAGGGGCGATGAAGATCACAGAAGAGATATCTGCGATGCGTACGATGGGGTTTGATCCCTATACCTTTTTGGTGCTCCCGCGTGTATTTGCTTTGATGATCGCTCTGCCTTTACTGATCTTCTTTGCCGATATTGTAGGCATCATTGGCGGGATGGTCGCTTCCAACATGCAGCTGGGTATCTCTATGACCGTATTTATAGAGAGGGTCTACGAGGTACTGGAAGTGAAGCATTATCTGCTGGGGATGATGAAGGGGCCTGTTTTTGCCTTTTTGATCGCAGCTATAGGGTGTTTCAGAGGGTTTCAGGTAGCCCATAAAACAGAAAGTATCGGGCTGCATACCACGTCATCGGTGGTTAACTCCATCTTTCTGGTCATTGCCTTTGATGCACTTTTTTCAGTGATCTTTACGGAGCTTGGCTTATGAATCCTGTCATTAAAGTGGAAAATATCGTGACAAGATTCGGAGACAGGACCATTCATGACGGGATAGATCTGCATATAGATGAAAATGAGATCTATGGGATCCTGGGTCAGAGCGGTTCCGGGAAATCCGTCCTGATGAAAGAGATGATCATGCTGCTGGAACCCAATGCGGGAGAGGTGACCGTTCTGGGTAGACCATTAAGCGGTATCAGTTTCAAAGAGGCACAGGCGTTACGGAGTGACTGGGGAGTGCTTTTTCAGTTCGGCGCACTTTTCTCCTCTTTGACCGTTGCAGAAAATATAGAAGTACAGCTCAAAGAGTATACCGATATCTCTAAAGGCATGCGTGATAAACTGGTACAGTCGAAGCTGGCACTGGTGGGGCTGGAACCGCATGTGGGAGCGCTGTATCCTTCCGAGTTGAGCGGCGGTATGGTGAAACGCGCTGCACTGGCACGGGCATTGGCGATGGAGCCGAAGCTGCTCTTTCTGGATGAACCCACTTCAGGCCTTGACCCTATCGGGGCACGGAACTTTGACTCCCTTATCGTGGAGCTGCGTGACCTGCTTGGGATCACGGTCGTCATGATCACACATGACCTGGAGAGTATTTTCAGCATCGTGGACCGCTTGGCTGTGCTGGCAGACAAAAAAGTGGTAGCCGAAGGCACACTTGAAAATGTGTTACAATCACAACATCCCTTTGTAGAAGAGTTCTTCAAGAACGAGTACACTAAAGAGCGGTTCAAAGATAAGGTGAAAGATGTATAGCAAAGTCAATTATACGATCGTCGGTATTTTCGTACTGCTTTTCGGGGCAGGCATGGTCTGGTTCGCTTTTTGGCTTGCCAAATATGGTCTGGATGACGAGTATGATCTCTACAGGCTTGAAATGAAGGAATCCATTGCCGGCCTCTCGATAGATTCGAATGTAAAACTGCATGGCGTTAATGTCGGTAGAGTGAGCAAAATACAGATCAATCCACAAGATATAGAAACCGTAGAGGTGCTGGTTGAGATACAAAAAGGGATACCCATCAAAGAGGATATGATAGCCTTTACGGAAATGTTCGGTGTCACCGGACTCCTCTCCATCAATATCGAGGGCGGTACCAATGAGGCTAAGACCCTGGTGCCTACCGAAGAGCACATCCCGCTGATAAAGACCAAACCCTCATTGCTGACGAAACTGACCTATAACCTCGGCGGCATGAGCGATAAAATAGAAGCACTCTTGATACAGAGCGAAAAACTCTTTTCGGACCGCAATATTGAAACGATGGGCCACATACTGGATAATGTGGAGAAGGTGACGGCCAAAGGTACAGCAGTGGAAGATAAAATGATGGTCACGATGGATACGATCAACACCAAGCTCACAGAGGCCATTGCAGATTTTAAACAGATGCAGAAAGATTTTGCCGAGATCAAAGCAGTGAGCGTCCCCACGATCGATACCTTGATGCAAACGGCCAGAGATTTCAATCGCGTGACGCTCAAAGTGGAGAAGAGCATAGAAAGAGGCGATTATAATCTCAAAAAGATCCTGGAGCCGATGTTGATAGAGATGCAGATACTGACCAACCAACTCACCACGATGTCGAGACAACTGGAACAAAACCCCAGCGAGTTACTGTTTAAGTCCAGAGAATTAAGAAGGGGACCGGGAGAATGAGCAGAAAAAAACTTCAGATCATGGTAATGATAATGACGGCAGCAGGAGTTATAGGATGTAGCAAGGCACCTGTACTCAACATGTACAGTTTGGCGGTTCCCCAAGTGCAGCAAGAGACCACGAACAGCTATAAAGACAAAAGTATCAAGGTCTCGTTCCCTCAGAGCATCAAAGAACCGATGTCTGAAAAAATGCATTTTTCCTATGCTGACAATGACAGAGGGATCTATCAAAACGCTCAATGGTCCAATAACATGAGCAGGCTCCTGCAGGGGATCATCATAGAAGTGTTAGACCGCAGCAGACTTTTCAAGGTCGTACTCTCAGATATGTCCACGCTGGCAGAGAACTATAGACTCGAAAGTACGGTCTTTGATCTTGAACATATGGTACGGGGTACAGATTCTTATGCCGTGGTATCTGTGCAGTTCACCCTGATCAATGCAGATACGGGCACACTGGTAAAGAGTAAAAGGTTCAGTTATCAAGAGCGCACACCAATGACCGATGCAAAAGGGTATGCTGCTGCCACAAACAGCATTATGATCAGGTTAAGTGATGATCTGTTGAAATGGATTCAATAAAATTGAACGATATAATGTGTTTTTCTGCTGATTGAGATAAGAAATCTTGGTCCTATAAGCATTTTTTATGAAAAACCTTCTTTGTTTGAAGCAAAAAGGATTTATTTAAGGTAATAAGTATTAGTATTTATAATCTTAATTATTTGACAGGGTTCAAGCAAAGGAAAAACAGATGAAAAAAGCATTCTTGGCAGCGGCACTTACCATACCATTGGCAACCCAGGTTTTTGCCGTCGAAACGAACGTACCTGAAGAGGTACATACACCGGAGATCAGTGCACATCACGGAACAGAATCCAAGTATTATGTGATCGCGAAAGCACTTATGGTTTTGGGTAATACGGTAGATCACGGGGAGGCTGTACTCGATGGTGACAGGGACTATGGCTATGGTTTTGACATCGGATACAGATTGGGCAATGGGTTTGCACTGGAGTATGATTTCTCCTATGCACGCAATACAGTGACCGAAACAGCACACGGACATACTGAAGAGGCCAGGGGAACCTACTATACCTCCTCATTCGATGTGGTCTATACCTATGAAATGACCCACAATTTTGGCATCTTTGCCAAAGCAGGATACGAATATGAATGGGAAGAGATAGCAGCCTTTGATATCGATACGACTGACGATGGTTTTATTGTTGGTGCGGGTGTTGAAACAGCGATCAATGAAAGTTACAAGTTTATTGTAGAGTATGAACACTCAACCATAGAAGGACCACGTGGCGACTCCCTTTTTGCAGGGGTTATGTATAGCTTCTAAGGGGTAAACATACTGTGTAGAAGCGTTTAAAATGCTTCTACTGGAACAGTCGTCTCCTCTTTGCTCTCCAGATCTTTCACCCAGACCGTACCATTCTTCAACTCATCTTCCCCGATAAGCACACAATAGCGCGCATTCGCTTTATCCGCACCTTTCATATGGCTCTTGAAACCTTTTGAAGTATACTCAACGGAGACTTTCTGCTCTTTACGTTTTGCAGTGGCTATAGGGAAGAGTGCTTCTACAGCTTCTTCTGTCATCGCACCGAGGTAAATGCCCTCTCTTTCCTCCTCAGGCATCTGTACAAGTTCCATGATACGTTCTATGCCCAGGGCAAACCCGACAGCCGGTGTCGGTTTTCCATCGAGGAACTCTACGAGTTTGTCATAGCGTCCGCCGCCGGCGATGGAAGATTGTGAACCGATGTCGTTACTGACAAATTCAAAAGCGGTTTTGTTATAGTAGTCGAGCCCTCTTACAAGATTGGTATCTACACGGTAGCTGATACCTGCTTTATCAAGCAGGGCAGTGAGTTTGTTGAAGTCACTGTCACACGTCTCACAAAGGTTGTTGATAAGCTTTGGAGAATTTTCCAGCAGTGATTGACAGGTGGTGTTCTTACAGTCAAGTACACGTATAGGGTTGGTATCGATACGTCTGTTACAATCCTCACACAGCGCTTCTTGCGTTTCTCTCAAAAATCCTACAAGGTGCTGTTTATAAGGAGGCATGCATTCGACACATCCCAGTGAATTGATCAGCAGTTCAAAGTTCACACCTAATTCAGAGAAGATCTGGCTGATCATCTGAATGATGGTAAAGTCCTCATAGACAGAGTCTTCGCCAAAACTTTCGCATCCAAACTGGTGAAACTCACGCAGACGCCCTTTTTGCGGCCTCTCATAACGGAACATAGGTCCATAGTAGTAAAATTTCTGTTTGACCGGCTGACGGTCCAACTTTGCCGAGATAAAGGCACGGACCACACCGGCTGTACCTTCAGGGCGCATACAGACATCGTTGCCCCCCTTATCTTCAAACTGGTACATCTCTTTACTCACAATATCGCTACTGTTCCCTACCGAACGCTTAAAGAGTGCTGTCTCTTCGAGTATCGGGGTTTCAATGTAACTGTATCCATATTTTTTTGCGACATCTATAGCAGTCTTTACAATGTGTACAAAGCGTTGACCTTCTTCAAAAGTGAGGTCTTTCATTCCACGTAGCGGGTTGATCATAGTGTGTTCCTTAAATAGTCTGTGATTTGTGTGTGTATGGTTTCTATATCCTGGCTTGCGTCCACGAACAGATGGGGGATACCAAGTTTGAGTATGCTCTCTTTCATATGTTCCTGTACCGTTAAAAGGTACTCCAATCCTCTGAGCTCAATGCCATCCAGATTTTTGGCCGAAGTTCGCTCTTTCAGGGTCTTCAGGTCGGTGATGAAGAGTATGACCTTGTCCGGGAAATGGCCTTCAAGGGCAAACCGGTTCAAGCTTACAAGTTCATCGAAATCAAAGTCGCCATTGGCCAGCGCATACCCTATACCGGAGAGGAAACCCCTGTCAGAGATGATGACCTTATCCCTGTTCGGGGAGATGACCTCCTGGTAATGTTCCGCCCTGTCCGCCAGGAAAAGCAGAAGTTCTGCACGCTTGGAAGCAAGTGAGTCACTCAGCAGGATCTCTCTGGCTTTTTTGCCAAAGGGTGTACCGCCGGGTTCATGGGTCACGATGATCTCAGGGTGCTTCTGTGAGATCAGTGCTATCTGTGTGCTTTTCCCGCAGGTGTCTATGCCTTCAAACAGTATGTACATCAGCGTATGGACTTTATCAATTGGAATACTTCATCCGGCAAAAGGTGCTCTACTTTCCCGTCAAACTCCAGAATGGAACGGACCACCGAAGAGCTTACGAAGGCATACTCAAGACTTGGCATCAGATAGACGGTTTCCAGCTCTTTTTTGAGGGATGCATTCGCATATCCCATCTGCAGTTCATATTCGAAGTCACTGACGGCGCGTAGTCCTCTTACGAGTATATTGGCTTCCAGGTCATCAGAAAGATCTACAAGCAGGCCCTGGAATCCGACGACTTTTATTTTTGGGAACTTCTTGGTTGCTGCTTTTACCATATCTATACGTTGTGCAAAGGTGAACATCGGTTTTTTAGCCTCTGAGTTTGCCACTGCAACAATAATTTCATCAAACATATGACATGCCCGGGCGATAATATCTAAATGCCCATTGGTGATGGGATCAAAAGTCCCAGGGTAGATCGCCCGTCTTTTCTCAGTCATGTTCACTCCATCTTGCATATAAATTATTGTCGATACCTAATACATCATACCATTTACCGATGATGAACTTCTCCATATCTTCGAGGCTGGAAGATTCAGAGTAGTATCCCATCACAGGCGGTGCAATGATCACACCGAGTGCGGCCAGCTTATGCATGTTTTCCAAAGCAATGGCAGAGAAAGGCAGCTCCCTCGGGGCAAGCAGCAGCTTTTTTTGCTCTTTGAGCGCCACCGCTGCCACACGGGTCGCGAGATTGTCGCTGATACCGCAAGCCACTTTTGCCAGCGTGTTCATGCTACAGGGGATGATCGCCGTTGCATCTACTCTGAACGAGCCGCTTGAAATGGAGGCTGCGATATTTTCAGAAGCATGCAGCGTCACCTGTCTGTTTTCAAAAGACTCCACCGTGAGGGCATTATTCGAGACGACCACATGTACCTCGATCCCTTCAGGCAGGTAGTCCACGAACTTTTTGCCCAGCGCAACACCGGATGCCCCTGTAATGACAACTACGAGTTTCATTCTATGCCTTCGTTTTAGTAAAAGATTATATCAAAAGAAATTAAGATTGAGGTTGTGGAGCGGGCGAAGGGATTCGAACCCTCGACAGCCTGCTTGGAAGGCAGGAACTCTAGCCACTGAGCTACGCCCGCATAAGTACATCAAAGTTGCGATGTGTAAAATGATACACCAGCACAGATATATCTATGCTTAGTGAACCCCATATGCCCGGATAAAATATCCAGGCATATGGACCGGTACACAAGGATACTATATCGTCTTGGAACTGTCACAATGGCGTGACTTGAGTTTCCCTTCCATACTTAAATAGGAATTCAATGCGCCGATGTAAGCTCTTGCACTTGCCAGCATCGTGTCGATATGCAATCCGTGTCCTATGATGGCAGGTTCGCCGTTAAAGGAGACCTTGACGGTGACGTTTGCCAGAGCATCTTTTCCCTGACTGACCGATTTTACCTTGTAATCCATCAATTGCCCTTCATAGCCAGAGATCCGGTCTATCGTTTTGAAGACAGCATCGATGGTCCCTTCCCCTATAGCGGCATCGATGATCTCGTCCTCATCTTTTTTGATACTGACCGCTGCGGAAGGCACGCCGTTGGAACAGTCCATCAACTGCAAGGAGATCAGTTCAAATATCTTAGGAGCGGAGGTCATTTCATCGGTAACCAAAGCTCTTATATCGTCATCGTAGATCTCTTTCTTTTTGTCTGCCATGATCTTAAAGCGTTCAAAAGAGGCATTCAAGGCTTCATCCGTCAAGGTAAAGCCTAGCTTGACCAGCTTGTCTTTGAAGGCCGCACGTCCGGAGTGTTTACCCAGGACCAAGGTATCATCCATGTCCAGACCGATGTCTGCAGGAGAGATGATCTCATAGGTCTCTTTGTTCTTCAACATACCGTCCTGGTGTATACCGCTTTCATGGGCAAAGGCATTCTTCCCGACGATCGCTTTATTGGGCTGGGGCTCTATCCCTGTGATGTTGGCGATCAAACGGGAACTCGGATAGATCTCTTTTGTGTTGATGTTCGTTTTGTAATCTGCAAACACATCCGCACGTGTTTTCAAAGCCATGACGATCTCTTCCAGTGCCGCATTCCCCGCTCTTTCTCCCAAACCGTTGATGGTACACTCTACCTGTCTTGCACCGTTGATGACCGCTTCAAGCGAGTTTGCTACTCCCAAGCCCAAGTCATTATGGTTGTGTACAGAGATGATCGCTCTGCCTTTGGTATATTCGCTCATCTCCCTGACCATCGCACCGATCTCAAAAGGAAGTCTGAACCCCACTGTATCGGGCAAGTTGATCGTAGTCGCACCGGCTGCTATCACGGCGTCGCTTATCTCTTTCATAAAGCCGATGTCCGAGCGCCCCGCATCTTCGCAGGAAAATTCCACATCCTCTACAAAGGTACGTGCATACTCAACCGCTCTTACCGCTCTTCTGATCACTTCATCAGGTTTCATTTTAAGCTTGTGCTCCATATGGATGCTGGATGTGGCGATGAACGTATGGATACGTTTCATCTTCGCTTTGGCGATCGCTTCACCGGCAGCCTTGATATCTGCATCGATGGCACGTGCCAAAGAACAGACGGTCGAATTGGTGACACGCTGTGCTATTTTGTCTATGGCATCAAAATCTCCCGGACTTGCTGCTGCAAATCCCGCTTCGATGATGTCGACGCCCAAACGCTCCAACTGCGCAGCGATCTGGATCTTCTCTTCTGTGTTCATAGAAGCCCCCGGGCTCTGTTCACCGTCTCTTAATGTCGTATCGAATATTTTAATGGTTTCCATGTTCTTTCTCCTCATAATACGGCAAACCCGCATTATCATACCTCTCACTAACGCTACACCGTGCGGTGAGGGTGAATAGCATACTCTTTCACGTATGGGTGTAAATGATTGTCTAATTCTACCTAAATTGTAGTTATTAGAAACTAATTGTTCGTATATTGTGTAAAAAGGGGTTGTGGATCGTTAGACGATCAGAGTGCAAGCAGTAGCAGGAGAGAGCTGTCTTGTGTGAAAATAGTGTGTTGTTTTATGATGGTTTTCATAATCTCTCCTTTGAATTTTTGAGTATTATACTCTATTTAAAAGTAAAAAACAAGGGATAATAATTATCTTTTATGGAGTAGGGTGTTCGCAGTGAGACAAGAGGGTGCCTCTTTATGACATAGGCAAGTACAGGTATCGTATTTGCCTGTTGATCACTTATTCGGACTCTTTGTCCTCTTTTGCTTTGGCTATCTTGTCCCCATGCGCGAGACGGCTTTCCATATTATTTTCTTTTTCATACTCCTCGATGATCTCACGTACTTTTTTACCTTCGATCACTTCCACATCCAAGAGTACGGCCGTCATATTCTTTATGGCTTGACTGTAATCCTGCAGGGTCTGTTTTACATAGGCATAACGTTCATTCAAGGTCGTACGGATATAGTTATCCATCTCTTCCGCCATTTTTTCACTGTAGTCTGTAGAAACGGCCCCGCCGCCAAGGAAAGAGTTTTGACTGCGCGAAAGCACCATGAGGCCTGCTACATCGGTCATCCCGTATACGGAGATCATATCTTTCAAGATGGCAGTGGCACGGTCAAGGTCATTCCCTGCACCGGTACTGATCTCACCGATGAAGACCTCTTCTGCCGCACGGCCCCCAAGCAGTACATCTATTTCAGCCATCAGTTCGTGTTTCTGTTTCAGGAAACGCTCTTCATCTTCAGGAAGGTGCAGGGTATAGCCCAACGCACCCAATCCTCTAGGAATGATGGATACCTTGGTGACACGTGTAGCACCCTCTGTCAGTTCTGCCATCAGCGCATGTCCGCTTTCATGGTAGGCGACGATCTTTTTCTCCACTTCGGAGATCTTTCTGTTCTTTTTCTCAAGTCCCACGAATGAACGCTCGATCGCCTCCAGGAGGTCTTCCTGCTCTATCTCTTTTTTGTTGAATCGTCCTGCCAGCAGTGCGGCTTCGTTGATGATGTTCGCCAGGTCGGCACCTGCCAGGCCGGCGGTCTGTTTTGCAACAATTCTCAGGTCAACATTGGAAGAGAGCTTGACATCTTTGGAGTGTACCTTCAGGATGGCTAAACGTCCGTCATAGTCTGGCTTGTCCACCAGTACCTGTCTGTCAAAACGTCCGGCTCTCAGCAAGGCGGCATCCAGCGTTTCAGGCCTGTTCGTTGCAGCAAGCACGATCACAGGCGTGTTCGTACCAAAACCATCCATTTCTGCCAGAAGCTGGTTGAGTGTCTGCTCTCTCTCATCGTTTCCACCCATCTGACCGCCGGATGCACGGCTTTTACCGATCGCATCTATCTCGTCGATGAAGATGATGGCAGGCGCTTCTTTTTTTGCCTGGGTAAAAAGGTCACGCACACGGCTGGCACCTACACCCACGAACATTTCAATGAAAGAGGAACCGCTGACCGAGAAGAACGGTACAGAGGCTTCACCGGCCACCGCTTTTGCAAGCAGTGTCTTACCTGTCCCCGGAGGTCCCACCAAAAGGAGCCCCTTGGGGATCTTGGCACCGAGTTCCATATAACGTTCGGGGAACTTAAGGAAATCAACGATCTCTTTAACCTCATCTTTGGCTTCTTCCACCCCTTGCACGTCACTGAATTTGGTGTTGGGTTTTTCAGAGTTGATAAGCTTGTCCGCTTTCCCTGCACCAAGGATGCCGCCGCCCATACCTTTGGACATTTTTTTTGCCAGGAAGATCCAAATGGCAAAGAAGATCAGAATAGGAACCAATGAGCCTAAAAGATCGGACATGAACCCTCCGCCCATGATACCTTCATAGGTGATGTTCTTTTCTTCCAACAGAGGGATCAGGTCTTTATCATAGGTAGGGACATTCTGTGCTATAAATCGCACTTTCCGCCCACCTTCATCCGCGATAGCTTCTACGGTGGTAGGCGTAAGCTTCACAGAAGTGATCGTCCCTTTTTCTATCTCGGATTTGATCTCAGAATATTTGACCGATTTGGTTTGGGACACCGCATTGCCGCTGCCCATCATATTGCCAAGACCGTCACCTTCGCCTACAAAGGACTTGAAGATCATGATGATCACGATAGAAAAGATCGCAAAAGCCAGTAAGGGGTTGTTGTTAAAAAAATTATTATTTTTATTGTCTTGGTCGTTTTTATTTGGATTAGCCATTTATTTCCTTCTTGTATACTAATGTCACCCACTCATCTTTCAGTGTGCGTTTTACCAGAGTGAGTTCTTTGAATGATTCTGCTACTAAAGCTTCTTTTTTATCTAAAATTCCTGAAAGTATCAAAAGACCACCCTCTTTACAGGCGGATTTTAACTCTTTTGCAATGAACCTGAGCACATCTGCTATGATATTGGCGATCACTACATCATAGGTACGTTCCGCTTTATCGATGGAACCTTCCCAGAGTTTATCATAGATTTCTTCGTTCAGAGCAAAGTTCTCTTTACAGCTTTCAACTGAAAGGGGGTCCGTATCGCAAAGTTCAACATTCGCCCCCAGTTTTTTACACGCAAGCCCCAATATCCCTGAACCGCATCC
>NZ_DATCSP010000057.1:0-2424 GCF_036568385.1 Sulfurovum sp. | reverse complement strand
GACCTGCAGCAGTGGGTCTATGAACTCACGCTATAGATCTATCGCGTACTTTTTGAGGGTTTCCAGGTCTATCAGTTCCAGCATCTTTTGGTGTGTCGCGTGTATAAAGATCTGCGGCGCCATGCCGTCCTGTACGGCTTTGACAAAAGAGTGTCCGCCAAGGCACCAGCTCTGACCAGGCTGTACCCCTGCAAAATTGTACTGCGGCATAGGGGTGGAAAGGTCATTCCCCACTCTCTTGGAATACTCCAGAAACTCCTTCGTTGCATAAATGCAAACCGCATGGACCGCCGGGTTGTGGTCGCCTGTATTGCACGAACCGTCTCTGTGAAAGCCTGTGAGCGGGTTGAGGCTGCAGGGTTCCAACGGTTCACCTAGCACGTTTAATGATTCATCCATAGTTCTTTCCTTTGCTGTTTGCTTGGATTATAGCAAAAATACCTAGCGTACAGGTAAAGGGGCTGTCTCTGTGAGATTTGATAAAGAAGATGGGACGAAACTACCCGTAGCAAGTCCGTGGAGTCTCTACCTATACTTCTTTGATCGCCACTATGTAAAAAAATTCCCGGAGGTTCTGTGCCGTGTCGGTACTTTTCACACAATGGTTAAGAATAATCTACCCGCTAATGCTGTAAGATACACATATTTTTAAAAGAGACTCTCATCGGAAGCTGTTAGTGAGGTTGATGACAGGCAAGTAGCTGGATCCGCAGTGATCAAAGATGACTCAGCTGAAAAATACACAAAGAACAAACTATCCGTTTTGTGAACAGAAGGAGCCTACCATTCAAGAGATAAGTATCATAGATATGATTGGCAGTATCGGTGTGATGATCGTTGTAGGGGCCTATTTCATGCTGCAAGTAGAGAAGATCGACTCAAAAGGACTTTCTTTTTCACTCCTAAATACACTTGGCTCTATCATGATCTTTTATTCACTGATGTATAACTGGAATCTCGCCTCGGTATTAATTGAATTCTTCTGGATAATGATAAGTCTATATGGAGTATATAAATATTATGCTACAAGAAGTAGCAGCAAATAGGCAGTTCGATCTGCCTATTTAGAAGTATTTAGTATAATTAGACACAGAAACAACGTTCTAATTACATACCTGAACTATATATACTAATACATTTTTTCCAGTTTTTCTATCTTGACTTTTGCAATACCTGCACGGATGAGTCCCAGCTTCTGAGCAGAGGCCCAGGAAAGATCGATCACCCTGCCTTTGACATAGGATCCTCTGTCATTCACCTTGACTATCACACTTTTCCCATTTTGAAGCATGGTGACACGTACCATTGTTCCAAGGGGCAGTGAACGATGCGCTGCAGTATACTTTTTGGTATCATATATCTCACCGCTTGCTGTACGCCGTCCATTCATGGCATTCGCATAGTACGAAGCAATGCCGATTTCAACTTTGGCATTTTTGTCCACACGGTACTTTTCATCATTGTATCTATTTTCAAAAGAAGCTTTCGCTTTAGTCTTCTTTACATCGGGCTCAGAAGGCTTGCTGCACCCTACAGAAAAAAGAGACAAAGAGAGCAGTATCATAAGCCAGCGCGTATATTGATGCATATTTTCCCCATTTTATGAATAAGCTGTATGCTATCCGAATTTCATTTCTATCAACCCTCAAATAAAGCCGAAGATCAAGTTTGTATTTCATTACAATCATAACATACCTATGGCACTTAATCAATAGTAATAATTTTAATAATTGTATGTATAATTCCAAAAATTATTACCAGGGAAATTAACAGTCAATGAAAAAGTATTCTTTTTTAAAAAAATCACTGCTTTGGATACCAGTATGCATTATTTCTTCACTGTCAGCGAACATTCAAGATGACAGAAAACAGATGATGGATACGGAGAGAGAGTTATATATCGTGCATAAGCAAAATATTTTGCTCAAAGAGAAACTTGCTGAAGAGCAAAAAAAGTATTTTAACCATAGTCGCATCCGCGCTTATGAAAATCTGATCAAAGAGTATCAGGCCAAAGAGGTGAAGCTGCAACAGAAAAAAGATGCACTTGTCCGTATGCAGCAGCAAAAAGATGCGCAGATGAAAGCCATTGAACGCCAGATACCGTCACTGTCCGGAGATGTTTTCGTCAAGGTCGATCTCTCTGAACAGGTCATGGATATTTATAAAGGTGATACATTGATCTATTCATGGTTTGTTTCTACTGCAGCCGATGGATATGCAACACCTACCGGCGAATATAAACCATACCATACGGCAAAAATGCATTTTTCAAAACAATTCTATAATTCGCCAATGCCCTATTCGGTATTTTTCAAAGAAGGATATGCGATCCATGGTACGGAATATGTGCGAAGTCTTGGATACAAAGCTTCACACGGATGTGTAAGACTCCATCCTGAAAATGCAAAAAAGCTTTATGAC
>NZ_DATCSP010000056.1:0-17572 GCF_036568385.1 Sulfurovum sp. | reverse complement strand
TTGTTTTTTATCGTTTTAACGGTCATTGCAGTGTTCGCTGCGTATCTGACAGGTAACGTGGACGGGAAAGAGGCCTTTATTTTACTAAGCGAGGAGGGGCAGGCTGAACTGAAAGCGCATAAACTTTTAGGGACCTATCTGGTGATAGCATCCGGACTCTTACTGCTATTTAAACTGCTCTCTATGATGATAAGCAAAGCACTGGTACAACTCTTCTATCTCTTTCTGCTCGTACTCTTTGTTGTCGGTATACTCTATCAGGGGCAAGAGGGCGGAGAGCTTGTCTATGAGCATGGAGCCAATGTCGAAAAAGTGAAAATACTTGATGATAGGATATTTGACATTGAAGAGGCACTTGAAGAGATCAAGGAGGCCATGGATGATGCTACTTCGGAAACAGAAGTACCGGAAGCGGATGATACAGAAGCTGCACCTGCAGAAACGGTTGAAGAAGCGGAGAAAGTGACAGCCCCTGAAACCGCTCCGGCAGAAGATACGCCTGCAGAACCATCGGAAACAGAAGTGAAAGAAATCAATGTGTCTGCAGAAAAGGAAAAGACAGAAGTCTTGGAAGTAGAGGGAATGCCCGAAGAGATGGTGCAGCCGGAAATCGCTACACACTGACACTTCCTACAAAATTCACCACTGAAAGTTTATGACCCTCCATCTCCGGCAGGGTCATATTTTATATCATAACGCTCCTCATTCACTTTTGTCTTTAAATTCGAAAGGTATTTTGCCATCGCTTTGGTTTGGTTCTCATCCAGTGCCTTGGCAAAGGATACCATCACGGTGCCAAAAGCAGTACGGGGCTTCCCCTGTTGCAGGTCTTTGAGCCTCCTGAGCAATATATCTTCACTGACTCCCTGCAGTCTTGGAGAGGCTCCCATACCTTCGCCATACATTCCATGACAGCTGTTGCATGCATTTTTAAGATAGAGTGCTTCCATTTCGCTGTTGGCAAAAGCACATAAAGGCAAGGCGGTCAAGATAAAGAGTTTTTTTAGAATCGGCATGGGGTATCTCCTTCGCTAAGTATGATTGACATTCTAACGAAAAAATGTGGATAGAAAATGAAAAGGGCTATCAGGCAAAGCGGATTGAAGATATTTTTTTCTATCTTGCACAGACAGATCAGTAAAGGATCCTTGCCAAATAAAGTCCTTCGGGAGGCGCAAGTTTGGTCGTGTATTTCTTTTGCGCGGCTATCTGTTCCTGAAGCTGTGCCAGGGTCATTTCACTTTTGGCACATAGCATCGCTGCATCGATCATCATCCGTACCTGTGAACGCAAAAATCCATTGGCTTGAAAATAGATCATGTGGCAGCCATGACGTGCTACATACGCGGTATGGTAGATCTCCCGGACGGTAGTATGGGTCACACTGCCTGTCTTGTGAAAGAATTTAAAATCATGTTTCCCTTCAAAGCAGGCAAGTGCCTGGCGCAGCAGTTCAGGATCGAACGTTTGATAATGAGAGATATATTTTTGTTCAAATACCGAAGGTGTATGTGTCTTAAAGACATAACGGTACATCCTTTTTTTGGCACTGAAACGTGCATGGAAATCTTCTGCTGCAACGGATATATGTTTAAAAGAGATATCCGACAGTTTACGGTTCAACTGCTGTTTGAGCTTTTCGAGGTCCGTCCAGAAATCCGGCAGATCAAAGTGGATCACCTGGCCTGTGGCGTGTACCCCTGCATCTGTCCTTCCGCTTCCTACAACAGGTGAATCTATATGCAAAGCACGCAGTGCCTCTTCTATGGCAGAGGTGACGGTCATTTTGGTTGATCTTTGTTTCTGAAATCCCTGATAATGGCTTCCATCATAGGCGATGACTGCTTTTACACGCATGGCACTTCCGTTAGAAGTATTTGGATATACGTTTGGTGAAAAGCCATCGGCCGACTATGACAAATGCCACTATAATGAGACCCAAACTAAGAGGCGTTCCCCATTTTTGCAAAGAAGAAGCGATAGCATAGAAGAGCAGTGTGGTCGTAAAGATCACAAGAAATGAACGGTTTGACTGGTAGCGCGGATTGATCATGGTAAAGGATGCGATCAGATAGACCGAAAGTAGGGGAATGAGACTGATGAAAATGAAAAACAGGATCCTATGCATCCGTTTGGCATCCGTTTTGGCCTGACCCCAGTAGGTGGCTATATCTTCAAATTTAAATCCGCCAGATGTTAAATTATTGTAGACTTCCAGCGTTTTGTATTGTACCTGCTGGAGTTTGTTTTGCGAATAGGTATACCCATACCCTTCATCAAGCAGTAGGGAGATGGTATTTTCTTTGGTCTGGATCTGTCCGGTCTGGGATGAAAAGAATTGTTCTTGTGCCTTGTCCGTACGGTTATAGATGACGATATCACTCAGTACGTCCTCATTTTTTTCTTTCACATACATATAGTAGTTCCCGAACTTCTGACCCAGAGTGCCCGGAACGATGTTGAGTTTGGCTTCGGCCTGTTTCTCTTGTCTGAAAGAGTTATAGAACTGTTTACTGAGCGGCATTGCCAAAAAAGAGATACTGAGCAGAAGGAGTGAAAAAAGCAATCCCAGAAGCAGAAGCGTTCGTAATACTTTTTTGGCAGGAAGTCCCAGTGCATAGAGCGCAATCAGCTCATTGTCCTGAGAAAGTTTAATCAGTACATTGGCCAATGCCGTAATAAATGACAGGGGCAAAGTATAAAAAATAATATCGGGTATGGAGTAGCTGTAGAGAAGAAGAAGCTCACCAAAAGTGATCTGTATTCTTTCTGTCAGCGCAGATATTTTCACAAGGTACACCAGTGAAATGATCATAAAAAAGGGTAGGAATATCGTTAAAAAGGACTTCGTGAAGTTGGATGATATATACCCTTTGATCTTAACCATAAATGATCTTTCCTAGCAGTTCTGCTGCCTCTGTATCGTAGAGATAGACGATGAAAGTGGCTAAGGCTAAAAAGGGTACGAACGGTACCCCTTTTTCTCTCCAGATCAGTGCAGGGACCATCGCAAGCAGTGCCGAGAGAAAGATGGCTACAAAAAAGTTGGGGAACCCAAGCAGTGCCCCCATGGTACCGGCTACAATGACATCTGCACCGCCCATGGCCTGTTTTCTTGCGATGAAGGATGAAAGCAGACCTATCAGATAGAGTCCGCCTGCTGCGATCGCGGCATAGAGAAGCGCCGTCAAAAATTCAGGCTGGACCAGTGCGAAAAGGAGTGCGGCAAAATTGACATTATCGGGTACGGCCATATATTCAAAGTCGATCATCACTAGAGCGAACAGGGCGGCAAAGGAGGCAGCCATAAAAGGAAGGTACCATACCAGTCCCAATTTGAAGTAGAGTGCCAGAAAGAGTATACCTGTCAAAAGTTCAACGATAGGATACTGTTTGGCGATCGGTGCTTGACAGAAACCGCATTTGCCGCGCAGTGCCAACCATGAGAAGAGCGGGATATTGTGATACCACTTAAGAGGGGTGTGGCAGCTTTGGCACTTGGATGCCGGGAATACAATGCTTTCGCCTTTGGGTATACGGTAGATGACCACATTTAAAAAGGACCCTATCATGATGCCGAATATAAAGATGATGACTCCTGTAACTGTTTCTATCATTTGAGACCTCCGAAGCGTCGTGTACGCTGTTCAAAATTTTGTATGATCTGATTTAACTCCCCACTGGTAAAATCAGGCCAGAGCGTGGGGGTAAAATAGAGTTCACTGTAAGAGATCTGCCATAAGAGAAAATTGGAAATACGTTCTTCCCCGCTGGTACGTATCAGCAGATCGATATCGCTGTAGGGCGTTTGCAGTGCGGCAGAGATATCCTCTTCCGTGACACTGCTCCTGCCTTCTGCAATAAGGGTATTGACGGCAGAGGTTATCTCCGCACGTCCACCGTAATTCAAGGCCAGCAGCTGGGTCAGGCTGGTGTTGTGTTTGGTGAGCTCTTCGGTGTTTTTTATGCGATCCTGCAGCGGTGCGCTGAAGGCTGTGATATCGCCGATCGCCTGAAAGCGGATATTGTGTGCCTGATAGGTTTCGAGCTCTTTTTGAAGATACTTTTCAAGCAGTTTCATCAGAAACTCCACCTCAAGTTTGGGACGTTTCCAGTTTTCGGTACTAAAGGCATAGAACGTAGCCGTTTCTATACTTTTATGTGCAGCACAGTACGTAGTAATATCACGAATGACCTCCGCACCTGCCTCATGTCCTTTGGTACGTTTAAGGCCGCGTTCTTTGGCCCACCTTCCATTGCCATCCATAATGATAGCCAGATGTTTGATCGAATTTTCAGTCATTTGTCTCTTCTTCGGGGATGAGCTTTTTAGACTCATGCAGTATTTTGCCTGCGAGGGTGAGTTTATCCGCACGCCCTAAAGCCACTTGTGCCTCTTTGGTAATAAAGGTGATCTCATTTTCATTGCCGCCGAAACTTTTGGCATCTTTTAAAAGGTTATAGCAGACGGCGTCTACCTCTTTTTTGTCTAGAAGCGCAATGGCATGGTTCAATCCCTCCTGGGTATCCATTTCCGCTTTAAAACCCACTGTTTTGATGGCACTTTTGTCTATAGATGCCAGTACATCCGTCGTCTGTTTCAGCGCAATGCTCCAGGTATCACCCAGTGCCGATTTTTTGAGCTTACCGCTTTTCGGCTCTTTGGGTGTGAAGTCCGCAACGGCTGCCACCATGAACAGGTAGGGGGTTTTCAGCGTGCCCTTGTCCGTGGTCACTTTTTGAATCGATGCCTCTGTCGCTTCCAGAACATCCTGCGCATCCTCGGCTGCTATGGGGGCAATGGCTGAGGGGAGGCCGTCAAAGTCCATCGTAGAGATATAGGTGACCTCTGCACCTCTCAAATAGAGAGCGATAGAGAGTGACTTTGCCATCTTCCCGGATGAGAAGTTCGAGATATAGCGTACTTCATCGATCTTTTCGCGTGTACCGCCGCCCGTGACAATGACACGCCTATTTTCCCAAAAAGGGTCACGATACAAGGCTTTGGCAACTTCAAAAAATATCTCTTCTGGGTCTGCCAGTGCGCCGCTTCCCACATCCCCGCAGGCAAGGAGCTTATCTTGCGGCGCGATCATCGTGTAGTCATTGTTCTGTAAAAATGTCATCGCATTGCACGTAGCCTTTTTTGCAAGCATCTGCGTATTGGCTGCAGGTGCAATGAGGATCTTGTCCTTGAATGCCAGGGCGGTCTGGGTCAGGATATTATCCGCGATCCCCTGTGCAAGTTTGTTGATGGTGTTGGCAGTGGCAGGAGCAATGACAAACACATCACACTTCTTACCCAGTTCTATATGGTTGAGCTCACTGGCCCAGGACTCGCTTTTTTCTGTTAAGACAGCATTGCGTGTCAGTGCTTCAAAGGTCAGCGACGAGACAAAACGCTCGGCGGAAGGCGTCATGACGACATGTACGGACGCACCTGCTTTGACAAAGAGACGTGCAAGATCACAGGCCTTATAGGCTGAGATACTTCCGGTCACACCCAAGAGGACAGATTTGCCTGTGAGATCGATCTGCATGTTATTTTTCTCCAAAAAATTTGTAAAAGAAGTTTTTGACCGTTTTCATGGGTACTCTTGATATGGCAAGCTCTCCTTTGGATACATTTTTGTTGATCGTACTGCCTGCAGCTATCATCACATCATCTTCTATCGTTACGGGAGCGACCAGTTGCGTATCTGATCCTACAAAAACGTTTTTGCCGACGATCGTCTGGTATTTGTTCTTCCCGTCATAGTTGCAGGTGATGACTCCTGCTCCGATGTTCGTACCTTCCTCTATGGTGGCATCGCCCAGGTAGGACAGGTGTCCCGCTTTGACACCCGTAAGTGTCGATTTTTTCACTTCCACAAAGTTGCCTATATGCGTGCGGATCAGTCTGGAGTTCGGTCTGACCCTGCCCATAGGACCTACATCAGAGTGCTCGATATGGGCATCTTCCACTACAGAGTGCGCTTTGATGTGCGAATCGATGATATGTGAAGCGCCCTGGATGCTCACCCCGTTTTCCAGTAGGCACTCCCCCTCAAAAGTGGCACGTACATCGATGTAGATCGTCTCGGGCAGTCGCATGGTCACACCCGCCTGCATCCATGACCGTTTGATGCGTCTTTGCATGATCTCTTCTGCATGCGCGAGGTCCAGTTTGGAGTTCACCCCTTTGAACTCCTCTTCTTCCACATAGACCGGGTGTACGGTCCTGCCTTCCTCTACCGCCATTTTAATGATATCTGTGAGGTAGTATTCTGATTGTGCGTTGTCATTGGAAAGCAAAGGGATATATTTTTCCAAAAGCGAAGTATTGACCGCATAGATACCGGCATTGACCGTTTGTGTGTGCAACTGTTCGGACGTGCAGTCTTTTTGCTCTACGATCTCCAGTACCTTGTCATTTTCTATGATGACACGTCCATATCCCTGAGGATCGTCCAGTCTGATGACGGACATATTGATATCTGCATTCCCGGAGGTAAGTGCCAGCAGGGAATCTTTGGTAATAAGCGGCATGTCGCCATTGAGGATCAGGGTGCGTCCATGTTTGGTTCTGACACCTTTCATGGCACCTCCGGTTCCCGGGTACTGTGCGGCATCCTGCATATGGAACCGGATCGTATCGTAGTGGGCTTCTATCTCCTTTTGTATACGTGCAGCCTGATGGTAGAGCACGACGGTGATATCATCGGATATCTGCTTTGCGGCATCGATGGCATGAAAGAGCATCGATTTTCCGGAAATCTCATGCAGTACTTTTGGCATCGAGGACTTCATTCTTGTACCTTGACCTGCTGCGAGTATGACAACACTTATAGACATTTTGGACCTTTTGGGTAAAATTACACACTATATTAGCATTGTGATTATATCCAATGCAAATTAAAGGTATGAAATTTGAACTGTAAACATTTTGGAAGTTGCGGATCTTGCGGACTCTATGAGATAGGGTACACAGAACAGTTAAAGCAAAAAGAAGAGAGGGTCTCTGAACTCCTGGCTCCTTTTTACAGCGGGACGTTGGAAGTCTTTGACTCTCCTACCGATCATTACAGGGCCAGAGCGGAGTTCCGTATCTGGCATGAAGGTGACAGATGCGATTACGCGATGGGCAACATCGAAAAAAAAGGTGCCATCACCATAGAAGAGTGCCCTAAGGTCATAGAGCCTATAGAAAAACGTATGTGGAAGCTGCTTGAAAAGATCAATGCCTCCACAGAAGTGTTAAAGCATCGTCTTTTCGCGGTGGAGTTTTTGGCAACGACTGCGGATGAATGCCTTATCACGATGCTGTATCATAGAAAACTGGATGAGGTGTGGCGTGCTGAGGCTGGAGCGCTTGAAAAAGCACTTGACTGCAAGATCATGGGACGAAGCCGCAAACAGAAGGTGGTCCTTTCTGATGAGTTCGTGACGGAGAAGCTGGAGATAGACGGTAGAACATTCACCTATGTGGAGTATGAAAGCGGGTTTACCCAGCCAAATCCCGCAGTGAACGTCAAGATGATAGAGTGGGCCATCAAACAGGCCAAAACGGTAGGACATGGTGATTTTCTGGAAAGCTACTGCGGACTGGGTAATTTTACGTTGCCTCTCTCACAGTATTTTGACAAGGTGTTGGCCACGGAGATCAGCAAACGCTCCATCTATGCGGCGCTGGAGAACTGTGCATTGAACGAGATAGAGAACATTACGTTTGCAAGACTGGCCTCCGAAGAGATGACCGAAGCGCTCAATGGGGTAAGAGAATTTTCCAGACTGAAAGAGATCGATCTGAAAAGCTATCACTTCAGTACCGTGCTGGTCGATCCGCCAAGGGCAGGGTTGGATGAGGCAACCATCGCACTGATCTCAACGATAGAGCACATCATTTATATCTCATGCAACCCTGAAACACTGGCAAGGGATCTGGAAACATTGTGCCAGACACATGAGGTGGTTGAAGCAGCCATCTATGACCAGTTCCCTCATACGACACATGTGGAGAGCGGTGTATTTCTCCGTAAAAAGTAGTCTGTTTTTTTCTAAAGGCAGCCCTCCTGAAAGAGAGGGCGCCTTTTTGATCTATACCTTCTGTTTATCCAAACAAAGGTTAGCCTATTAAGGCTTTGTGTTCAAGTTTGGTACAGTAGTTCTGTACGACCTTCATACCCGCATCTTTCGCTTTTTGTGCAGCAGCGTTGTTCACCAGTCCGAGTTGGCCCCAAAATACTTTCACGTCACCTCTTCTAATGCACGCATCAGCGATCGCATCAAATGCATTGGGTTTTCTAAAGATATCTACCATGTCGACCTCAAAAGGGATCTCTTCGAGTGAACGGTATACTTTTTCTCCCAATATCTCCTCTTCTTTAGGATAGACTGGGACTATTTTATAGCCTGCGTTTTGAAGATATCTTGCCACCATATTGCTTGCTTTACTTTCATCGGGTGAAAGACCAAGTATCGCGATCGTCTTGACATTTTCAAATATTTCTTTCATCTCTTCTGCGTTACAGTTGACCAATGGCATTTCACATTCCATGTTTCTCTATCCTTATTGTGATATAATTCAGCCAATATAATATCCAGGAAAGATAATGTTAGACTTAAAGAAGATCAAAAAAGCCTATGAAAGAGTTTCGGGTGTAGTGCATCGTACGCCTTTTACCTATGCCCCGATCCTGAGTCAGCTCAGCGGCTATGAAGTCTACCTGAAAAAAGAGAATCTTCAGCGTACAGGCGCCTTTAAGCTCAGAGGAGCATTTAACAAGATCGCGGCACTGATAGAAGCGGGAGAGAGAGGCGGTGTAGTAGCTTCTTCTGCGGGGAACCATGCCCAAGGGGTAGCATTTTCAGCAAAATATTTTGACATAGAGGCCACGATCGTGATGCCTGAGTCCACTCCTCTAACAAAGATACTGGGGGTGAAGGAATTGGGAGCGAAGGTCATACTGCATGGAAGCAACTATGACGAAGCGTATGCGTATGCAAAAAGCTATGGGGAAGAGAACAATTTCACCTTTGTACACCCTTTCGCGGACAGTGAAGTGATGGCCGGTCAGGGAACGATCACACTTGAAATGATCGAAGAGGTGGAAGACCTTGATGCGGTGGTCGTTCCGGTCGGAGGAGGAGGACTGATCTCTGGGATATCCGTAGCTGCCAAAGCACTGCAGCCAAGTATCAAAATGATAGGTATCTCTGCAGAGGGTGCGCCTGCGATGAAACAGTCCTATGAGGCAAAAACCCCTGTAGACACCACTTCTGTAAGAACCATAGCAGACGGCATCGCGGTCCGTGACACTTCACCCATTACCCTGGAATATATCTTGAAGAACGTGGATGTGTTCGAAACGGTCTGTGATGACGAGATCGCTTCGGCCATACTCTTTTTGCTGGAAAAACAAAAAGTATTGGTCGAGGGAGCTGGCGCGGTAGGTGTGGCTGCATTGCTGCATGGAAAGCTGGACCTGCCCAAGGGATCCAAAGTAGGTATCGTACTCAGCGGGGGGAATATCGATGTGACCATGCTTTCGCTGATCATTGAAAAAGGGCTGATGAAGTCTTCACGGAAGATGAAACTGCTTGTGACACTCGTCGACAAACCGGGAGCGCTGCAGTCCTTGACCGAGATATTGACCAAGGTAGGGGCGAACATCGTACAGATCGGCTACGACAGGACGTCGACAGACCTGGAATTCGGTGATGCGCATGTTTCTGTATCGCTGGAGACCAAGGGAGAAGAGCATCAGGCAGAAATACGTGCGCGACTGAAAGAGGGCGGATTTCCTTTTAAAGAAGAGAATTGATGATAGCGATCGATCTAGGCTCAAACACTTTGCGTGTATTACGGTATGACTGTGCCACAGGCGAGCATCTGGGTGAGTATGAGAAAGTGGTCAAGACCGCAGATGGACTGGCGCAGCATGGAACGATAGGCGAAGAGGCCATAGCAAGGGTCATCTCGGCCATACAGGAGGCTCAGGAGGTCATGGACTTTTCTTCTGCCAGGGTAAAAGCAGTCACCACCGAGGCACTGAGAAGGGCAGCAAATGCGGAGGAAGTGCTTTCTCGGATAAAAAGAGAAACGGGTATAGCCTTTGAGGTCATTTCCGGAGATACCGAAGCGAGACTGACCCTGATGGGGGCCAAACACAGACTCTCCAAATTGCACTACGCTTCAGACACTTTTGTGCTGATAGATATCGGCGGGGGGTCCACGGAACTTATTTTCCACTATCCTGATGAGATGATCGCAAAAAGTTTTCCTGTAGGGATAGTGACCATCGCACAGACCTATAAGGATCTGGAAAATATTGAAAATGCCCTTCCTGAGGTGATGTTGGATATGCAAATGTTCTGTGCAGAGGTCTATGCGACCAGGGGGAAGGTCCACTCCTTTGTTGCTACTTCAGGTACACCCACTACGGTTTCGGCCATGAAACTGGGACAGACCTACGCGACCTATGATGCCTCTAAGATCAATGGTACCGTGCTGCAAGTGTCTGAATTGGACTTTTTCCTGAAAAAGCTGCTTTCTCTGCCTTTTGATGAGAGGGAGAGGGCTGTAGGAACGGGACGTTCGGATCTCATCGCGGCAGGTATACTCATTTACAAGCATCTCTATAAACTGTTGGCGTTCGAGAGCTGTGTAGTGATAGATGATGGCCTGCGCGAGGGTCTGGCTTTGGAAGCATGCAAATAAACTCTAATCTTTTTACGCTATAATCAGAAAAATCTACGAATAAATGGAGTGTGTGATCATGCAAATGAGTGGTGCACAAATGGTGTGTGAGGCGATTATCGCTGAGGGTGTAAAGACCGTATTCGGTTACCCCGGCGGTGCGATCATGCACGTTTATGATGAAATTTACAAACAAGATGGTTTTGAGCATATTTTGAATCGTCACGAGCAGGCTGCGGTACATGCTGCAGACGGATATGCGAGGGCTACAGGTGAAGTGGGTGTTGCCATGGTAACCAGCGGACCGGGGTTTACCAATGCAGTCACTGGTTTGGCAACCGCCTATATGGACTCCATTCCTTTGGTCGTCATCTCCGGGCAGGTACCTTTATCGCTTATCGGTACGGACGGTTTCCAGGAGATCGATGCGGTCGGTATATCCAGACCATGTACGAAGCATAACTTTCTGGTACGTTCACTCGAAGAGCTTCCGCGTTTGCTGAAAGAAGCATTTTACATTGCCCGTTCGGGAAGACCGGGACCGGTGCTCGTGGATATCCCTAAAGATATCACGGTGGATATCGGTGAGTTCGTTTATCCTGATTCTGTTGATATCCCTACGTACAAGCCGACCTACAAAGGAAATAAAAGACAGATCGAAAAAGCGGTTGAGGCGATCAAAGAAGCCAAGAAACCTCTGCTCTATATCGGTGGAGGTGTCGTACTTTCCAATGCCAGCGACCTTGTACGGAAAATGGCGGAGAAAACACAGATACCGGTGGTTGAGACATTGATGGCGAGAGGCGTTATGGGGGCAAAGAACCCGCTGCTTCTTGGAATGCTTGGGATGCACGGTAACTATGCATCGAACATGGCGATGTCCGAGACGGACCTGGTGATCTCCCTGGGTGCAAGGTTCGATGACAGGGTTACGGGTAAACTGTCGGAATTTGCCAAATATGCGGATATCATTCATGTCGATATCGATGCTGCGAACATCGGTAAACTGGTGGATGTGGATTACCCTATCGTAGGGGATGTCAGTGAAGTACTTGAAGCGATGATACCGCTGCTTGACGGGGTCAATACAGACAGATACCAGGCATGGAGAGAGATACTGAAGCGCTATGATGAACTTCATCCGCAGTCCTATGTGGATTCCGATGAGGTGATCAAACCGCAGTGGGCCATAGAGCGCCTGGGTGAACTGGTAGGTGAAAATGCTATCATTACTTCAGACGTCGGGCAGCACCAAATGTGGGCAGCACAGCATTATCCGTTCGACAGACCACGCCAATGGATCAATTCCGGCGGACTGGGAACGATGGGATTTGGTTTTCCTGCAGCACTGGGTGCGAAAAGAGCCTTCCCGGACAAAACGGTCATCAACGTCACAGGGGACGGTTCGATCCTTATGAACATGCAGGAGCTTGTGACCGCAGCGGAGTATAAGATACCGGTCATCAATCTTATCCTGAACAATCACTTCCTGGGAATGGTAAGACAGTGGCAGACCTTCTTCTATGAGAAGCGCTACTCTGAGACAGACCTGACATTCCAGCCGAACTGGAAAGCGTTGGCTGAGGCGTGCGGTGGTATAGGATATGATGTAACTACCAAAGAAGAGTTCGATGCGGCACTGAAAGATGCTATCGCGCAGGACAAAGTATGTTTCATGAACGTTGCCGTGAACCGTTTTGAAGACGTATTGCCTATGGTACCGGCCGGTGGAGCCCTCTTCAATATGATGTTGCCGCAAAAAGGAGAGAAATAATGGAAAATTCTATGAACGAAAGACGAGTTATTTCTGTGATCGTATTGAACGAGAGTTCCGTGCTTGCAAGGGTCACATCACTTTTTGCAGCACGTGGATACAACATCGCATCGCTCACTGTGGCACCGATACCGAACAGTGAAATGTCGCATATCACGATCGAGACCAACGGTTCTCCCAAAGTGATGGAGCAAATTACCAAACAGCTGCATAAGCTTATCCCTGTCTACAAGGTGATCGAGCATGAAGAGATGGTCGAAAAAGAGATGGTCCTGGTAAAATTCCCTATTACGGAGCAGTTAAGCGATATCAGTGCCTTGTGTACAGCCTATAATGGCGGTATTGCCAATGTAGGGAAAGAGATGATCATCGCAATGGTGGCCGATGAGCCTTTGCGTATACAGCATTTTATAGAAGCAGCAGAGCGCTATAATCCTTTTGAGATCGTGCGTGGTGGTGTGGTTGCTATAGAAAGATAAACAAATACTGCTTTTTTCACTCTCCTTCACAGGAGAGTACTATCTACTTGAAGTGAAAAGGACCACTGTATGACCTACCCCCTCTCAGAACTAACAAAACATATCGGTATAGCGTTTCAAGGTGAAGATCTCACGATAGATGGGATACATACCTTAAGTGAAGCCACATCCACCCAGCTTAGCTTCTTTAATGCAGAGAAATATTTGGATCAGCTTCCCCATACCAAGGCAGCCGCCGTACTCATAGAGGAAAAATATGCCAAACTTCTACCTTCGCATACCGTGGCACTCATTACCGATGAACCGTATCTGAAACTGGCATTGGCTTCGAAGTTTTTTGCCTATAAGCTTGAAACGAATTCTGAAGCACCTGCCGCAGGTGAGGGGTGCGATATAGATGCAAGCGTACGTTTTGGCAAAAATGTGACGTTAGGTGACAATGTCACCATATTGGCAGGATGCTATGTGGGAGACCATGTGACGATCGGATCAGGTACACTGCTTCACCCCAATGTGACACTGTACCACCACACCAGGATCGGTGCAGGATGTATGATCCACAGCGGTACGGTGATAGGATGCGACGGCTACGGTTTTGCACATACCAAACAGGGCGAACATGTCAAGATCTACCAGAATGGAAATGTCGTGGTGGAAGACAATGTAGAGATCGGTGCGAACTGCGCGATAGACAGAGCGGTATTTGGGACCACCTATATCCGTAAAGGGACAAAACTGGACAACCTGATACAGATCGCCCATAACTGTGACGTGGGGGAACATTCTCTTTGCGCCGCCCAAGTGGGGCTTGCGGGTTCTACCACCTTGGGCAGAAACGTCGTCATGGGCGGGCAGAGTGCAACGGCAGGCCATTTGAAGGTCGGAGACTTTGCAACGATCGCAGGGAAAGGCGGTGTCACCAAGTCACTCGAAGGCGGAAAAACCTATGCAGGATTCCCTGCGATCGAGCATAAAATGTGGTTACGTATGCAGGCAAAGATCGCAGGATTGCTAAAGGGTAAAAAATAGTTCAAGAATTGTGATATAATCGTTTACATTAAAAAATTGAAGGAGTATTCATGAGCGGAACAGTAACGAAAATAGAAGAAATGACATTAAGCGGCACCAAAGACGGTAAGATCACTGTTACAACTGTAGCAGAACCGTATGGTCCTAAGAGTGAAAGTGTAGCAAGTATCGGTATCTCACTCCAGGCCAGAGCTGAAGAACCGGATTGGAAGGTCCATATTCCCAAAGCGAACATTGATGCAGTGATCGCTGCATTGGAAAAAGCGAAACAAAGTTTATAGCGTTTTCAGTGTGCAGTGAATGGGCGTTCGCCTATTCGCTACATCTCCTCTTGCTTCATCACCTTATACTTGTCTAAAGCCCTTTGCAGTGTGTCCTTATCAGGGATCTTTCTTCCTGCGATATATCCGATGGTATGGCCGTCCTCATCCAGTTTTGGCTTGATCCAGACCACCACATGATAGTGTTTCCCCTCACTGGTCATATTCTTGACAATGCCTTCCCAGTAGTGACCATCTTTAATGGTCTCCCATAACTCTTTAAAGGCCGCTTTTGGCATGTCAGGGTGTCTGTTGATGCTGTGCGGAGACCCGATGAGTTCTTCTTTGGTATAGCCTGTGAGTTCTCGGAACTTACGGTTGGCATAGGTAATGATACCTGCAGTGTCTGTTTCTGTGATCATTACGCCGCCATCAAATGGCACCTCTACATCTACTGGATCAGGTTTGGTGATCTCTTTACCGGTGATCGTGTTCTTAACTGTCTTCCCCATTTTCCCTCCAAGGCTTAAATCAATCCTCATTTTATAAATGTGCTTCGCAGCTTAGCATTTAATATGTGTTAATATAGTATCTATCTATAGCTTATAATTGACCTAATACCTCCATATTTAACCATATTTCGTACATACTCTGCTACAATTACAGAATTATGATAAAGGGGTCATTTTTGTCTATTACAGAAACGATTAAATCACTTTTAGAACAACGAATACTCGTCATCGACGGTGCCATGGGGACACAGATACAGGACCTTGAAATCCCTAGCGAGGCCTGGATAGATGACAAAGGGATAGATCAGGAAGGGTGTAATGAACTGCTTAACGATACGGCACCGGAACTGATAGGCCGCATACACAAGCGCTATGCCATGGCAGGGGCTGACCTGCTGAAGACCAACACCTTTGGGACTATGCCATGGGTACTGGATGAGTATCAGATGGGAGACCGTGCGTATGAGCTCTCTAAAAAAGGGGCGCAGCTTGTCAAAGCGGTCTGTAATGAATACGGCACGCAAGAGTCACCCAAGTTTGTCCTGGGGTCCATAGGGCCGGGCACAAAGCTTCCTTCACTAGGGCACATTCACTATGATGAAATGTATGAGGGATATAAACTGGTTGCGCTCGGGCTTATAGACGGCGGATGCGATGTTTTTCTCTTAGAGACCTGTCAGGACCCTTTGCAGATCAAAGCAGCGCTGCATGCCTGTCAAGATGCAAATGAAGAGAGAGAAGTTGAGCTCCCTATCATGGTCTCGGTCACTATTGAGCTGAGCGGTACGATGCTTATCGGTACCAATGCGGAGACCATTGTGACGATACTTGAACCGTTTGACATATTGTCGCTTGGCTTTAACTGCGGTACCGGACCGGACCAGGTAAAAAAACACCTCAAAACACTTTCTGAACTGTGCGATATACCCATTTCCGTGCATGCGAATGCAGGGTTGCCCCAGAACCGTGGGGGATATACCTATTATCCTATGGGACCAGATGAATTCACGCAAAAACAGTTGGAGTTCGCAGCGTACGACGGTGTAAGCTTTTTAGGGGGATGCTGCGGTACCACGCCACAGCATATACAGGCACTTAAAAAAGCGGTCGGAACGATCATTCCTAAAAAACCGACAGGGAACATCAATCCAAGTGTTGCCTCTTTGTTCAACACGGTAGAGCTGTTTCAGGAACCTGCACCGTTGCTGATAGGGGAGCGTTCCAATGCGACGGGTTCAAAAGCATTCAGAGAGCTTATCCTGGCCAGTGACTATGAAGGTACACTGACCGTAGGTCAGGCGCAGGTGCGTGATGGTGCACATATGCTCGATGTCAACGTAGAGTTTGCGGGGCGTGACGGGGCCAAGGATATGCGCGCGGTCATGGAGCTTTATAATCAGAAGATACCGATTCCCCTGATGCCGGATGCGACACGTCCCAATACGATAGAAGAGGGGCTCAAGTGTATCGGCGGAAAGCCTATCATCAACTCCACGAACCTTGAAGATGGGGAAGAGAACTTTGCCACCTATTGCAAGCTAGCCAAAAAGTTCGGGGCCGTGCTTGTCTGCCTTGTGATAGATGAAGAGGGGATGGCAAGGAGCAAAGAGAAGAAGGTGGCTGTGGCCAAACGGATGTATGATCTTGCCGTGAACACACATGGACTGAAACCTCAGAACATTATGTTCGATATGCTGGCCTTTACTGTGGGTACGGGTGAAGAAGAAGACAGGTTCGCCGGGAAGAATGCCTATGATGCGATCAAGGAGATACATGAGATCTACCCTGAGGTAGGCACCACACTGGGGCTTTCAAACATCTCATTCGGTTTGGAAAAACATGCGAGGTTCTACCTGAACTCTGTCTTCCTGCATCACTGTGTCCAGGCAGGTATGACCTCGGTGATCATCAATGTGAAGCACATCATCCCGCTGGCCAAAATGACAGCAGAGGACATTGCCGTGTGTGAAGAGCTTCTCTTTACACCCGATGAGAACTCGCTCTTTAAGTTCATAGACCATTTTGCTGATGCAGTGGTAGAAGATGAGGGTGCAGATGAGGCCTATGAGGCCATGAGCAGCGAAGAGAAGATCAAAAAGCTTCTGATGGATGGGGACAAAGAACGGATGCTGCCGCTGGTGGAGGAGGCCCGCCATCAGATACACCCGGATGTGATCGTCAATGAAATACTGATCGACGCGATGAAAGTGGTCGGTGAACTTTTTGGCTCCGGACAGATGCAGCTTCCTTTTGTACTTCAGAGTGCCGAGACGATGAAAGCAACGGTGGATTATCTCAATCCGTATTTGACCAAACAGGAAAAAGAGACAGATACCACGCTGGTGATAGGTACGGTCAAAGGTGACGTCCATGATGTCGGTAAGAACCTTGTAGACATTATCCTCTCGAATAATGGCTTCAAAGTCGTGAACGTAGGGATAAAAACAGAGCTCCAGGAGTATCTTGATGTCGTAGAGAGACAGTCTATCCAGGCGATAGGAATGTCAGGGCTGCTGGTAAAGTCCACAGCGGTGATGAAAGAGAACCTTGAAACGATGGCCGAGATGGGTATGGAGATACCTGTCCTTCTGGGCGGGGCAGCACTCACACGCTCATTTGTAGATGATTTCTGCAGACCTGTTTACAAAGGTCCTATATTCTACTGTCGTGATGCATTTGACGGTGTCGTCGCCATGTCTCGTATCGAAAAGTACAATGAGGACAATTCTGTGGGGCTGGACACACGTCTGGCAGGAGATATGGCAGAGGTTGAGAAGAAGGTGAAAAAGAAGATCATCATCCCTCCTTTTGAAGAGATCAAGATGCCTGAGCCCCAGCCT
>NZ_DATCSP010000055.1:0-19760 GCF_036568385.1 Sulfurovum sp. | reverse complement strand
AATTTTCTAAAAATTGGTAAAATTAAAACTCAAATAGACGTTGATTTGTTTACTTATATTTGGTTGTCAAAGATCACTCACTCTCACTCTCTCAACCAACTCGGTTAAGGTCTCTGTGTTTGTGGACGCGTATTATAGCACCGATTCACTTCACTGTCAAGGGTTTTTCGCCTTTTATGCAAAATTTGTTGAATTTTTTTATTTACTTACATAGTAATATATAAATTCCGCCCCTTTATGTCTATTTTATCTGGAGTGTTTTATAATCCGCTCTCATATCTATACTCAACTCAAGGAATGCCCATGCGTCTATTTTTTCTACTCCCGTTTTTGTACATGCTCTCCGGATGTATGGATACCGCTGAAGTGCCTTCTTCAGAAGAGCGGAAAAGCAGCACCCAGATCGAGAGTAACAAGATGGCTGCGGAAGAAGCGAAAGATGAATACAAAACGCTACAGGAACTGAGAGAAAAAGAGTAAATTGTGTTATTAACCTTAGATTAATGTCTGTGGACTATACTTTCTATAAAAATTAACAAGTGAAGGAATACTATTATGGCTTTATATGATAGAGACTATACATCGACAGAAGCTGGATACGTTCAAGAAGGCGCATCTGTAAGCTTCATGAAACAAACGTACCAGCTGCTGGCTGCGAGCATGATCGCTGCTGCTGCGGGGGCTTATGTAACGATGCCTTATGCTGAAACCATCATGCAATACAAATGGTTCATCTTTGGTGCTGAGCTTTTGATACTTTTCTTTGGACTTAGCATGTCAAGAGGGAAGGCCGGACTGAACCTGGCAATGCTTTTCGCATTCACATTTTTGACCGGTGTCTCTTTGGTACCGCTTTTGGCTTCACTCATCGGTGCGGGCAATGGTGCCGTGATCGGGAATGCGTTTCTGATGACCGCTGTACTGTTTGGTGCGTTGAGCCTGTTTGCGATCAACAGCAAAAAAGACTACGCTAGTTGGGGGAAACCGCTTTTCATCACACTGATCGTGGTGATCATCGCATCACTTGTGAATATGTTCCTCCTTCAAAGCCCGCTGATGCATGTGATCATCACAGCAGGAATATTACTGTTATTCAGTATTTTTACCATCTATGATACACAGAACATCGCGAATGGAGCCTATGACTCGCCTGTAGATGCAGCGGTGTCCCTTTACCTGGACTTCCTCAATATGTTCACTGCACTGCTACAGCTTCTCGGTATTTTCGGGAACGAAGACTAAAGAAGCCTTTTTAAAAGAAGCCTGCATCTCTGAGAGATGCCGCTTCTCTTGCTTACATTGCCCTGCCGTAGATCTTAGGCGGAAGGTGCGGTCAAAGATCTTGCTTTGACAAACAATACTTCAAACTCCAGATACGCCAAGGGATACCTTTTCATAAGCTGCTTCATCTGCGTATAGGTCAGCTGTTTATCTCCTCCGCTTACCCCGCTTTTTTTGATATAGCTGAACATCTCTCGTACGGTCTCAAAATGGAGTCTGTACTCCTTTATTTCAAACGCGGCATGGTAATATCTCTCTATCGTGGACCTCAGTACATTTTCGCTGTAGATAGGGGAGGTGATCTTGGCTGTCTGATGCAACGTTTTAAAGGTGTTGGAGGTGAAGATGGCAAAATAGGCCTGTGATGCTTTTTTTGAGATCTCAGAGAGCGTAAAGTCCAGGTCTTTGCTCCACTGCAAAGCAGAAGAGGAGAGTATCAGGCTGGGCGGTTCCAGGGAAAAGGTCTCAAATGTTTCAGGCTTGTTGAAATCAGCACATAATTTTTCGATCTCAGGGCCGGATGGGTGCAGTTCCAGCATCTTTTCTGAAGAGTCCAGTGCCATGAAACGGTCAAAAGAGACCTTCGTTCTTTCTATATTTCTGTACACTTCCCCGCTGCCGCACCCGATATCTATGATCGTCGTATAATGGGTACGGGGAAGCTGTTTTACCAGTGACTTGGCCACTTCTGCCTGGATCACATTATAGGTATCGTATTGGTGTGCAAACCGGGAAAACTCTTGAATGGCATTAGGCACCGGTCCCTCCTTGTATACGAAAATGGGATATTCATCGCCATTTCAACCTATTTTGGGTATAATCGCCGAAATTATACCCAAATTTAATGGGCTATCCAACAACATAAAGAGGCATAGATGACATCAACACTTTTAATCGTACAAATCGTACTTGCACTGGCAATCACAATCGCAGTACTGCTGCAGAAAAGTTCAAGCATAGGGCTTGGCGCATACAGCGGAAGTAACGAATCTGTATTTGGAGCAAAAGGACCGACGGGGTTCCTTGCAAAACTTACGTTTACCCTTGCGTTTGCATTCATCGTCAATACCTTGGCATTGGGCTACCTGTATACTACCGAAAGCACTGCATCTGTCGCAGACACGATCATACCTGAAAACAATGCAGCTGTACCGGCAGCACCGGCAACACCAGAAAATACGGTACCAGCAGCACCGGTAGCACCCTCTGCCAACTAGTCATACATCAAGAAGTCTTTCCTTCTTCTTGATGCCTTCTCCCCCTTCCTCTTCTAAATACATAACAAGGTAAAAAAGGGTAAAATTCCCTAAATCATAACTGAACTTCCTGGTATGCTCCAGGCGGTCACAACATCAAAAGGTTCAATAAGGAGAACGTTATGTTAGATGAGATTTTCGAACAGACAAAAGAAAATATGCAAAAGGCTATCGATGCCCTTAAGCGTGACTTTGCAACACTCAGAACAGGGAAGGTCACTACCGGTATCGTAGACAATATCAAAATAGATTATTACGGTACTATGACGGCACTCAATCAGGTAGGAAATGTCATCGCTACCGATGCGACGACCATCAGTATCACGCCTTGGGAAAAGTCTCTGCTTCCAGCTATTGAAAAAGCGATACAGGAGGCAAATATCGGTGTAAATCCCAACAATGACGGTGACTTCATTAAACTCTTTTTCCCGCCAATGACAAGTGAGCAGAGACAAGAGATCGTGAAGCAGGCAAAAGGGATGACCGAGCATGCAAAAGTCTCTATCAGAAATGTCAGAAAAGACGGGAACGACAAGGTCAAAAAGCTTGAAAAAGACAAAGAGATCAGTGAAGATGAATCTAAAAAAGCGCAAGAGCAGATACAAAAACTGACCGATGAGCATGTAGTCAAAGTAGATGAGGCTTTTAAAATCAAAGAAGCGGATATCCTTAAGGTATAGGCATGCAAAAATCTTATGATGTAGAACAGGCCTACAAGGATGCCAATGCTTTGCTTGAAGGGCACTTCCTTCTGGCAAGCGGCAATCACTCGAACCGATACCTTCAAAGTGCCAAAGTGCTTGAATATCCCAAAAAAGCCTCTTTGCTCACCGATGCCCTGGCAGAGATGATACGCTCGCACGGAATTGAAGTAGATACCGTGTGTGCCCCTGCGTTAGGCGGAGTACTTGCAGGCTATGAGCTGGCCCGTTCTCTGGATGTGCGTTCCATCTTTGTAGAAAAGGTGGATGGCGGTATGGAGCTGCGTCGTGGTTTTGAAGTCGCAAAAGGCGAGAAGATCATTATTTGTGAAGATATCATCACGACAGGCGGTTCGGCGCTAAAAGCGGCAAAAGCCATAGAAGCGCTGGGCGGTGTGGTCGTAGCGTTTGCCTCACTGGCGAACCGAGGCTTCTGCAAGCGTGTGGGCAGCGATATCGATGCCAAAGAAGCGTGCAGTCTTCCGGATGATATACCGCTGTTCTCGCTTGAGGATTTTACCTTTGAAATGTATGCGCCAGAAGAGTGCCCTATGTGCAAAGAGGGAAGTACGGCCATTAAACCGGGAAGCAAAGGCTAACGCTTTGCCTTGATGGCTTCGCTGCGTTCCGCACCCCAAGGGCATTTCCACCCGTTGGTCAGAGGGAACTATTCCGGTTCCGTCACTATGATCGTGAAACCATTCACGATCATTAAACGTTCCTCACTCTCCATACCACAGCACATATCTCTACATCTATATCTGTTTTTCTTGGTTTTATGCTAAATGTCTCTATCTCGCAATGATCCGCACTGTACTTTTCATTTAACAGATCTATTTTCTCTTCCAGTTCAACTTCCAGCGCTTCCAATGCTTCTTCAATACTGTAGATACGTTCTTCCGCCCTGCTCATCTCTCCACGCTCTTTGAGTATCTTCCCTCCTTTGCTTACTGCACGGCCTATCTTTGTCGGACTTGGACGCCCGAACAGGGCACCCAGTACCGCTATCCCTGCTTCTATCATGGAACCCGTAGAGTCCGAGGACTCTTTCTCTGCCCGCTCTTTGGCACGAGAGAGCCTTTCTAGAAGCATTTTCTCCTTTTTCCCGTAACGTATTTGAAGTTTTTCTATCTCGATCTCTTTTTGTTCATGAAGCATATCCTGCAGACGCACGATGAAGTCACTCCGTGTCTCATCTATTTTGGACTCCAGTTTGGGAGATCTGCAGCGCAGCAGTTCCAGTGCATGGTCACGGTAGAGTGTCTCTTTTAATTCTCTGATGGTCCTTCTTAATCCTTTGTCTTCCAGCACGATCTGAGGCAGAGGGTAAAACGTTGCATTCGAAGGTGCCGTATGCGGAAACCTGTCAAAACCAAGAGCCTCCTCTGTGGCATCCTCCCATGTTATGCGCTGCTGATCCTCCTCAAGAGGAAGAGAGATCTCAAGCGTTCTATCCAGATCTATCCCTCTTTGTTGCTGATAGAAATGTATGTTGGCCCTGGCTCCCAATGCCGGGGAGAATATATTTCGCCCTGAAGCATCCGGTTCGTAGTATTGAGGGATAGACGCATCGACATTTTGATAACTTTTCAGAGGAGTGCTCTTCTCAAGTATCTTCTCTCCGCTCTGCACCTCTGCATGCTGAAGAGATTTCTGCGCCTCCATCAGTGTAGATATCTCCTCTTTTTTCAGCGGGCCCTTGAGGTAGCTCAGCACCCAGCGTGTACTGAACAGCCTGATGTCATCCAGATGTGCACTTTTGAGAAAAAAAGTTCTCTTTTGGAGGTTTGACAAAAGCATCTTGATCTCTTTCTTATCAAACGTTGAACCGACTTTTCCTTCCAGCCCATCTATGACCCTCTCTATATCCTGTGTGGTCTGCAGCCTGCCGACAAACCATGTACCTATATTCGAAAGTCCTTTATAGTCCAGATCTACAGGGTTCTGGGTACTGAGCACCACACCGACGCCAAACGCTCTTGCCTGTTTGAGAAGCAGCAACATCGGCTCTTTGCTTGGCGGATTCTTTGTGGGAGGGAAAAATCCGAAGATCTCATCCATATAGAGCAGTGTTTTCAGTGCGGAGGTACCGCTTTGGCGACGCATCCATGCGATGTATCTGTTGAGCAGCAAGGTGACAAAGAACATACGCTCGTCATCATTCAGATGGGAGATGGAAAAGATCGCAATTTTTGCTTTACCCTCTTCATCGTACAACAGCTTTTGGATATCCAGGTTCTCCCCCTGCAGCCAAAGCGAAAAGCTCGGACTGGCGAGCAGCGCATTGAATTTGCTTGCCAGCTTAAAACGTTCGTCCTGCGGATAAAAGTCATCCAGCGTTAAAACGCCTATCTTTGAGAACGGCGGAGCAAGGATCTTTCCTATGATCGTTTCTATGTTCAGGTCCTCGTTGGCTATCCAGGATGTGGTGATGAGCTGGGCAAGGAGGATATACTCTTTTGACTCTAGCGGGTCCGCGTGAATACCCACCAAGGAGAGCAAGGAGGTCGTGGTACTTTTGAGATAGGAGGCAAAGGTATCGCCCTCTTCCATGATCTGTGCAGGCGGTACCTCGAGCGAGCTCATCACATTGACGGGTATCCCTGCAGTGCTGCCCGGGGTATAGATGGTTTTTTTCACCTCATGAAATTTTTGCACGCGCTGCGTCGTTTGGTCCCAGCTCTCTATGCCTTCTTTCCACATGGCAGCGATCTTTTCGGCATAGGCAGCACGGTCTGCCTCTTTGGATCTAGCTTCATCTTCTACCCATGGCTCGAATGCACTGGGAGAGAAGCTCGGATCTGTCAGACACAGGTTTCCCATATCTCCTTTGGGATCGATGACAATAGAAGGTATATTATCTATAGCCGCTTCTTCTATGATACCTACACCAAGCCCTGTTTTTCCAGAACCTGTCATCCCTATGATAGCGGCATGGGTCGTGAAATTCTTGTTCTTGAGCAGTGTCAGCGCCTCTTTGGCCTCCATACTTTGCCGGTCTATATCTTTTCCCAGATAGAACAGCCCCAACTTTTCATAGATCTCCTGCATCCCGAAACCCTTTCTGATCAAAATAACTGCTGTCTATTTTAGCGAAAGTTTGTTTAGTTTGTTTGGGTCTGCGATGGTGCAGAAGCGGGCGGGGGTGTTTCCGCTTCACGCTTCTTTGGCAGCGGTTTGGCAATTCCCTGTACCATAAAGCTGATGGGTTCTTTTCCTTTTTGCTGCATTAGGACCAGGACTTTATCTTTTTCATGATAGATATCAAAAAGTTCCAACTCTGACATCACAGGGTCCAGTTGAACTTTTGCTTCGGTCCTTGCCGGTAACTGATAGCCGTTCCCCTCTATACGGGCCAATGTATTCTTCTCTTTCAGTACAATCCAGCATACTTTTGCCGAAGGGAGGGCATAAAGCGAATTTTGAGTCTCTTCCATACATAGCCTGCTGAATTCATCTTTTTGGATCGTAATATTGCCGTCGGATCTTACTATGTCCAGATACAACACTTTGGTAACATTGGTCACCGCTTTGGACCTTTTCAGGTATTTTGCGAGATGCTGGTTGGAGTTTTGCAGCATATCCACAGCGCTGAAAAGTGCCACAATGACGATACCCAGAAGGGCAATCGATATCAGTACTTCCAAAAGGGTGAATGCTTTACGGTCGGACATCTGCCTCAGCCGTCCATCAGTCCGACACGAATGGCTTCTTCGTAACTTGTCTCTCCTGCCAGAAGCATCTCTTTAAGCTTATCGGAGATCGTTTTCATGCCACTCTTTTTCATGACCTCTCTGACCTGATAATCATTATATCCGTCTTTCATCATGGTTTTCACATCATCATCGATAATGAAAAGTTCACCGATGGCCTGTCTGCCGTTATAGCCTGTGAAGTCGCACTCTTTGCATCCTGCAGCCTTGAAATACCACTGGTCTTCAGGCACACCTATCTCCTGCGCTATGGCAGGGGCCAGCTTTGTCTCCTCTTTGCAGTGTATGCAAAGTTTACGTGTAAGCCTTTGTGCCAGTACTCCCAGGAGCGTTGAAGAGATGAGAAAGTTCTCTATGCCCATATCCATAAGGCGGCTCAGGGCAGAGGTTGCATCGTTGGTATGCAGTGTAGAAAGAAGCAGGTGCCCCGTCAATGCTGAACGCAGTGCGATCTCTGCTGTTTCGTTATCACGTATCTCCCCCACCATGATAATATCGGGGTCCTGCCTCAAAATAGAACGCAGCCCTGCCGCGAAAGTGAGCCCTACTTTGGTGTTCACCTGTATTTGAGAGATATTGTCCGCATTGTACTCGACGGGATCTTCTACGGTAATGATGTTCTTATCCGGGGTTGATACATGCTGCAGGCATGCATGGAGTGTGGTGGACTTCCCTGAACCGGTAGGACCTGTGACCAGTATCATCCCATGGGCATGGTTCAGCAGTCTGTAAAGGTCCCGGGTAACCTCCTCTGCAAAGCCCAAAGACTCGAGTGTGGGGATATGCTCCGTTTGCGCAAGTATACGCATAACGATCCTTTCACCATGGTAGGTTGGCAGGATGGAAACCCTCACATCGATCGTTTTGCCGGAAATTGCCAGCTGTGTACGTCCATCCTGAGGTACTCTTTTCTCTGAGATATCGAGGCTTGATATGACTTTGATACGGTTGATCACCAGTGTCACGATACTCTTTTCAAGATCAAGATGCTTTTTGAGCGCACCGTCTATACGCAAACGTACCTCGCCTTTTCGCTCTCCGCTCTCGATGTGGATATCACTTGCCCCTTTCTGCAGCGCCTGGAAAAAGAGTGAGTTGACCAGTTTGATGATAGGCGCGGACTCTTCGCTTGAAAGCAGGTCCTGTGAATTGCGGATGAACTCCAGCAGATCCGACTCCGCCTCTATGAGCTCCTCGGAAGTGGTCGCCATGGCTTCAAAGTCACTTCCCGTTTGGATCTCTAAAAATTTGTTCTTCAGTCTTTGGAAACTCCCTGCATCCACGATCGTGACAGGGTAGTCCAATGAGAGTTTTGCAAAATAGTTCAGCGCATCTCCCAGGGTCGCTTCTTCGACGATGCATGTTTCGACCCCGTCGATCAGAGAGAACAGCAGCGAGTGCTTCAGTGCGAGCTTATGGTTGATCTCCTCTTCCCAGAGCGGTTCAAGGTTGACATCCTGAAGACGAGGAAACCGCATTACACTTCCTCATCCAGGATACTTAGGTTGCTTTTGGGATTTCTCTGTATTCTTCTGCTCGCCGGTACCGTTGAGACGACCTCATCCTCTTCATAGCCTGCCGCCTGATTCAACCCTTTTCGAACATAGGCATTATACTTGGTCTGTATGTTCTCAAGCTCATTCAGTGCTTCACGCAGACGCTGCAGGTCTCCGCTCTCTCTTACGATATACGGGGTAAGATAGATCACTACATTGACCTTTGTGTCCACCTCTGCATTTGTGGTAAAGAGCTCTCCCAGGATAGGGATCTCACCCAAGATCGGCACTTTGGTGACATTTTTCCCTCCAGCACTTTTGATGAGCCCTCCCAGAATGATCGTTTCGCCATTGTTGACAATGGCATTGGTCGTGACTTTACGCTTGGTGGTGGTCGGGCGGTCCGCAGAAGCACTGGACCCAGGCAGGATATCTTCGATCTCCGCTTCTACTTCGAGCGTAACCTGATTGTTGCTTGAGAGTCTCGGCTTGACCTTCAGCGTGATCCCTATGTCCTCTCTTGAGTAGTTGTTGATGATGTTCCCCTGTCCCTGTGTAGTCTGCTGTGCCTGTGTCAGGATGGACTGGGTCTGTCCTACCTGCACAGAGGCCTCTTTGTTGTTGGTACAGAGCACCGACGGTTCGCTCAGGATATGCGCAGCGCCGTTCTGTTTGAGGAGGTCGATCTTTGCCCCCAGTGCGAAGACTTCTGAAATACCAGAATCAAATTGGAATGGTCTTTCAGTACTTGTCACAACCGTTTCTCCCACTAGAGTGGTTGTTTGATTATTCAAAAACCCGAGCAGTGTCGGAGAGACCATCAATGAAGAGGCACCCATATTGGCCGCGGCAGAGAAAAGCCCCTGGGAAGTGATGGCGCCCCCTTCAAATCCGTAGCTCAACCCTATACGTTCTGCCAGATCCGTATTGATCTCCACAATACGTGCTTTGACATACACCTGCACTTTAGGAATATCGATCTTGCTCACGGTTTCTCTGATGTTCTTCATCTGTTCTGCTGTCGCAAGTACGATCAGTGCATTTCTCTCGATATCCGAGACCACCATGGCTTTGCTTGGCGGGGTACTGCCTTTTGCTGGTGCCTTTACCGCAACGTCGTTCATCTGTGAGATCAGCTGGCTCATGATCTTCTCCATCTCTTCCACGTTGGAGTTTTGGAGCCTGATGACATGCATCTGCTGGGTGGTGCTCTCCCCTTTGATGTCAAGTTGCCTGATATACCGGATCATCTTGTTATTGTTGTTGGGCTGTCCTACCAGGATAATGGAGTTGGTCGCATCATCTTTAAAGATATCGACCGTTTCACTCTCGATCGTTTGGGGGAAGATCTTTTTTGCCATATTTTGCGCATTGGCGTAGACATCTTTCACGTTTGCGTTTTTCAGTTTGACCACCACGGATTTCTTTTCACCTGTCACCTCTACGGCATTGATGACTTTGGAGATGGATTCAAGTACCCTTGGGGTCGCCGTGACGGCCAAAACATTGTTCTCCTTGAAAGAGATCACCTGAGCACTTCTGTTCAAAAGCGGCTTGATCTTTGCACGAAGTACGGCTGCGTTGGTGTTCTTCAAAGGAAACATGACGGTCTTCATCGTCTCCCCCTTGACGGAGCTGCTTACATCCAGTCCTTCTCCTGCCGCATCCGTGCCTTTGACCACCTTGTAGTACTCGCCCTGATCGATGATGGTTAAGCCTTTGCTGCTCAAAATAGAGTTTGCCAGAGAGAAGAGCGCACTTTTTTTGATCGGCTTTGTGGATACAAAGTTGATCTGCCCTTTAAGGTCTGCTTCTATCAGAATGTTCTTTTGTGTGATTTTCGAAACCATCTCGATAAAATCTTTGACACTCAGGTCACGAAAGTTCACATCTACCGTTTCCTCTTCCGCATGCAACCCCGCAGACAATACGATCAATATACCCATAACAATTTTAGTTAACTTCATATTCCAACTCCATTTCTTCTTTTCCTCTTTCAATCACCAGTGTCAGGTTGTCGATATTTTCAATATTTTTATAGATGTCAAAAGCAACATTGTAATTATCGATCTTTTGACCGTTAATTGCCTTAATGACATCGCCTCTTTTCATCCCAAGCTTCTCAAAAGGGGAACCTTTTCGAATAAAGGTGACACGGAATCCCTCCAGCACATTGCCTTTTTTCACTTCTGTGATGCCGATGTTTTTGTATATATCATCCATGTTCTTAGCGTAATGCTGCACCAGTGACTTGTCAACGATCTTGTAGTCTCCTGCATCGATCACATTACCCTCTACCTCACTGGATGGCGTTCCTGCCGATGAAGGCGTGACACTTTTGATGCCTGCAGCGCCTTTGGTTTTGATCATCAAATCAACTTTATAGGTTTTCGCGTCTTTACTGAATGTCGCATAGTCATTTCCCGCCCCCTCAAGGACAAATCCATTGATCGCTTCTCCTTTGGAGAGGACCTTTGTTTTACGTTTATGCTCTATTGTCACGACGGTAGTATCCGAAGCATTGTAGATGGCCAAAAGGGTGATATCTTTAATGCTCCCTGCCGTCTCCAACGGTTTTTGCTGTGCTGTAGGAGCGGGTGCTTCACTGGGGCTCAGTTTCACTCTGTAGTAGAGGGCTTTGGGGCCTTTTGCTTCACTGTGCTGAACGCCCGCTGTAGGCAGCCACAGGAGTTCTACGGCAAACCAGAGCATTTTTACCACAAGCAGTATACCCAGCAGCATCCACACCCCTTTCAGTATCTGGGGGCTAAAAAGAGGTTTCATAGAACCATCCTTTCTCATCTTGTTTCAATTGGGGTTTTAGCATCTCTATGTTTTTGCTCTCATTGAAATCCAAACGTACTTTTCGTTCCTTCAGGTCCGCGAAACCTTCCATGTTGCCAAAAGAGCCGCTTGCCTCCAGGGAGACTCCGAGAGGAGAAAAGAGAGAATAGACTGCCGCTGCCTGCTCTGTCTCCTGCGGCATCATGTTTTTCAGGGAGTCATCCAGGTGAAGCGATTCAAGTGCCATACGATTGTAAAAAAGCAAGGTAAAGAGCTTCACCTCTTTGATGGTTCCCACATTGATCCCTTTTGCATAGAGCGTGACATCTTTGAGAGTGAGAGAGAACGGTCCTGTGTCGATAGTTTTTTCATTCAACTTTATATCATAGGCTGCAAGCGCCTCTTCAAGCTTGTAGTAAAGTTCCTGCTTGGGCATCAACACAAGTATGCTCAGCCACAGTACGATCATGAGGACAATACCCTTTTTTACCATTTGCATTTGAACTCCACATCATAGGATGAAGCTTTCTTGACAATGTTAAGCGTCTGTATCTCTACGGCTACATTTAATATCTTTGTGACCAGTTGGTTTAACTCTCTTGCCGTAAGATCTGTATAGGTCGCTGTCACCTTTTTACTTTTATTGCTCCATTTTACCTTGGCCTGGGGGGCAACCGTATGAAGCTGTTCCACCTTTTTGCCGGTCTTTGTATCAGACCATATCTTCTGCAGAGCAACCACTTCTCTGATCTCTCCGGCAGAGCGCTTTACTTCCGCCATCATATCGGCCTGGGCAGAAACCTGTGCGGATTTGTATCCATATCCGATCAGCATCAGCAGGAATGCAGCCAATACGATCAGTTCATTCTGGTATTTTTTCCACATCATAGGGCGCCCTCGATCCTGACATCATTGCTCCCTGCCACATCGGCAGCATTCAGTTGGTGCTTTTGCGCCAATGTTTTTACACGTTTGGCTACCCCTGCATCTTTGCAGGCAAACTGTACCCTGAAGCGCTTTTCGTCCATCTCGAATGATGTCAGTATCACTCCTTTGAAGATCAGCTCCGATACTATTTTGACAGTTTCGCGTTTCTTTCGTTCTGCGGTATCGATCGTTCTGTACTTTGCAAGGATACTGTCCCGTTTGTAGGTGCTCTGCAAAGAGGGGTAAGCCTCGAGCAATGCCTGCAGCTGCGCTTCTTCTGCTTTGATTGTGTCGCCGTACCGCCAGCCCTCCACAAAGAACATAAGGGAAAAAATCGTAAAGACCGCTGCAAGTATCGAAGCCTGTCTCCTGCTGATCACAGAACCATAGGCACCCGGCAGCACCACCCCTTTTTTAGGAGTGAAGCGGTTGTCAAACACCAAAGAAGGTTCTTCCTCTTCGCTCAGTACCGCTCTTGGAACCACCACGACCACATCGTCCAGTGATACCAGTGCTTCATTCTCTCCCAAAGCGAAAGGTTTGTCAAAAAGAGCAGCCGACTGCTGTGCGAAAAAGATCTTTGAGATATTTTCCGGAGCAAACCCTTTGCTCTGCAAAAATGTCGTGATCTTTTCCATATCATAGGCAAGAAAGACCCATGCCTCTTCTTCTTTCCACACCATATAATCATAGTCTCTGCCTTCTTCAAGCAATCCCTCGAACAGCGAAGGAGCGATACGCTTGGCCTGATAGGCATACTTGATAGGCAGTATTTCTTTTTTGAGTGTATAGAACTGCGGCGGCAGCATGACATTGACGGTCTCTGCCAGGCTTGCTTGCTTCATGGCCGGATGCGCAAAGATCAACTCTTTAGTATTTCCCATAAAATTCAAAATGTTTTGCCTCTCCGTCAATGTATTCAAACCTAAACCTGTACTGCTGTTCTGCAAGCGCATACGACACAGAGCATCCGGCTGCCTCCACAAATGTCTTGCCTGCCAGGATATTGCTTCTTTCAGTATACTCCCCGCCATTCTCACGCACAAAATCCTCCAGCGAGCCTCTTTCTGGGAAAGAGGACCACTCTTTCACCGTTTCCACATCGATATCAAAAAGATAAGCGATCAGCTCCGGCGAACTGTATTTGGCATCTATCTTTTCTGCCTGGGGAGAAAAACTAAAATATTTTTCCCAAGGGACCGTTCCAATCTCGGAGTCATCCGTTTCAAACTGATATCTCTCCAATATCGCTGCAAATTGATGATAAGATATAATACCGTTTTTTTGGTGAAGTCTGCTTTGCTCTTTTTGCACCGGTTTGTTTTCGTTTCCTATCTCTTCGATCAGCATCTCCCGCAGTCTTCCTGCATCCTCGATAGTATACTCCAGGGCAAGGGTGTCAAAAAGCTCCTGGGCTACGGTATATTGTGCCGTTTTTTGACTGTTGTTTTCCAGTCCCAGCCAGTTGATGTTCACGCCTTTATACAAAGGGTCGCATTGCAACACCAGTGAAAACCTTTCATCTTCCGTACGCAGAGGCAATGCCGTACTGTATAGTACAGAAAAAAGTGTTTCTTTATTTTTAAAACCTTGAAATATATTTGTTATATTTGTATGGTATATATCTGCCTGTATAAGTGCTTTGGTATCGCTTGAATCCTGCTGGACCTCATCAAAATAGCTCAAAAGAACAGTCGCCAATGCAATGACGACCGATAAGACAGACAAGGTGACCAAAAGGGCGAAACCCTCTCTGTTCTTCGCTATCATCGGGGTACTGTGGGTTTTATCCATCTAAAAGCTCTATTAAAGTAAAATTTGTACAACTAACACTAAAAATTATACCCAAGCAAACTAAAGGATGCACATGAAACAACCTACACCGATGAGAGCCGGTTTCTCTCTGATAGAACTACTGATCGTTATCGTTATCCTTGGAGGGCTGGTTGCCGTGGTGGCACCGGGGCTTATGGATGCCGCAGATGAGGCAAAAAGGGATACCGTCTGTTTAAAGATGAACGATGTGGGCAAAAGGCTGGACATGTTCAAACTAGATAACGGAACCTACCCTGACACCGAAGAGGGGATCGAGGCACTTTTGAGCAACCCCGATGAGGACAAATACCCCAACTACCGTGCCACCCCTTACCTGAAAGCATTGCCTAAAGACTCGTGGAAAACACCTTTTGTCTATATCAAAAAGGGTACTGAGTTCGAACTGATCTCTTTTGCCGCTGACAGGAAAGAAGGAGGAGAAGACAGCAACAGGGACATACTTTTTAGCGAATGCAATAAATAAGCCATCCCTATGTCCTGTCTCAAGAGATATACGATCCGCAAGGGGTTCTCACTGATCGAACTCCTTATTGTGATACTCATACTCTCTATCGTCTATTTTCTTGGATTCGAGGGAGTGGAGATAGGCAAACCAAAACCCAAAGCACTGACCCCTCTGACACTTAAATCCACGATCACTTCATCGGAACTCTTTGAGGGACAGGCCACGCTGCTCTGCATCAACAAGTGCCGCTCCTGTTATCTTAGAAAAGATGTGACTTCTGCTTTTGAGGAGTATACGGGTCCTATTGACCTTGGAGAAATTGAGGTGTACACCCTTGACCGGTTCGATACACTCACCCAGATAGAGTATGGCAGATACGAGGACCAGAAGATCTGTCTGGTCATGAATTTCTATACCAATGGGAGCGCTACGCAGATGATCCTGAAAAACGATGAGGGGGCCTATTTCCTTCCTGCTTTTTTTGGAGAACCCCAAAGGTTCTTGTCTGTGGAAGAGGCAGAAGAACATTGGCTGAGAAACAGCAGAACCGTTTCCGACAGCGGAGCATACTATTGAAAAGATCGGACCTGAGAACCTTGCGCCCTGCCTTCACCATTATTGAGATCCTGATCTCTGTGATCATCATTTCTCTTGCGATCATTCCTGTACTGAAACTGCATACAAGCAGCCATGAACAGATCGTCTATATCTCAGAGAGGAACAAACGCGCTTTACAGGATTCACTCTTTGTGGACCCTGCTATTTTTAGCTACCATCAGGATACCAAAACAGCCTATGATGTTTTGGGCGGGCTCTTCAAAGTGCAAGAGCAGGAGAGCCGTGAGATCTTGAAGAAGACCGAGAGAGACATCTTTATCCCCGAACCCGTAGAGCTTATTCCTGCCGAAGAGGAGGGGGCACCTACTGCCACTGCGAATGCTGTGATGCTGAAGGGAAAGCACTCTTCTATCTACTATCATCTGAAACTAGAGGGGTTTTAACCTTTTGGATGTTTTGATAAATGCGATGAACAGCCCCAGCCCCACCCCCATCAACAGGGCATTACCCAAAAGGTCGTGGGACCAATAGAAGTTCCCCTGCCCCTCCTCCTGCTTTACAAAATAGACCACCAGCAGAATACGCAGTATATTCACCAGTGTAAAGAGTAGATATCCCAAGCCCATCCACACGACCTTATGCCGCACAGAAGAGGGGTATGCGAGTATCGCGGCAAATAAAAAGAGTATAGGTATCATACCGTTGCATGCCTGGTCAATAATGATCTTATAGTGCGGGTTGATCCAGATGTCTATCCCCTGCAGCTGTGCAGGTTCTAAAAAAAGACCCAGAAAAAAAAGCGTGAGTGCCGTTTGTGCCTCATTGATGGAGCTTGCAACGATATTGGTATCCGCATACAGCAGCGCGAACAGGAGGAGGAGAAGCAAAAAATAGCGTGCGGCAAATCGTTTCATCCTGTACTATAGCAAGATACAGCTAAAAAAGTTATAATACTTCTAATCAACAGCAAGGACACAGCGCGGATGCTTTTTAAGTATAAAGGTTTTGACAAAACAGGGAAAAAGGTCAAAGGTACTGTCACAGCCAGTTCTATAGAAGAAGCGGCTCAGAAACTCCGCACGCAGCATATCTACCATGAAGGGCTTACCCCCACCAAAGAGTTTTCGCTTGAAGCCTTTTCCAAGCGACAGATGCCCGGAGAACTGCTGAGCACCTTTTCCAAGGAGCTCTCCTCCTATCTACACTCGGGCATGACCATTCTTACGGCCATCAAACTGCTTGAGAACCAGCACGAGGGAGAAAAGAGATATGTCTCTTTTCTCAACTCTCTCAAAACGATGATCGATGAAGGGAAGTCCCTTTACCATGCTTTGAATACGCAAAAGGTCTATACCCTCCCGGAATTTTTTCTCCAAAGTCTCAATGTGGCCGGGCAGAGCGGAAAAATGGTCGAGGTGTTGACCAACATGGGAAACTTTTTTTCCGCACAGAACAAGGTGAAGAAACAGGTCAAAGGCGCTATGACCTACCCTGCCATCATTTTTACCGTTGCCATCGGTATGACCTCTTTTCTTATCGCTTTTGTGGTGCCCAAGATCACAGAGATCTTTGAGGATACAGGGCAGGAACTCCCTCCGATCACACAGTTTGTACTCGGACTCAGCGACTTTTTGACCGCCCACTATGTGGCTATCATTGTCACCATTCTTTTTGTGATCGTTGCGTTCAAACTCTCCTATGCCAAACTGGATACTTTTCACCGTATCGTTGATTCCCTGCTGCTGAAAATGCCTGTACTGGGTACACTGATCCAAAACCATGAATTGGGCAGGTTCTCCTACATCCTCTCCCTGATGCTGAGCTCGGGAGTCGCCTATGCTCAGGCGGTGCAATTGGCCAAGGCCACTTTTGGCAATTACGGCCTCAGGGACCTGTTCGAAAAAGCCTCTGTGAAAGTACTGGAGGGGAACAAACTCTCGAACTCTCTTCAGCTCTCAAAAGGGGTGAAGCTCAAACGTAACTTCATGCAGTCTCTGGCCCTGGGAGAAGAGTCCAGTGAAGTGGCACAGATCCTGCACAACACCTCGGCACTTTACGCAGAAGAGAATGAGGACAAGCTCAAACTTCTTTTAGGTTTGCTTGAACCTTTTATGATGCTCTTTATCGGCCTTGTGGTGGGTATCATCGTCTCGGCAATGCTGCTCCCTATCTTTACAATGACGCAGGGGTTACAATAGATGCGAACCTTTAAAGCAGTGCTGTTCTCTGCCCTAGTGAGCCTTAGCCAGGTGCATGCCGACGCCATAGGAGGCGAAGCCTCTCTCGGCTTCTTCAATCATGCTCCCGGCGGCAGCGCTTCCTACAGGGGAACCGCTTCCGATATGGAAGAGACTTTGGGCTTTAGTGAAAAGCAGGACCTCTTTTTCAAAACCTATCTTGAACACCCTTTTCCTCTGCTTCCCAACGTGAAATTGAGCTATACTGCATTGTCGCATGACGGTAGCAGCCATGTGGAGCTTTTTTCATGGGGGGATATTGTCGACTTTGACGGAACCATTGACAGCAGCCTCTCTCTTGACTTTACGGATGTGACACTCTATTATGAAGTGCTTGACAACTGGATGGAAATGGATGCAGGACTTACACTGAGGTACCTCACCGGCGATATCACTGTCAATAACAATCTGAAGCGCGAACATGTAGGTTTCTCCACCTGGGCGCCGATGCTTTACGGAAAGGCCCGCTTCAATGTGCCTGCAACAGATCTCTCTTTGCAGCTTGAAGCCAATGCCGTCAGCTACTGGGACCTTGTTGCCTATGACTATGAACTCTCTGCACGGTATACCCTGGCCATGGGTGTCGGTCTGGAAGCCGGCTATAAATCATTTTATCTCGACAGCGACGACCTGACAGACGGATTTCATGCAGATATAGATTTTTCCGGTCCCTATGCCGCCGTGATCTGGGATTTTTAATGGCGAAACAGCGTTTTAGAGATATCAAACAGGGCAGGCAGAAAAAGCAGGCTCCAAACACGCCTGCCGCCGACAACCCCGCCTATACTTCAGCAGGATTGAAAATAAAGGCTTTTTTGACCGATGCCTTTATGCTGCTGATGCCGATCATGTATATCGTTTTCTATCTTGTGATGGACGGCAGAGAAGATTTTGCCGAGCATAAACTGGCAGGCTGGATCTATATACTTGTCCCTTTGATCATCGTACAGACGCTCTTTATGTACAGGACGGGACAAACACCCGGATACCGTGCCTACAATATCACCCTCATTGATGCACACACCCGAACCAGACCCTCTTTAGGGGTCATCGTTTTTCGAAATTCGGCCGCGATCCTCTCTTTTTTCACAATTTTTGGCTGGCTGCTTATGTTCTTTAGAAAAGACCATAAAACACTGCATGACCTCCTCTCTGCAACAGCGGTCGTAGACAAAAAATGAGACTGTCGCCTGCCCTCCTTTCACCCCTTTTAGGTGCTTACTACTTTTTTTATTTCGCCCTGGTGGGTATCTATGTCATTTTCATGCCAAAAGTACTGCTGGACCTTGCATATACTCCCTATGAAGTGGGTATCATTTTTGCCGCTGCCCCTTTCATGCGTTTTCTGCTTCCCTTTGTGTTCAGGCATGCCGTCTCTTTGACCCCGAAGGTTTATCAGCTCTCCCTGCTTTTTACCTTTGCAAGTACCCTTCTCTTTTTGGCCACCGTCAGTGATTTCTGGGTCTATCTTGCTGCCAATCTTCTTTTTGGTGCTGCCATGGGGATCTCTCTTCCCTATGTGGAGACGATAGCGCTCGCCTCCATGTCCAGACATCATTACGGGAAAGTGCGGCTCTGGGGATCGCTTGGTTTTATGGGTATTGCCCTCTGGCTGGGGAAAGTGCTCGATTCGCCCTACGAGGCCCTCTATTATTTGAGCACTATGGCATTTTTAACCCTGCTCTTTGGTGCCATTCTCACAAAGTATGACACGATCTCCCACTCCAGTGCACAAGAGGATGCCTCCTTCTCGCTCTCCAAATACTGGGCCTTTTGGATCTCTGTCTTTTTAATGCAGGTAGGATTTGGCGGATTCTATAACTTCTTTACCATCTACGAAACCGACCATGGTATTTCGCTTGAAATGACAAGCTGGATGTGGAGCTTTGGTGTGGTATGTGAAATCTTCATGCTCTATTTTCAGGGACCGTTGCTGCAAAGGAATCTGCTGCATATCCTGCAGTTTGCCACGCTCGTCACTGCAGGAAGATGGATGCTGCTCTATCTCTATCCGGACTCGGTACTCCTGACCTTTGCATCCCAGTCCCTGCATGCCATCAGTTTTGCACTCTACCATACGGCTGCGATCACCTATGTGTTTTCGCTCTATACGCAAAAAAAGCTTGCACAGCAGTTTTTCCTCGGCATCAGCTTTGGTCTCGGAGCTTCTGTCGGTGCGGTACTTTCCGGGCAGATCTACGGCGAATACCTCTTCCTGATAGAATCCCTGATCACCTTTGCCGCATTTCTCGTCCTGATTGTCCATCAAAAACGTAAAACGGCACTGCCGGCATGAAACAGGCTATCATGAAAAGATCTATCCCTGCCGTCATCATCGCCGGAGGAAAAAGTTCCCGTATGGGCGAAGACAAAGCACTCCTTCCCTTTGGACCATACCGGAGTCTTGCCGAATTCCAGTATCATAGGCTGAGCAGCTTGTTTGAAACCGTCTATATCTCGGCAAAAAAGCATAAATTCGATTTCAGCTGCAGGGTCATTGAAGATATCCATCAAGAGAGTTCTCCG
>NZ_DATCSP010000054.1:0-6317 GCF_036568385.1 Sulfurovum sp. | reverse complement strand
TTTAGATAGAATATTGTACAAATTTTTTCGATTGAAGGTAGATGAAGTATGATTAGTTGGATGCAAAAACACAATAAATATCTGGTATGGACAATCTGGGTAGCAACCATCGCATTTATTGGTGCAGGTTTTGTAGGTTGGGGAAGTTACAGTTTTGGGTCCAAAGCAGGGAATGTTGCCAAGGTGGGTGACATTGAGATCAAACAGGCAAAACTCAATATGGTTTACAGCAGTCTGTACAACCAGTATAATGAGGCTATGCAGGGCCAGCTGGACGATAAGACCGCTGAAGAGATGGGGCTGGTCAAACAGGCGTTCGCACAATTGGCCACACAGGCCAAAATACTGAACTTTGCCAAAGAGTTGGGCATCATCGCTTCTGATGCTGAAGTAGCCGACAGGTTACAAAATATCCGTTGGTTCCAAAAAGACGGTGTTTTCAACAAAGAGATCTATGAGGGGTATCTGAAAAGTCAAAAACTCAGAGCCAAGGTGTTTGAAGAGACACTGAGAGAAGAGATCATCATTCAAAAGACACTGGCAATGCTCACGACCGAAGCGTTACCGCTTGAAGAAGAGGCGATCGCGGCAGCATTGAACGTAAGTGACAAACTGGCCTACAAAGTGTTGACAGATGGCGACCTGGACTTCGTCCTGGATGAAGCTAAAGTAAAAGCGTACTGGGAAATGCAAAAAGAGAACTTTTTGACAGCAAAATCCTATGAACTTTCGATCGTGTGGACAGAGAGCAAAGAGACGCCTGTGACAGAAGAAGAAGTGAAAGCACATTATGAAAAGAACAGCTTCAACTTTACCGATGCAGCAGGGAAACAGCTGCCGTTTGAAGAAGCCAGACTATTGGCCACCAAAGACTTAAAAATAAAGAAGACAAAAAAAGCTGCACAAAAAGCCTATATCGCTTTCAAAAAAGGCTCTCTTGACAACAGTGAAAGAGTCACACTTCAGGTGGGTGATGCCAAACTGACTGAGGAGATCTGGAATGCACTGGAAGAAGGATCTGCAGGAGAGATATTCAAACCGAAAACTGTCGGGGAACGTTATGCCACTGTCAAGATAGAAGATATCATATTGCCAAGGGTGAAAAGTTATGAAGAGGCAAAAAAAGAGGTGACCGCATTCTATGCCAGCCAGGCGAAAAAAGAAGCGCTTTTTGCATTGGCAGAGACCACCCTTGAAAACTTTGAGGAGAGTAATGCAACAGTATCCGATTTTGTAAAACTAGAAGAGAATGTCAATCTAAATCCATTAAATGATCAAGAAAGTTTACAATTTTTACAAAAACTCTTTACATCATCAAAAGAAAAGGGTATCATAAGCGTATTCGACAAGGTTATAGTTTATAATATTCTAGAACAAAAACTTATGCCGATGGATAGGAATCAGACAGATTTTGTAAAGGATACTGCAGCTCAGCTCAAGCAAAGCACCTTTGAATCGAACCTGATCAAAATGCTAGATAGGAAATATCCTACAGAAGTCTACATGGGAGGGCTTGTAAATTGAGTGACACAATTTTAGCTATTGATATCGGTTCTACTAAAATATGTGCAGTCATAGCTGAAATAGCAGACTCCCAGGTCACGGTTCAGGGGCATGGGATCGCTAAATCCCAAGGGGTTAAGAAAGGCGCTATTACCAATATAGAGCTTGCCTCAAAATCCATCAAGAAAGCCATCAACGACGCAAAACGTATTGCGGGAAGCAACATCACTTCCGCAACGGTTTCCATCTCCAATGCCTATGCCAATAGCCTGAACTCGACAGGTATTGTCAATATTCCGCACAAGGACATCTCCATCAAAGAGATCAACCGTGTGATGCAGACCGCGCTCTACAATGCGAACATCCCCAATGAGTATGATGTGATCCATGTACTCCCTTACAACTTCAGGGTCGATGATCAAGACTTTATAGAAGATCCCTTTGGCATGAACGCGAGCCGCATGGAAGTGGATGTCAACATTATCATGACGCAGAAATCCAACCTTTCCAATCTTAAAAAGGCCGTGCGTTCTGCAGGTGTGGAAATAGACGGTATTGTGCTCAGCGGTTATGCCTCTGCGATAGCGACCATGCATGAAGACGAAAAAGAGCTTGGTGTTGCAGTGATCGATCTGGGCGGACAGACCAGCAACCTGGTGGTACATACCGGAAATTCTATCCGTTATAATGATTTCCTCGGTGTGGGTTCGAACCATATCACCAATGATCTATCCATGGCACTGCATACGCCTTTACAGATAGCAGAAGATGTGAAAATCCACCATGGGAACCTTACTGAAAGCTCTAACGAAGTGGTTGAGCTTCCTATCATAGGAGATGAAAAGAGCCGTAACGGTGTCTCACTGGATATCGTACACTCCGTCATTTTCTCCCGTGTGGAAGAAGCACTGATGATCTTGGCAAAATCGCTGGAAAAATCCGCACTCAAAGAGCAGATCGGTGCGGGTATCATACTGACCGGCGGTATGACAAAACTCAAAGGCATCAGAGAATTGGCACAGGCTATTTTCTCTGGCATGCCGGTAAGGGTAGCCTATCCAGACAATATCAATGGTCTTTTTGATGAACTGAAAGATCCGGCATTCTCTACGGTGGTAGGTCTGCTGCTTTACAAAGCGGGCGGTCACACGCAGTATGAAATAGATTTTCAGCAAACGCTGCTGCACTCCAAAACGGTGCATGAAGAGAATCTAAGCGATATTCGCATAGGTTCCAGTGAACATGACACTATGGAGACAAAAGCGAAAGCTGCCAAAAAAGAATCCAAAGAGTCAAAGCGGCAAGAGGAATCCGATGAATTGTCAACCATCTCGTTCGATGATTTACCGGATATAGACCATGAAAAGAAAAATCCGTTCAAAAAGTTCGCCAATTGGGCCAAACAGCTTTTTTAAGAAAAAATTTATAAAATCCAATAAAAGGGGGAAAAGATGGAAGAGTTCGAAATAGAGATCACCGAGGCAAAATGTCATACAAACGGAGCAAAGATCAAAGCGATCGGCGTCGGCGGCGGCGGCGGCAATATGATCAATCATATGATCAGTGAAGGGGTAAACGGTATCGACCTGATCGTTGCAAATACAGATGCGCAGGCACTGGAAAGTTCCGTTGCACCATTCAAGATGCAGCTGGGGATCAATGCGACAAGAGGGCTGGGCGCAGGTATGGTGCCTGACAAAGGTAGAGAAGCTGCCCTTGAGAGTTTTGAAGATATCAAAAGTATGCTTTCAGGTGCGGATATCGTATTTATTTCTGCCGGACTTGGCGGAGGTACAGGTACGGGTGCTGCACCGATCATTGCACAAGCAGCTAAGGAGATCGGCGCTTTGACGGTCTCTATCGTGACCAGTCCTTTTAAATTCGAAGGCAGAAAAAGAACCAAACTTGCAAGAGAAGGTCTGGAAGAACTGAAAAGAGAGAGCGACTCTATCATTGTGGTACCTAATGAAAAACTGCTTTCCATTGTTGAGAAGAACCTTGGTATCAAAGAGAGTTTCAGAATGGTAGATGACATCCTTGCCCAGGCGGTAGGCGGCATCTCCAAAGTGATACTGTCCCACGGTGAGAATGACATCAACCTTGACTTTGCCGATGTCAAGACAGTAATGAGCCACAGAGGTCTTGCTTTGATGGGTGCAGGATACAGTTCGGGAACCAATGCAGCCTATGATGCGGCAAAATCTGCGATCGAGTCTCCATTGCTTGACAATATCTCTATTGACGGCGCGATGGGTGTATTGGTACACTTCGACATTCACCCTGATTATCCTATCATGGAGATCGGTGAAGCGATGAATATCGTTGAAGAGAGTGCGGATGAAAATGCTTCGGTCATCTTTGGTACGACCACCAATCCAAGTATGGCAGTGGATGAAGTCAGGATCACCATCGTTGCAACCGGATTTGAAGACAAGAGCGCTGTTTCTGAACCGACAGTGACGAAACAGGAGACGCTTTTAACTTCAAACGCCTGTAATATCAACACACTGCGCTCTGCCAATAAGATGGTCGTAGGCGGTTACAATGGCGACAATGAAGATATTTTGGATGTGCCGACCTTCCTCAGAAAGCAGATGGACTAACGACCCCTTTTTTGCTGCAGATCGAAAGCAGAGAGCCTCTTCCTTCTCTGCTTTTCCCCCTTCCTTTTTCTTGCTATTAACTATTTTTTGCTATGATTCCCCCAAAACTAATTTATGGATGGAATATGAAACATTTAAGAAAGTTTTCAACCATTGCAACCGCTACAGGTCTTGGTACCCTTTTGGCCACAGGGCTTACAGGGTGTTTCGGTGACAATCAGCAGCAGCAGGAACAGAGCAAAGCACAGCATGCCTTTGTCATCATAGAAGAGACCGCACCAGGAAGATACAAGATAAAAGATGAATTTCCCGCAGAGGAGACACGTATCGTACTGCAGCAGCTTGATGGGACTGAGAGGGTCCTGACCAAGCCTGAAATGGATGCCCTCGTCGCTGAAGAGGCAGCCAGGATCGACAACGGAACTTCCAACCTCACCCAGGAACAGAATCCTCAAATGTCACAACAAGGCGGTATGGGTTTGGGTGAGATACTTCTATCCAGTATGGCTGGTGCTGTCATCGGTTCCTGGATAGGATCCAAGCTTTTTGGCAACCAGAATTACCAGAACAACAGAAAAGCCGGATACAAATCCCCTTCCACCTATACAAGAAGTCAGAAAAGTTTTGATGCCGCTAAAAAAAGCAGCGCCAAGAGAAGCGGATTTTTTGGCAGTAAAAGCACTTCAAGCCGTTCCGGCGGCTTCTTTGGTGGCTAAAAGATGCTGAATTTACAGAAAACGGTTCCCCTGGACACCGACTATCTAGAATCACTCGGATTCGTATGGCATACAGACAGTGATGAGACAAGCTACATCTCTGACGAACTGGTTGTCCTGTCCGAAGCAGAGGCAGAAGCCTATTATGAAGCAGCCAATACACTCTATGACATGTACATCGAAGCAGCCGAGCATGTCATCGAGAACAATCTCTTCCATGAGCTGGGCATACCTTTCAACCTCGTCGAAGTCATCAAAGCGTCCTGGGAACATGATGTACACTGGCACCTATACGGACGTTTTGATTTGGCTGGTGGGGTTGACGGAAAGCCTATCAAACTCTTGGAATTCAATGCAGACACCCCTACGGCACTGTTTGAAACGGCCATCGTACAGTGGGCCATACTGAAACAGAACGGTATGGAAGAAGCAAGCCAGTTCAATGGACTTTATGAAGCACTGGTTGACAACTTCAAACGTCTGGTGACCTTGGAGGAGGATGTTTCTGACTTCGAGGCACGTTATGACGGCTGGAACTTCCTCTTCACTTCGGTCAAGGGAAATTCAGAAGAAGAGAATACGGTAAGACTCCTGCAGCATATCGCTACAGAAGCCGGTTTCAACACCGAATTCGCCTATATCGATGAGATAGAGTTCTCCCCTGATGAGGGCATCTTTTATCAGGATAGGCACTATGAACTCTGGTTCAAACTGATCCCGTGGGAAGACATCGCATTGGAAGAGTCGGACCTGGCCATGCTTTTGACCAATATCATCAAAAATCAAAAGGCGATCATCTTCAACCCGGCCTATACCCTCCTCTTTCAAAGCAAGGGACTGCTCAAGGTCCTGTGGGACCTCTACCCGAACCACCCTCTTCTTCTTGAGAGTGCTTTTGAACCCTTGCAAGGAAAGAAACAGGTAAGAAAGCCTGTCTTTGGCAGAGAAGGCGGCAGTGTCACTATCCTGGATGAAAACGCACAGGAGATAGAGAGTGTTGAGGGGGAGTATGACAGTCATAAGATGGTCTATCAGGCCTATAGCGAACTTCCGACCGATACACAGGGGCGATCCTACCAGGCAGGTGTGTTCTATGCGTATGAGGCATGCGGCCTTGGCTTTAGAAAAGGCGGAAAGATACTGAACAATATGTCTAAATTTGTGGGGCATCTGGTAAAGTAGTCCCTTCTGCTTCACCTTCCTCTTGTTTGCTGCATGGTACAGAGACGATCTGTACTTGCTCCCTGTCAATGCGTGCCGCAGTGAGTTCACCGCCCCACACACATCCTGTATCCAGAGCCAGCACATGTTCATCCTGATAGAGTCCCAATGCTGACCAGTGCCCCATGATAATGCGCAGATCTATATCTTTACGATACTCACATTCGAACCAGGGTTTTAACTCCTGTTCCCTCAGTTCATCTGTAGGCGGACCTTTCTGGTCAAAATCGAGTCTGTGATCCCCATAACAAAAACGCATACGTGTAAAGGCACT
>NZ_DATCSP010000053.1:0-12194 GCF_036568385.1 Sulfurovum sp. | reverse complement strand
GGTGCACTCTACAATGAACTTGCAGGGGCGCTGTTCAATACGGGTACCCACACGGTATTGACAAACTACATTTATGGTCTCGGCGGACGTGACTTGACAAAAGCAAGTATACATTCCATATACCGTGACCTTCAGGAAAATGCAGAGGCTGGTAATCCAACGACGCCATTACAACAATTCATTGGTCTTCGCGGACCGAAACTTTCGTTTTTTTAAGGAGTAACCATGTTTCAAGCGAAAACACAAAATCTCAAAAATTTTTCGACATCAGCAGATCGTTTCGAAGGAGCGAATCTTCTTTGTCCAGGATGCGCCCACTCCATCATAGTCCGTGAAGTATTGAATGCGACCGATGATAATCTGATCCTTGCAGCATCCACCGGATGTCTTGAAGTATGTACCGCCGTCTATCCGCATACGTCATGGGATGTTTCCTGGATCCATATCGGGTTCGAGAATGGTTCCTCGGCAGTGGCAGGAGCGGAAGCGATGTACAAGGCGCTCAAGAACAAAGGGCGCCTGAAACAGCCGGACCGCACACCGAAGTTTGTCGCGTTCGGCGGAGACGGCGCGACGTACGACATCGGTTTTCAGTGGATCTCCGGATGTTTTGAACGCGGGCACGATATGATGTATGTCTGTCTGGACAATGAAGTGTATGCCAATACCGGCGGACAGCGTTCCTCTTCCACACCGATCGGTGCCTCGGCGACAACGACTCCCTCGGGACGCATAAGCTACGGTGAAAAACAGAACAAGAAAGACATGATGGCGATCATGGCGGCGCACGGCGCACCCTATGTGGCACAGGTCGCTCCGAACAAATGGAAAGATATGGTCGCCAAGATCCAAAAAGGGTATGCGACCGAGGGTCCTGTTTTCATCAATGCGATGTCCGCATGTACCACGGAGTGGAAATTCGCTCCGGAAGATACCATCTCTATCTCTGATCTGGCGACCGATTCGCTGGTTTTTCCGCTGTATGAGATCATTGACGGAACCAAACTCAATATTACCTACCGGCCAAAAAACGTGATTCCGGTACGTGACTATCTCGGTGCACAGGGGCGCTTCAAGCATCTTTTCACCAAGCAGTACGAGTATCTTATCGACGAGTGGCAGGCACGTGTAGATGCAAAATGGGAACAGCTTCAACGCCGTGAAGAAGCCTGCCTTTGATCGATCAGCATCCAACTTTGCGGAGGGTGGCTATACTGCCCCCTTCCAGGGTCTGCTGACAAAGACAACGTATTTTAACCTAAACATAGATCAGGGATCATATACCATGCTTTTACTTTTTTCAGCTAGCGGATACGCAAATTTTTCGAAGGATGACAATGAAGCCTAGAACACAATCGACCCTTATTATAGGCACTTCGTTATTTATCGTACTTTTTACCAATGTATCATTTTTCAAGCATGTACTGGAAGTCTACCCTTTTGACAGTACCTATGCGCCTTTTGTCCTCTCGCAAGGGGTGGTCCTTTTCCTTTTTCTGGTGCTTCTTTTCTCTCTTTTAACCTGGAGATACCTGACCAAGCCGCTGCTGATAGTGATGCTGATGACGGCTGCAACTGCAAACTACTTTATGCAGACCTATCATATCATCATAGATGCAACGATGATCGAAAATGCGGTTCAGACAGACCTCAATGAAGCCTCTGACCTGATGAGCTGGAAACTGTTCGCCTATGTGATCATGCTTGGGATCCTGCCTTCGTATGTGGTCTATAAAACACCTGTCGTCTATCATGGCGTCAAAAAGGAGTTGTTTTCAAAATTGAAGCTGAGCGCAGGCAGCTTCGTCTTGATATTTGTCATCATGCTGCCTTTTTCCAAACACTATACCTCTTTCTTCAGAGAGCATAAGGTCTTACGATCCTATACCAACCCGACCTATGGGCTCTACTCTCTGGGTTCCTATATCAAAGCACAGTCAAAAGACACCCATGCTCCTTTGACACATACAGGCCTGGATGCAAAGATAGGAACAAGAGAAAAAAGGAGAATCCTCATCATGGTGGTCGGTGAAGCGGCCCGTGCAGACCATTTTTCACTCAATGGCTATGAAAGAGAGACCAATCCTTTACTGAAAAAAGAGGAGATCATTGACTTTTCACATATGTATTCATGCGGGACCACTACGGCCATTTCTGTACCTTGTATGTTCTCTATTTACGACAGAAACGACTATGATACACAAAAAGGGCTACATACGGAGAATGCACTCGATGTACTCTCCCATGCAGGAATAGAGGTAATATGGAGGGACAACAACTCTAACTCCAAGGGTGTCGCAGATAGGGTGCAATATGAGAACTATAGAACAGCAGAGAACAATACCATATGTGATGACGAGTGCAGGGATGAGGGCATGCTGGTCGGTCTGGAGCAGCGTATCGAAGCGAGTGATAAGGACATGATCATCGTGCTGCACCAGATGGGTGAACATGGGCCTGCCTATTACAAACGCTATCCAAAAGCGTTTGAACGTTTTACCCCAACCTGCCAGACCAATCAGCTTGAAGAGTGTTCCCAGGAAGAGATCGCCAATGCCTATGACAATGCACTACTCTATACGGACTACTTCCTTTCACAGACGATACAGCTTTTAAAGAAGTATGAAGAGACAGTTGATACAGCAATGTTCTACATGGCCGATCACGGAGAGTCTTTGGGAGAGGGAGGTTTCTACCTGCATGGTCTTCCCTATTTCATCGCGCCTGATACGCAAAGGCATGTGGGCTCTCTGCTGTGGCTTGGGAAAGATTTCCCTGTGGACAAAGAGAAGATCAGAAACGCTGCTTCCAATGAGTTCTCCCAGGACAATCTTTTCTCCACACTGCTTGGCCTGTTCGATGTCCAGACGGAAGTGTATAAAAAAGAGATGGATATCTTACCATTTGACAGAGTGGCAGCTAAAGGCAGTTAGCAGAACATTACGACTTTTTATTCAATTTCTTCCAACTTTTTCTTCAAAAAATAAAACAGGGGTCAGGTTTTTGGGCACTTCCATAAGATCTTGCCCTCTCATTTGATCCTGTTTGGAAAAAAAACACAAAAACACTTGACATTTATTACTAATTAGTAGTATAATCCCTTCAGAGGTGTTTGAGATGAAGATAAAAAATACAACAAGTTACGGAAAGCATGCTGACAGATCCATGCAGACATGGATACAGCTGCTGAGAGCCTATAACAAGATCAGAGCCAATGAAGTTGCCTACATTACCTCTTTTGGTATTACCATGAACCAGTTTGAAGTACTGGAAGTGCTTTACCACAGAGGTGATCTTACGGTTGGCGCTATCACAAAGCTGATCATGAGCACACCCGGCAACGTAACTGTTGTGATCAGAAACTTGAAAAGGGATGGCTATATCACTTCTTTGCCGGATCCAGGTGATAAAAGGGCCTCTATTTTATCACTGACGGAGAAGGGAAAAGCACTTATAGAAAAGGTGTTTCCAGGACATGCAAAAAACTTTGAAGGCTACTTTGAAGCTTTGAGTGACGAGGAGACCGACACACTGTTTACGCTTTTAAGAAAACTGCACAAGTCGGTGTAGCTTTTTTTTGTGTAAATATTACTAATTAGTAACAAAAGGAAAAAAATGAAATTGATCAAACCAGGACTACTCTCTATTTTAGCGGGAGGTGCATTATTTGCAGGCACCTACAATGTTGATCCGGACCATTCTCACATGGGATTCAAGGTCAAACATATGATGATCTCCAATGTCAATGGAAAATTTGACACATTCAGCGGAACATTTGACTATGACGAAACAACAAACACATTAAAAAGTTTGAACGGAAGCGTAACGGTGAAGTCCATCAATACAGAGAATGCAAAAAGAGATGAGCATTTGAGAACATCAGAATTCTTTGCGGCAGCAGAATACCCGGAAATGACATTTATGCTGGAAAAAGTTGAGGGTGATACAGCTTACGGTAAACTCACGATAAGAGGTGTTACAAAAGATGTAAAACTGGCGTTTGAGAATAATGGTATGGTGAAAGACCCCTGGGGCAATACAAGGGTCGGACTGGCCTTGAGTGGGAAGATCAATCGATTTGACTACGGAATGAGATACAATGAGGTACTTGAAGCAGGCGGTTTTGCAGTAGGTGAAACAGTCAAGATCAATGTGGAATTAGAAGGAATTTTGGCTAAATAACCAGCCAAATAATAAAGGAGAATGAGAATGAAACCAACAAAAGTACAATTACAACCCAATACAGACTATTACTATTGCACGTGTGCCAAAAGTAAGGACCAGATATTTTGCGACGGAAGCCACAAAGGAACAGACTTTACGCCTTCAAAATTTACTGTTGATGAAGAAAAAGAGTATTATCTATGCCGATGCAAAAAAACCGCCAACGCACCGTTCTGTGATGGTTCTCACGCAAAATAAAGACAGAATAGAGTAAGAAATGTGCAACAGACCATTATGTTCGCACAGAGCCAAAAAAGGATGAAAAAGGATAAAAGATGTTGAAAAAACTGCCCAAAGAGAATATGGGACGTTCTGATCTGGGATGGCTCGAGAGCAGATTCCACTTTAGTTTTGCAGAGTATTACAACCCGAAGAACATGAATTTTGGCGTGTTGCGGGTGGTGAACGATGATATCATCCATCCGATGAGCGGCTTTGATACGCACCGGCACAGAGATATGGAGATCGTCTCCTATGTGGTAAGCGGTGAGATAAGCCATAGAGACTCCATGGGCAACACGGAAACGCTCAAAAGAGGAGAGGTGCAGTATCTGAGCGCAGGGGACGGGATATCGCACAGCGAGCATAACTGGCACAAGAGCGAAGACCTCAGGCTTCTGCAGATATGGATCCTGCCTCCCAGGCAGGGGCTGGACAGACTGTACGGGTCTTACAGGTTCAAGGAAAAAGACCGCAAGAACAAGCTTCTGAATATCGTATCGTCACAAGGGGGTGGGGCAAAAATAAAGCTCTATCAGGATGTCAACTTCTATGTCTCCGAGCTTGATGCGGCTAAAATTCTGGACTTTCGTGTCAAAGATGACCGGCAGATCTATTTTGTTCAGATCGAAGGAAGTTCAAGCGTAAACGGAATACGATTGGACTATGGCGATGCGATGGAAATTGCGGATGAAGGTCTACTGCAGATAGAAGCACTGACCCCGAGCCATTTTATGTTGATAGAGATGCCCAAAGAAGCATAAAATTACCGAGGGACATGCAGTTTCACTGTGGACCAAAAGCCTTATGACCCCCGATAAAATATCTCAATGGTACAGGTATGGATGGTGATATATAGATCTATTTCATAAATAATATGACAAAATGACATATTATTTCACCTGTCATAAAACTCCTGATATACTTTGATAACTAAATGACAGCTCCCCGGGTCAAGCCCGAGGATGACGATGGAGGAAGCGATGATCGTAGGGATAGAAGGTACTGTAGAAAAAAAAGACCCCACCTATGTACATGTGAATGTGAACGGACTGATCTATGAAGTGCTGGTCTCCATCAACACTTCCAACCGTATATCGGACAAGAAAGTCAAACTTTTCGTCACGCAGGTGATACGTGAGGATGCCCATCTGCTTTTTGGTTTTATGGATACGAACGAAAAGAAAATGTTCGACACGGTGCTGAAGATCAACGGTGTAGGGCCGAAAGTAGGGCTTGCGATCTGTTCGACATTTACGCCTGAAACCTTTGCCAGAGTCGTCTCTGCAAAAGATGTCAGTATGCTCAAACGCGTACCCGGCATAGGGCCCAAGGCGGCAAGCCGCATCCTGGTAGAACTGGCCGACTTCATTGTCGATGGACATGAAGAAAGTGCCCATTCGGGTGCCATGGGTGAAGCGATCATGGCTTTGGAGAGTTTAGGATTTAAAAAAGATGCGATCCAGAAAGCGCTTTCTGGCGCTACAGGGGATACCAGCACGCTGGTAAAAGAAGGATTGAAAAAACTGCAGCGTTTGTAACCCTATCAGATGTTCACTGTCCCGCAGAACGATCAAATTTGTGACAGCAAAGTGTTGTCATCTATGATACGTCTGGCTGAAACAAATGTTTCAGCATAGCTGCCGTGATCAATGGGAGAGATGATGATGCCATCCTTTTTGGAAGCAGCATGGATGAACTTTCCGTCACCCAGGTAGATGCCTACATGGGTAACAGGAATACCCCGTTTTTTGTCGGTAAGGAAAAAGAGCAGGTCGCCCTTCTGTAAGTTTTCTCTTGTGACATTCTTCCCTTTCTTGGACTGCTCCCATGCGGTCCTTGGCAGGTTGATGTTGTGTTTTCTGTAAAGGTACTGTACATAGCCTGAACAGTCAAACCCTTCAGGGGTAGTACCGCCCCAGACATACCTTCCTCCTTTGAAGTATTTGGCATCTTCCAAGAGTTTTTGTCTGTCCACTTCTGAAATACGGTACTCAGTTCCCGCTTTCCTGGCTGCTTCCTGTTCCCGGGCGATACGTTCTGCTCTCAAGCGTGCCGCTTCTGCCATCCGGGCAAGATTTTCTGCACGGTGCAGCTCATCGTAGATGGCCTGCAGTGAATACTCTGTGGCTTTTTGGTTGAGAAAGGCGTTCTCGGTATGGCGGATCTTTTTACTTTCGAGGACCTTTCCGTTCTTATCGGTGATGGTAAAGAGATTTGCCTGTGAGAATGAAAAAAGAGATGAAAACAATAAGAGCAGTTTGAACATGACCCCATCCATACTTTTTCATACTATAACACAAAAAGTATGAATGGAGGTTTTTTAGTGGACCGTTCCGCAGAAGTTGGCATCACATCCGTTCACTGCACCTGAGTACTTGGAATTATCGATAAAGAATTTTAAAAGACGCTCTTTACGGTTTGTGAACATTGGGCTTTTGAGACTCTCCAGCGCTTCGGGCTTGTCTTTGTGTATCTTTTCAAGTTTGCCGGCAGTTTCAAAATAAAAATCCCAGTCATCCTCATCGATCTGTTTGGCCATATAGAACGGGGTGCCGTGACAGGAGGTACAGAGCTTCTGTACGGTTCTAAATGCCTTTGTGTCATATTGTTCGGCGGCATAGGAGAGAGAACTTACAGCCGTGATCAGAAAAGCGGTAGCAATGAGTGTTTTCATTTTAGTCATAAAAAACCTTTTTTTAGCAGGAATTCTAATGAAGGTATGTGCACTTTGTGTGTAGCTTGAGTATAATACGAACCATGAACCATAAGATCATCATTATAGGAGGGGGAGCCAGTGCACTGATGCTGGCTTCTCTGCTGCCTAAAGACACAGCTGCCATCATAGAGTCCAATCCAAAGCCCGGAGCGAAGATCCTTGTCTCCGGCGGAGGAAAATGCAACATTACCAACACACATATGGGGACAGAGTATTTTCTGGGAGATGCGGGTTTTATACAGCAGCCTTTGAAACAATTCAGTGAAAAAGCACTGCTGCAGTGGCTGGAGAGACAGGATCTGCATCCCGTACTTCGAAAAGAGAGACAGTATTTTTGTAAAGATTCTGCCAAAGAGATCTTAGAGATCTTTCTGAAAGAGAGCCGGAAACAGAAGCTCTATGCAGAGGAAACCGTGCTGGATGTCACCAAACGCGGGAGGCTCTTTTATGTGAAGACCAACAAAAGCACACACACCGCCAAAGCCGTGGTCGTGGCTTCGGGCGGACTCAGCTACCCTAAGCTCGGTGCAAGCGGGATAGGGTACCAGATCGCGGAGTCGTTCGGCCATACTGTCGTCAAGACCGCGCCGGCACTGGTAGGGTTTACGGTGCAGAAAGAGCAGTTCTTTTTTAAGGCGCTTTCGGGGGTTTCCACAGAGGTAAGGATACATGTCGGGGAGCATGTCTGTGAAGGGGCACTGCTTTTTGCGCACAAAGGGATCAGCGGCCCGGCCGTGCTCGATGCATCGCTGTACTGGGAAAAGGGAAAGATGGAGATCGATTTTCTGCCACACTTTTCATGGAATAGCGTGAAGGGGAGCAAAAAACAGATCTCTTCGCTGCTGCCTCTGCCAAAGCGTGTTTCGAAAGCATTTCTGCTAGAATTCGGCCTTGAAGACAAGCCCTTTTATCAGCTTGCAGAAGGGGAGTTGAAAGTACTGAAAACGTTAAGCCGTTACAGCTTAGCTCCTGCAGGCACCTTTGGCTACTCCAAAGCGGAAGTGACCAAGGGAGGCGTAAAGACATCAGAAGTAGACAGTGATACCATGATGAGCAGACTGGAAGAGGGGCTTTACTTTGTCGGTGAGGTACTGGATGTGACAGGAAGACTGGGCGGTTACAACTTTCAGTGGGCATTTTCAAGTGCTTACAGTTGTGCCAAAAGTCTATAGAATAGATTTGCTACGAAAGACGCTATAATACAAATTGATAGGACCTACAAGTACTATTTTTTGAATTTCACTGCTAGAGAAGGGAATTTAAAGTGAAGAAGTTTTTGACGTTGATACTTTCAGGAGCATCTGCAGTGATAGTGAGCGGATGTGGCTCGGCAACACCTGATCCGGAGGGCTGGAAGCCTTCCCAGAAACAGGAGTTCCTGGAGATACTGAAAACAGATAGATATGCCTCTATCTGTAACCAGCAGGCACTTTATCAGAAGGTGAAAGAGAGCGGGGACTCCCCGCTGATGTCCAAGCTGCTTGTGGCATACACGAAGCATCTTGCCAACAGTTGTATCGATCCGGAAAGTTTTAATGCCCCTCATGAGAATGGAACAGAAAAGAAGATCGCGGCCTACTACGAAACCTATCTGCAAGAGGTAGATGAAGCCGATATCGAGAGAAAGGTGAGAGCGGGACAGCGTATAGAAACGATACTAAAGCCTTATGTCCCGGAGTATACACAGTTCCATGCTCTGATCGAACAATACAATGCGTTGAAGCAAACAGGCAAAACATCACCGCAGCTGCTGTATGATATCCGTTTGAATATCGAAAGGGTCAAGTTGCTGAAACCGGGTCTGGGTAATACCTATGCCCTCGTGAATATCCCGGAGTATCGTGTCCGTCTGATCGAAGAAGATCAAACATCTGTAGAGATGAAGGTGATCGTAGGTACGAAAAAGAACAAGACTCCGGTCTTCTCTGAAAACCTTCGATATATCACACTGAACCCTACCTGGAACGTACCGGACAGCATTGCGAGAAACGAGATCATTCCCGATGCCCTGAAAGATCCCGGTTATTTGAAAAAAAACCGCCTGGTCATACGAAAAGATTATGACCTTGATTCCCCGGAACTGAGCTTCAGCGATATCGATGCAAAGGCCTATAAAGGGGGCAAAGGAGTTGTGCCGTTCAAGTTCATTGAGGTCCCCTCGGATAAAAATGCTCTGGGAAGGGTGAAGTTCATTTTCCCGAACCAGCACGCTGTCTATATGCATGATACGCCGACAAAACATCTCTTCGAGAGGAAACAACGCGCATTCAGCCATGGCTGCATCAGACTCGGAGACCCGAAACATATGCTGGAGTACCTCAGTAAGAACTATACGGCACACGAGTATGAGGAGGTCAGAGAAAAATATGACAGCTATAAGACCCATTATCTGAAGATCACAAGGCCTCTTCCGGTCCATACGGCATATCTGACCACCTATGTAGATCAAAATGGGAAACTGCTGGTATTCCCTGATATCTACGATTACAACAAAGTACAGCAGCTCAATTTCAAAGAGGCTTAAAGGATGGCAAGGCACAGCAGTGCCAGTGTACCATCCCTGTGGAGGCTGTTTAAGGTTTGTTTAACCTTAATGTAACTAGAATTTACACAGCAAAAAAAGATCAAAATCAATTAGAAAGAAGGTTATCATGCGTATTTCAAAACTTTTTTTATCGGTCATCTTGAGTATTTCACTGTTCGCTCAGACTTCATGGGCTCAGATGGCTTCCACAGAAGCACTTTTTGAACACCGGGTCACGGTGTCTCCAAAAGAGAAGGTCATGCAGTTCACTGCACGTGAAGATGTAGCCAAAATGTTGGGACAGATGGATGTGGATCCGAAAATGATCGAGGAGAGAGTTGCTTCGATGACGGATGAAGAGGCATCTCAGATCGCTCAGAAGATAGACAGTATGCCTGCGGGAAGCAGTGCGGCGGGTTCATTGATCGGTGCGGTTGTCTTTATTTTCGTGCTTCTGGTGATCACTGATATCCTCGGATTTACAAAAGTATTCGGCTTTACCCGTTCTGTCCGTTAGTGTGAGCGCACACAGCTACCTCTCCTGCCTCTTGGCATGCGCTGCTTGGATACTCCTGAGCGGCTGTACGCCCAAAGAACCTTCACCTTCAGCCAAGCACTATGCTTCTTCAACGATCAATGTCCCTTTTGTAACCCCGCGTTCGGATCTGTGCGGTGCGACATCCATTGAGATGGTCTCCTCGTATTGGCAGTCCACTACAGCATATAGCCCCCGTCTATCACCGAATGCGCTCGACAAACGGACACTGATCCCTGCAAAAGGCGGTACGCTGCAGACGGAACTTGTCTCCACTGCGCGGGCCAACGGTCTGCTCGTCTACCCTTTGGAACCGACGCTTGATGCACTTCTGACAGAACTGGAAAAAGAGCATCCCGTGATCGTACTGGTCAACCGCGGCTATGCGTGGCATCCGCTCTGGCATTATGCGCCTGTGACAGGGTATGACAAGGAGAAACAGGCCGTGTTGATGCATTTTTCTGACCGTCCGAACGAAGCAATCTCCCTCTCTACATTCTCGGCACTCTGGAAACGGAGCGATAACTGGGGTGTGGTGCTTCTGCCGCCTGGCCGCCTGCCTGCATCCGCTTCACCGAAACGGTTTTTACGTGCCGCCTACGACCTTGAAAAAACAGGCATGAGAGAGGAGGCTGTCACCGCCTATCAGAGTGCACTGAAGCGCTGGCCGAACGATACAGCCATTTATTTTGCTTTGGCCAATGCCTATTATCACGCTGAGAAGTTCAGGGAAGCGGAACAAAGCTACCGCAAGCTTTTGTCCCTGGATCCGGCACATACCATGGCACTCAACAATCTGGCTGATCTGCTATGCCGCACGGGCAGACCGAAAGAGGCAATGAAAGTGATCGGAAAGGCTGAGAGTAAGGATGCCGGGATGCAGACCATTCTGAGATCCACACGGCAGGAGATCATCAAAGGGTGCGCTCCTCTGCCAAAATGACCGTAGCACTGTTTCACACGAGGCTAAAATCAAACGCTGGATGCTATGTCTGAAGCCAATGAATAGCAGCTTTATGTTAGAATAAATCAATTTTTTTTGAACGGTGAAACATGGCATCTAAAGAGATACGCTACAAAGAACAGACTTTTAAACTTTCTTACGAACTGGTCAATCCGGCACAGCAGAGAGTGCTGCTCATCCTGCATGGCTGGGGGAGCAATAAAGAGATCATGAAACAGGCTTTCGGCCATACTATGCCCGATCTCAAGCATATCTACCTGGATCTTCCCGGATTCGGAAAGAGCAGCAACGAGATGGTCCTGACGACCAAAGATTATGCGGCTATCGTACGGCTTTTTTTAGAGGCATTGGGCGTAGAGACTGCGATCGCTATGGGGCACTCTTTTGGCGGGAAGGTCGCTACACTGCTTGATACACCCTGTCTCGTCCTTCTCTCTTCTGCAGGGATCGTGACGGTCAAGCCATGGTCGGTAAAGGTCAAGATCGCTACCTTCAAACTGCTCAAGCCTCTGGGGATGAAGAAGATACGCGAACTTTTTGTGGCACCGGATGCACAGGGTATGAGCCACGAGATGTACGAAACGTTCAAGAACGTGGTGGATGAGGACTTTGAAGCGGAATTTGCAAAAAGCAAGAGCAGAGCGCTCTGTTTCTGGGGGAAAGAAGATACGGCTACACCGCTTTATACAGGCGAGAAGATAGCAGGGCTGATAGCAGACAGCGTGTTCTATCCGCTGGACGGGGACCATTACTTCTTTTTAACGCATAAGGATTTTATCGCTGAGGCGATCACAGAACACTGCAAGGATATAGACTGATGTTACAGGGAATCAACACACTTTTTTACGGACTTTTTATTTTGGCCATAGGCTACTATTTCATTACGAACCTGCAGTGGTACAGTTATAAACTGAACCGTGTGCTTTTTCATCATACCAAAACATGGTGGCACTTTGTCTATTTCCTCGTACCGTTCGCCTTGTATGCGTTTGTCTCCGGTATGGGTGAC
>NZ_DATCSP010000052.1:0-4251 GCF_036568385.1 Sulfurovum sp. | reverse complement strand
AAACAGTATCATCTCCGCAAATCCGAACCAGCCAAGCAGTTTAAAGTCGATCGCCCAAGGGAACATAAAGATGATCTCGACATCGAACAGGATAAACAGAAGTGCTATCAGATAGAACTGTGCCGAAATGGTGTTGGGTTGTTTTGTCACTTCTGGACCACACTCGTAGATACTGAGTTTCAATCTTTCGGTATCAAGCCGTGCAAATTTTCTAGAAACAAAACGTGCTGCCCACAGTGTAGCTGGAAATGCTATCGCGGTCAATGCAAATAAAACAAATACACCAAAATATGGATGTTCCGTAAGTACATGAGTCATACTAATTCCTTCAATTTTTTCTTCTACTCTTTACACAAAAGCCCATCTATGGCCTAAGCATCTTTGCTTTTATCGCGTGCAAAGAACTTTCAGAATATTAGACCGATATTAGCGTAAAGATGATTAAATCCCATTGGCAATGTTTCTGCTTCGCCAGATTGGTTTTTCGGTGTAACTATGTGAAACAAAGGAATAATTGATACAATATCTAAAAAAATTATAATAAATATAAGGAGGTAAAAAGTGACTTTCCCTAAAAAATTCACCAACGTTCTTTACTGGATAGCCATGGCCGGGTTGCTCTTTTGGTTCGCCTATTCCAAAGGATGGATACTCGCCAATTTTGAGTCCATTGATGCAAAGCAGGCGGTGCAACTGCTGGAAAATGACGACAATGTCACACTTCTGGACGTCAGGACCATACAGGAGTACAAAGCAGGCCACTTGCGCGGTGCGACCCTGATACCGGTAGAGGTACTTCCTGAGAACCTGGATAAACTGAAAGCGGATAAACACAAAAAGATCATCGTCTACTGCCGTACAGGTAGCCGAAGCGTCTCTGCCTCCCGGACGCTGGAAGAGCATGGATTTACCCCGCTGAATGTCAGCGGCGGGATCATACAGCTTGTCGGTGCCGGAGCGGAACTGGTGCAATAATACTGCCTAGACTTTAAAACCCATGCTCTTGCTGCCGTCAAAACTGCTTCCGAGCTCTTTTTCTATCTCTTCAATAAAGTCCTGCATGCTGAATACGCTCTCCTCTCTTACTGCCACCTTATAGGCTGTGTTTTTGATGATAAGGTTGATCTGTCCGCCGGTGAGTTCGTATCCTGTTAGCGCTGCTATATCGAATCCCTCTTCATAATCCGCATTTTCTGGAAGCATGAACTGCCAAAGCATCAAACGCTGTTTTTTGCCCGGTTTCTTGAACTCGATCTTGTAATTGAAGCGTCTGGAAAACGCCTTGTCTATATTTCCCAGCAGGTTGGTCGTGGCTATCAGTATCCCCTCGAACCGTTCGATCTGTTCGAGGAAAATATTCTGCATCTGGTTATGCATCTTGTCTGCCGAAGTTCCCGCGCCTTCACTTCTGGATCCGAGAAACTGGTCCGCCTCGTTCAGAAGCAGAATGGGCTCTACTTTTGCTTTAGTGCTGAGCTCCTTGAAGTCATCAAAGATCTTGCGTACATTTTTCTCGCTCTCTCCTACATACATGGAAAGTATCTTCGAACAGTCAAAGGACAAGATCGGTTTTTTCAGTGTTTTTGCCAGGCTCATCGCGGTCATGGTCTTCCCTGTACCCGCAGGTCCGTAAAAGATGATGCGTGCATCAATGCCTTTTCGCCGGTCCTTGATCCCCCACTCTTTGAGTTTTTTGAACACCTCTTTGTCCACCTGTTTGATGAGACTGTTGAGCGTTTCTCGTGTTTTTGGATGCAATACGACATCTTCAAGGGTCGTGACCGGTTTCAGGTATTCAAAGATCTCCTGCTCTTTCACCAGCGCGTCAAGCTTGAGTTTGGTGACCTTTTTTGTTTTGGTGGGATGGATGATCCGCTGCATCACCTCTTCCTGAAGGTAAAAAGAGCGGCTCACCCCGCCGAACATGTTCAGGATCTCTTCATAATCGATGATCTCCTCGCTGATGAGCTTTGCACCGTCTTCTAGAAGAGAGCGGTTCTTTATCTTTTCATACTCATCGAAGCTGATCAGTTCTATCAGGGTGTTCATGTCTCTAAAATGCCCTTCTCCTCCACTGTATTCCTCTTTAAGCAAAGCAAGGAAGATGCGTTGTTCTTTCTCATCCAGATCTTTTTCTTTAAAAAACTCTTCTACGACGATAGGGGCTTCTGTGATTTTGAGACGCTCTTCGATACGTGTGGTGAGCAGCGTCAACTTGTTCTTCAAACGCCCGATACTAAGGGAGTTGTCCGCAAACCCCTGTTTGAATGTGGCGATCTTGTGTAAAAGTGTCACCATGTCGAACTGGTCCTGAAGATACTCCAGGTGGTCCGTGTAGGGTTTGACCTCAGGCAGCAGAATTTCCAGTGACCCCTCTTCCAGCAGCCTTAACAAAGAGATACTGGGTGTCACAGAGGTGGTTAAGATCTCCAATTTGGCCGCTTCGTGTGCTTTGACCTGACCGAAACTCACCTGGATCATCCAACCCAGGTCCAAAAGGTTTTTCACCAGCCCCAATTTCTCCAAATATACATAGCCTTCGGCCGAAAAATTTTCCTGAAGCATTTCAAGGACCGAGATCTCTTCGATCCCTGTCACATAACGTTTACAGATATACTGTACCAGCAGCGCTTCTTCTTCGGTGCACTTTAAATGTTCAAAAATAGATGCCTGGGTCACATCTTTTGCTTCGATAAACTCTATCAGGTATTTCACTCGGTCTTCCTCATGTATCATAATACTTTGAGTATAACAAATATTTGCTATACTTTGAGTAATACATTGCAGATATCAAGAGGAGAGGGTATGGTTAGCAAAAATATTTCATCTACGGGAGAAACAGACTAAACGATGTCTTTATTCAAAACGCTTTTCTCCAAGCCGATCTCCGCACAGCTTACAGTCACTTCCAGCAACGGGTTTCACCTCAGACCCGTTGCACAGTTCAGTGCGCTGGCCAAGACATTCTCCTGTCGGATCACAGCCACGTTCAAGGACAGGACCGTCGATACCAAATCTGTCAATACCCTCCTTTCGCTTTCTCTGGAGCCCGGAGACACCTTTACCCTGGTCACCAGGGGAAAAGAGTCGGAACAGGCACTTGAAAAACTCCAGAGTCTTTTTGAAACACTCATGCAGCAGGACCCGCAGAGAGCGCAGATAGAAAAAACATCCCGCCGGTATGAAGGTACGGTGACAGAAGGAGAGATCATCTCTGAAGGCATCGCCATAGCGCCCGCCTATCTCTACCGCACCAAAGAAGTACAACACGAAAGCAGCATGGACTTTGAGGCAGCACTGCATGCAAGCATGGCTGAGCTGGAAGAACGCGCTGCCTCAGAAAATGCCGAAGCAAAGACCGGTATCTACCTTGCACAGAAAGAACTGCTTGCTTCGCTCGCCGATACAAGTCGAACCCTTACGGAGCTCGAAGCACGTGTGGCAGAGGAGTCCCAGAAACTTCTAGGGACCAGACTTGCCTCCAAAACAAGTGACTACCAGGACATTCTTCAGCGCGTAAAGAAACATCTGGGGCTGGAGGTGCAGGTGCGTTTCCCTGACACGCCGTTCATACTTTTGTGTCATGATCTGCTTCCAAGTGACATTGAAGCCCTTGTACAGACAAACGTGGCGGGGGTCATTTTAAAAGAGACCTCTGTTCACTCACATACGGCTATACTGCTCCGTGCCGCAGGCATCTGTTCGATGATCGCGGAGACAGAAAAACTCGTACCGGATGAAACCATCATCCTCGATGCACATGCCGGCGTCTTCGTCCAGAATCCCTCCAGCGTGGATCTGGAGCACGCAGAGAAACAGCAGCAGCAGGATCTGTCACAAAAAGCGCTCAGCAGCAAGAGGCGTTTTGAACCCGCCCTGTCACAGGGAGGAAGACAGGTCCATGTCTATGCCAATGTTTCGGATATCGCTTCGGCAGAAACCGCCAGAGCAGAAGGTGCTGAAGGTATCGGCCTTTTGCGTTCCGAGTTCCTGTTTACCTCCGACAAACCTTCATTTGATACCCAGCAAAAAGCCTACAGAGAGCTCTTTGCACTTTTTGATGACATCACGGTACGTACCCTGGATGTGGGAGGGGATAAAGCCTTGCCTTATATACAGCTCCCCCCGGAGAACAATCCTTTTTTAGGGGTACGCGGCATACGTCTGTTCCGTACGCATCCGGAACTTCTTGAAGAACAGCTGCATGCCATTTTCTCCGCTGCCGGAGAGAAGCGCATAAAGATCATGTTC
>NZ_DATCSP010000051.1:0-39846 GCF_036568385.1 Sulfurovum sp. | reverse complement strand
ATTTACCACCACTATCACTGCAGGCGAACACAAAGGAAAAAAGATAGAGATACCTGATATCTTTACGACACGCAGTTCAAAAAGCATTCTGAAGGAATCCCTTTTCAACACGCTGCAGTTCGATATCATAGACAAGAACTTTGTGGAAGTCTTTGCCGGTTCAGGCTCCATCGGTCTTGAAGCACTCAGTCGCGGCGCAGGAGAGTGCTATTTTATGGAGTATAACAAGACGGCCTTCCGTTGTCTGGAGAGCAATGTCAAACGCATCGATCCTTCAAGGTGCCATCTCTTCTACGGTGACAGCTTTGAAAAGTTCGCACTGGTCTATGAGATGGTCAAAAAAAGCAGTGAAAAGACCTACTTCTATTTCGACCCTCCTTTTTCTACACGCGACGGCATGGATGACATCTACGATAAGACCATCGCACTGATAGAAAGCATAGAGCCTGAAGTGGCTGAAATGGTTATCGTCGAACACATGACCAACCTGGATATGCCTGAAGAGATAGGGGCTATGAGGCTGATGAAACGCAAAAAGTTCGGCCGCAGCACGATGACCTACTATAGACCTATCTAAAAACCAAAGGAATAATATGGCAAAAAGTAAAACCGAAGACCACATCGCACTGTTCATTGACTGTGACAATATCTCACACCGCTCGATCGAGGGTATCATCAACGAGCTGAGCAAATACGGCGTTGTGAACATACGCCAAGCCTACGGCAACTGGACAAAGGACAATCTCAAGAACTGGGAAGACAAGCTCCTGGAGTTTGCCATCAAGCCCATACAGCAGTTCGACTATTCCAAAAACAAAAATGCCACCGATATCCTTATGACGATCGATGCGATAGACCTGCTTCACACTAAAGATATCGATGCCTTTGCCTTTGCTACGAGTGATTCTGACTTTACACCGGTTGTGATGCGTGTACAGGCCGAGGGTATCCGGGTCTACGGATTTGGTGAGAAGAAAACGCCCAAACCTTTCATGGCAGCCTGTTCGCAGTTCATCTTTACGGAACAGCTGATGAAGATCGAGGCCGAAAAAGCAGCAGATGTAAGCGATGCGCAGACCATCGACATACAGCAGGCGCCGCTGAAGAAGTCGGGCAAAGAGATGCGCCAGGATACCTGGCTGGTGAACGTACTGAGAACCGCGTTAGAACAAACGATGGATGAGGACGGCTGGGCGAATCTGGCAAGTATTGGCCAATACATCAACAACTCTACCTCGTTCTCCCCTATTAACTTCGGCTACAAAAAACTGAGCAATCTTATCAGTGAGATCGACCTCTTTGATATCTATATGGACCCGGATACCAAACAGATGAGCATCAGAGACAAGAGATTCCACTAGGGTGCGGTTTCTTTCTCTCCTTTTTTTCCCTTAGGCTCAGGTTCGACGAACTCCCCTTTGACAAGCCCTGCTTCGTGTAAGAACTGTGAGGGTTTGTAGTCTATCTTTTTAATCCGGTCGAATTTGGCCAGAGAGAGGTAGAGCCTGTCTTTGGCACGTGTGACCGCGACATAGAAGAGCCGACGCTCCTCCTCTATGCTGGACATCATCTTTCTGTTCGGGAATCTTCCGTCTACCAGATCGATCACATAGACTTCCGGAAACTCCAACCCTTTGCTTGCATGCACCGTCAGAAGGTTCACCCCCTCGCCTTCACTGAGCTCATTGCCTCCGAGCACCATGGCATTCACAAAACGGCCCAGCTCCTGATATTGACGTGAAAGGTCCAGCAAAAGGTGGGCCTTCCTCTGTATACGCTCTTTGGCCTGCTTCTTCTTCTCTTCATCGACTTCTCCGGATTTCAGCCGTCCCCTCTGTGTTGCCAGAAGTTCTATGATCCCGCTGTAGAGCTTGGAAGCAATGATGTTCTTTAAGATATCGGATGGTTTTTCCAGACTATGGAGAGACTTCATCAACGTATAGAACGCTTTGAAAAAATCCAACCCCTCACTGCTTAGTTTGGGATGCTTCAAGAGAGGATGGTCATACAGTGCACGCTCCAGGTCCATATGTTTGAACCTTGCAGCTGAGCCTATCTCCTGGTCATCGTCAAAAAGTCCAAGCTGTACATTCTTGTTAGGATTGAGCTTCGGCAGCTCCTGTACCTTCGGGAAGAGCACCCCCTGCATGAAATTGCCATGGCCAAAGTGTAAAAAACACTGAAAGAACTCTTTGGCAAGCGCAGATCCGACGCCTCTTGCGTATTCAAAGACATGGATGAAGGCCATCATATCTTTTGGGTTGACAAGCAGAGCCAAAAGGTCCAGCAGGAACTTGATCTCTTTGGTATCAAAAAAGCTTGTCCCCCCTTTACGCTTGCATGGAATGCCGTACTCGCGCAGACTTGCCTCCACACCGTCAGCAGATGAGTTGTTTCTGAAAATGACCGCTATCTGGTCATTAGGGACATGGGTACGTTTGATGCTTTCTGCTATGGACTGGTACTGCTCAAAAAGATCATTGTACATCAGCAGTTTGGGCGGATAACTTTTGATGTCACGTCCCACTTCCAGTTTTTTGGGGTAGATGCGCTCATTCCGCTCGATCACACGGTTTGCCAAAGAGAGGATGGGTGCAGTGGAACGATAGTTTGTTTTGAGCGTGAAGACCTTTGCATCGCTATAGCGTGTTGAATAGGTAGCAATATTTTCTATGTTCGCACCATTGAAGGCATAGATGCTCTGGTCATAATCTCCTACACAAAAAAGAGACTTTGGCTTGAGTACATCGATCAGTGCGCTCTGAAGGGTATTGGTATCCTGGTACTCATCCACGAGTATCTCATCGAACGGTATCGTATTCTCTTCCAGGTGTTTTTTCATACGCAGCAAGAGGTCATTAAAAGAAGCAAATCCATAGGCGATCTTCTCTTTTTCAAACTCCTCCGTGATATCCATATAGATATCCATCACGGGCTGATGGTCAGGGTATTTTTCCAAAAACCACACATCAAAACCATCCAGAGAGGCATTTTGATAAAGGGAGTACATCTCGTACAGGTACGTGGCCGAAAAAGGCTGCATCGTAAGATTCATACGTTCGAAGTTGCGTTTTTCATAGATGCTTCTGAAGAGTGTTTTAAGTTCGGCAGGTTGTTTCAGGGCCAGGTTCGGATAGATCTCTTTCAGCCAGCGGTAAGAGACGGCGTGGAAGGTACCCGATTCGATCTTGCTGACCACTTTTTTAGGAAAGTAGCGTTCCAGACGCGCGATCATCTCTCCGGCTGCTTTGTTGGTAAAGGTGAGGAGTAGAATGTTCGAAGGCTTTATCCCCGTTTGCAAAAGATGGGCGATGCGCCCTACGATGGTAGAGGTTTTGCCTGTACCGGCACTGGCGATAATAAGATTATGCCCCAAAGGTGCCGTTGCAGCGCTGAGCTGCTCGTCATTAAGGGAGGATAACGGCAATTACTTGTGACCGATAATATAGTACGTATTCTTATTGTCTACCTGCTTGAGTTCCAATTTATATTTCTCAGCCCAGTGTTGGACCAATGCAGTAAATGCCGAAAGATTATCTGCATTGCTGTCTTCCTCGCATTTGATCTTGAGATAATCTTCAGAGTTTGACATGGCGATAAACCCTTTCTCTACAGCCAGCGCATCATTGAATGAAGGAATGTGCTGTGCAAACTTCTCAAAACCTTTTGTGTTCGCGATGATATTATTGATCTGCTTCAGTGTTTGTTCATTTTTTGTATAGCCCAGTTGTGCCAACAGTGCTTCAGGTGTAAGATCGAGATGCATGACCGTCCTAAGTAGTGAATTTTAGAATCAGATTGTAACAGAATTTTGATTAGTAAAATGTTAGGAAAATAGATTTTCCTGACATTTTAAAAGAGAGTGGTCACAGGTGTTTCCACTCTTGAAATAAGGTCCTTATAGTGCTCAAGGTTCTGGAATGCTTTCTCATAACGCCAGCGCAGCACGAACTCTATGATCTCATGCTTCAGTGTATTGTCCAGCGTCTCCGCTTTTCCAAAATACCCCAGTGAAATATTTTTCGCTTTTTTCTTGCCGTTCTTGTCCGGCTCATACGTAATAGCGATCACTTGAATGTATTTGCCTTCACGTGCAGCACCGAAGTCTTCTTCTTTCAGACTGATACCAGAAAGGTTCATGGCCTTGTAGACAAAGACTTTCTCAAAGTCCGGGGACTTTTCAAATATCTTCAATTTGTCATAAAGTTGTCTCACCCGTTCGATATTCTCCTGACGGACACTGTCGACCTCTTTTTTGGCTCTTTTTTTGGCAGGCTCGGCTACAGGTTTCGGTGCAGGCTTGCTTGCAGTGCTATCTTCTTTCTTGAGTGTATCGGAGGCAGCGGGTGCCGCTTTTCCTTTCTCCTCAAGCTTTCCTTCCAAACGGCTCGAAAGCGCTTTTAATTTTTCTAAACTACTCGACATTCTTTTCCCTTAAAATGGGGCCTGAGGCCCTGTTTGAGTACATATTATTAAATATAATACTATAGTTTCATTAATAATACTTTAAAATTATACTGAATAATATCAATTTTTCTATTTTTTAATGTAAAACAGAGTATTTTGTATAATATTTGTTAATATAAAATTGAACTGTACTAGCGTTTATGGGTCAATTCTAATCGATTTTTAGGTAAAATCTCTCAAATAGATTAGAGGATATATCGGATGGATTATTTAGAGATCGTTGGTGGTACAAAATTAAGCGGGAGTGTGACGATAAGCGGTGCCAAAAATGCCGCCCTTCCCATCATAGCGGCGACCATACTCAGCGACAAAGAGGTCACATTGACCAACCTTCCGAATGTGGTAGATATCCGAACCCTCCTCAAACTGCTTACGATGCTTGGCGGATCGGTTGAGCATGATAAAACCGTTGCAAATATCAATAACGGCTCCATTACCTCTACCAAAGCGGTCTACGAGATCGTTTCCCAGATGAGAGCTTCTATCTTGGTCCTGGGACCCCTTCTGGCAAGATTTGGAGAGTGTGAAGTCTCATTGCCCGGTGGATGTGCCATCGGTCAGCGTCCCATTGACCTGCATCTTAAAGCACTGGAAGAGATGGGTGCACATATAGAGATCAAAGGGGGGTATGTCCGTGCTGAAGCACCAGACGGGCTTCATGGTGCCAAGATCATCTTCGACAAGATCACTGTCGGCGGGACTGAAAATATCGTGATGGCCGCTGCCTTGGCCAGAGGGACCACCACGATCATCAATGCAGCCAAAGAACCTGAAGTGGTACAGCTCTGCGAGATGATACGCGATGCAGGTGTCAAGATAGAGGGTATAGGTACGGATGAACTGACCATAGAGGGTACGGACAGACAGCCTCTGACATTTCAACCGGTAGAGATCATCCCTGACCGTATAGAAGCAGGCACCTACTTGTGTGCCGGTGCCATTACCAACTCTTCTATCACACTGAACAAGGTCAACCATAAACACATACGTTCCTCCATAGACAAACTCGAACATATGGGATGTAGATTTGAGATCGAAGAGGACAGTATCACGATCCACCCTGCTGCCGATCTTAAACCGGTCAACCTCATCACCATTGAGTATCCGGGCTTCCCTACGGACATGCAGGCACAGTTCATGGCACTTGCTGTCATAGCACAGGGAGAGAGCCTGATAGAAGAACGTCTGTTCGAGAACCGTTTTATGCATGTGAGCGAGCTCAATCGTCTGGGTGCAGATATCTGGCTCAAAGGAAGTACGGCCGCTGTAAAAGGCGTTGATAAGCTTTACGGGGCAGATGTGATGGCGACCGACCTCAGGGCAAGTTCAGCACTCGTACTGGCAGCACTGGTGGCAGAAGGCACTACCAATGTCCGCCGCATCTATCACCTGGACCGTGGATATGACAACCTGGAAGGTAAACTCTCTGCACTGGGTGCGAATATAGTCAGAAAGAAAGAAGTTAAGTAAGCAGGTAAATAAAAGTCTATTTGACTTCTATTACCTCGATAACGGCCGGGAAGCCGGGCCCGACAGCTTCTTTAACAAGTACTGCTTTGAGTTTCACCGTCTGGTTCTGTCTTTGCATCAGGTCGAACTTGGCCTGATTTTGTATCTTGTAACTCTTCTGGCTCTTGCTGTCTTTGATACTCAAGTAGGTATGGGGTTCAGACCCCTTCACCGCCACCTTTCCTTCAAGTTCCATCATATTCTCCTGCGCACATGCTGTAAGGCCTAGAAACGTTAACAGTATGATCAGTTTTTTCATGCTTGTCCTTTGTCTATTTTGCTATGAGCGTTGCTTCCGTCTGGCCATTCAGCTCCAGAGTGATATTGAAGTCGCCCGTTACATTGTCACCTATTTTATAGTAATAGTTTCCTTGCGGCTGCACCGTACCCGATGTTGTCTGTATCGTCGGAAGCGGGTCATAGTTAAAGAAGTTGATAGATCCCAGTTCATAGGTACTATTATTATAAGTACTGAGCGTAAAATCTCCTGTATTATATTCAGGTGTATCAATTAGATCAATATGGTCTGAAAGCATGACCGCAATACCCCATTCGCTGAGCAGATCGGAAAATGTCTTTCCCGTACCCTCTGGTGATTTCTTGACCGCATAAACCACTGCATTCTCATCTATATATGCATTGTGCATGATGTCATGAAGGACTTGTGCTCCTCCATAGTTTCTAAGCAGATAAGCACCAAATGCATTGACTTTAGAATAATCGGCCAGAACACCATTCCATGCAGTCAATGAAAGAGTATTATTTTCGTTAAACAGTGGATATCTGCCCAAAGTATTACCAGGGTCGCCTGCACTTCCATCCAGATAATCCACCCCTCTTGGGCCAATATGCCGTATCTTAGTGGCAACGAGGTCTTCCGTACTTTCAGAAAGCATCTCATTGAGCCATGTCTCGGTATTTTCATTTATACGTAAAATGGTTTTCTGGTAAAAGTGGATCATATGCTGAAATTCATGTGCAAGAGTAGAAACCACTTCTTTAGGCCAATAATCATCAATACTCCATGTAGTCTCACCATTGGCAAACATAACAGAATCGATATAGAACATGACCCTTTCATTCGAACCAGTAGTGCCATCAGTACTTGATGCAATAAAGTTGTCCTTAGCCCAAAAAAATCCTATCACTCCACCATTAGGTGTATTATAAACTGGAGCTTCACGATTAGGGATATCAGTAAGTAAAATAGTAATTTGATTGTTATCGGAAATCAAGTTACTGTATTTATTTTCTGCATCGCTCCCCCACTCTTCTCCATACACATTGGTGACCCAATCATAGATATCATTATTAGGATCTTTCATTAAAAACATATTGGCTAATTCATCTACCATAACGGAAGTCACACACTTAACCTTTTGACATTGTATTCCACTACCACTTTCATCATAACTATCATCAGAAACCCAGATATTGAGTGTTATTACACCATCTGAAACAACTTTTCTAGCTGTTGCCGAAGTTGGTAGAGATGTATCAGAAGAGAGATAAAATGTTGTTCTGTTACCTACTATATCTTCCATCTTCTCCGGTACTGCTATAGTTTTAGCTTGAAACTGATCTACTTCTGTCTTAGAAAGCAATGTACCTATCTGAGCATTAAAGTCCTCCACATATTGGGGATGACGGAGAATGTGTGGTGTATCTTTCACTTCAGCAGGTGAAACAGTTTTAGATTGTGCCGCTGTAGTAACTTTCGCATTATGCGTGATCGTGGAAGTTGCAGAAGTCGTTGCACTGTTACTTAGTACCAGATAGAGGCTTTTGGGTGTATTTCCTACAGATACATTCGTATTAATGGTAGTTGCAGTACCTAGGCTTTCAACCTGATAGTCACCCGTAATAGTGACATTTACATCTATCTCTGTTGGTACTATAACAGGATCTGTAACTGCTGTTCCACTATCCCCTCCGCCGCCGCACCCTACAAGAGTGAGCGCCCCGATAGAGAGTACTGTTGATAATAATTTTGATCGCATCATATGATTCCTCGATTTTCAATAAATTACTAATTTAAGACCTCTAGTATAGCACACTATACTACCGCTGCATGAATTTTGTGTGAAACGCATGCATGAAAGCATAAACCTAACAGCAGGGAGGATGATCTTTATTTATAGAGATCATCAGGAAATTCAGAGGCATTGCTTTTAAAGAGCCCTAAGAACTTTTTCCACAAAGAAACGCTTTGAACACTTTCTTCTTCGCAGACAGGAGTCTCATCCTCCTGTGTTTGATGGTATGTAGCAGACGATAGCTGTCTCTCCAGTTTCTTATTGGCCGCATGAAGATGCAGGGGCTTGAAATCACTGCGCATCTAAAACCTTTTCAATCTCATGCATGGCATCTTCATTTTTAAGCCTGAATTTGATCTCTATACGTCTTGAGGCATTTTTATCTTCCACACCATCGACCATGATGGCATCCTGGTACGCCCTGCCCGAAGCGATCATCAACGGCTGAATGTTATGCTTTTTCGTGAAATCCAGGGTCAACAGATACTCCATCACAGCCAGTGCACGCTTCTGAGAAAGGTTCAGGTTATAAATATAGGACCCTACACTGTCCGTGTGCCCTTCAATGATGATCTTATCCAGATGCGGTTTGATATTCGGGTTCGTTACCAGAGTACCTATATAGTCCTCAAATGCTTTTTTCAGCTCTGTTTTCGCTTCCGGCTTCAAGATCGCCTCTCCGCTTCCGAACAGGATGTTGGAGGCCAGTCTCAGTGATCCGGTTTTTTTATCGATATCGATCTTTTCCCCCAGTGCCTCTTTGAGTGCGGCTAGCACCTGAAGCTTGATTCCTGTGAGCGATTTTATCTTCGCTTTTTGTGCTTGAAGCTTTGCTACGAGGTCATCATACTTTGTTTTTCCCTCATCAATGGCATTGAGAAGCGCGAGGAGTTTCTCATCTTTTATTTTGACGGTCTCTTTCGTCTCATTCAACTCGTTGGAGAGGATCAGTACTTTGCCTTCAAACTCTTTGATACTTTTTTGATTTTGTTCCAACGCATCCTTGTGTTTATCAACTACATTCTGGAGCACGACTATTTGGTTATTTAACGTACCTTGTTTTGCATTGGCCTCAAGTAAAAGCTTGTTCAGTTTTTCTATCTCTGAAAGCCTGAGTTTCAGCATTCTCTCATTTTCCGCCAATCTCTGCTGGTCCTGGGCGATACGCGCATTTTGGCGTGCCAGCAGTTTTTCATCTTCACTGAGCACTTTCTCTTTTTCCATCACAAGGGCCTTACTTTTCGCCAGACTGTCACTCAACTCATTTAAGGTCACTTCTTTCTCATGCAGATCGGCCTTCAGGATGATAGACTTTGACACGATCGCACCGATGAACAGAATGAAAACAAAAAGCAATCCTGCCATCAGGTCTGCATAAGAGATCCAGAAATTACTTTCTGCGTTCGAATGGTCTTTTCTAAACATCTTTTTACTTTTCTTGCTGTTTTAGCATGGCCATATTTTGAAGTATCTGCTGATTTTGTTCAGAGATGATACGTGCAAATGTAGAAAGCTTTTCTACCGCCCGCCCCAATTCTTCATCTATGGTCTCGAAAGTATGTTCTACCGAACCGTCAAAACGTTCCATCGTTCTTTGAAGGGCTTTCGCATTTTCATTGAACCCTTCAATATTTTTCTCCATGATCGCAAGCGTATCCACACTCTTCTGTCTCTTTTGTATCGTTTCCAGTGTCTCGCGCAGCTCTGAAGAGGCTTCCCGCATATTTGTGGTCAGCTTGGTAAAGCTGTCCGTTGTGTCATGGACGATCATAGTGAAGTTTTTAAGATACTGATCGTTCAGTTCTCTGATGAAATCCATGTTGAATGTCTCTTTCAGTGTCTGAACGATCTGCTGGTCTTTCAGTTCACTCTGCATGTGCTCATGCTTGATCAGTTCAGAGCGCTTCCACACACGCTGACCATAGATCTTTTCCAGATCATGGGTCTGCTTATCTACTTTTGCAATACCTCTTTTTTCAAAGTAGGTCCAGATGAGCGAAAGCATAATACCGTAGATAGAGGCATAGAAGGCCGTACCTATACCGGAGAGAAGTATCGATATCTCACGGTCCAGGGAGTCCAGGTCGTTCACCGTAAAATCCGGCATAGAAAGGGCAATAGCGACAAAGGTACCCAGGATACCCAACATAGGGAAGACAGAAGGTGCCACACGTGCAAAATTATCATTCCGTATATCCTGATAATATTCAGTGATAAAGTCTTTGATATGCAGTGTGGACTTGGTTTTTCCCATAATGGTCAGTGCATTCTCACGGAGCGCCGACTGAAGCTTCTCTTCCATAGTGAAGAAAGAGCCTTTCATATGACACACCGCATAATTTGCATTATGTTTTACAAACGATACAAATACCACAAAGATGAATGCAACGATAACAAACGTATGCACCTCTACATTGACAGGGAAAATGCCTACATAGGCAAGTACCACACCCACTAAAAAGAGAAAAGGCACCAACAAGATAGCCAGTGAATGCGAGATACATGAAGTAGATTTTTTTCGGTCGAACTGTTGTTGCATGAAATATCCTGATAGAATGAATTGGATCATTATATCCTAAATCGTTAAACGAAAATATAATAGACTTCGGGTCTGATCTATTTTTTTCGCTGGTCCGGTATGGATCCTTTAGAAGATCGAAGCACCTGTTTTATTCTGGTCTTCTACTTCTGCAGGCAGGATGGTTTTAGGCCCTTTTTTCGCCTCGACCTCTTTGGTAACAGCCTCTATTTTCTTCTTAATGACCACAGGGTCAATGACGACCTTCGGAGAAAAAGGTTTTACTTTTTTAGGCCTTTTTCGTATTTTCTTTAACGCTTTGTTTATCTCTATTAGTCCGACTTCATGACTGCACAATTTATCATAATTCTGCATATCGCGTTCAAGCATATCATTGGTATAGCTTTCTATCAGTTTGTATTTTTTAGTATACATCTGCGTTCTGGCATACTCTTCCCTTGCAATTTCCACACCCCGTTTGATTTCAGGAGAAAGCGCTTTTTCATAAGCCAGTTTTGTTTCTTTTTTTGTCTCATCGTCACTGCTGTTGTATACTTCTTTTACCCCGTCCGTAATAGTTTTGATGCCAAGCAGCTGGCTTGTAACATCAAAAATGCTCATATAAAGCCCATTGGTCTTCTTTGAGGAGGGTTTTGTAAGCGACCTGTTCAAATACTGCTCACACTGCATATCTGATTTTAGAATAAACTCATCCATTACGGCATTTCTGTTTTTTATATTGGGTGCATCTTTATCGAGTGTGTTAATAAAGGAGGACATGTCTGTCTTAAACCCTTTCACACGGTCCTTTTTGTCCTTCTCAGGCTGTCCGCAACCCGACATAAGAAACATGACAGCCAAACCTGTCAAAACATAATTGCTGATTTTCATCATGAATACTCTTTTTAAATTTTATTACATATTGTATTGAATAAAGTGGAGGATTATATTGAAACTACTATAAAGAATATATTAAAGCATCTTATACAAAGATCTTGAAGAGAAGACAAATACAAAGAGGTGTCACACCAGGCCCTCTTCCGATCATAGGATCTCAAACCCCTGTGACTTCAGGTATCACCAGCCATTTTTTAATGCACAGGCATATAAGCATACCCCTCATTTTGTGCCTCTATAAGATAAACACTCTTCATCACTTCTGCATTGACATACTTGTAGAGTGTATTTTTGTCTATCTTCCTTGCTTTCATGCCTACTGAACACATATTGAAGGTTACCCCGAAAGACTCATGGAGACCCTGTAAACGATCTCTGAATTTTGCCTGCGCTTCAATGGCATCTTTATCTTCCTTATAGGGAGAGGCCTTAAGGTCATTGATAAAATATTTATAGGCATCACCAGAGATGACCACTATCACTTTTAATGCTTTCTGCTCTTTTTTATAATGTTTTGCCGTTGCCTCTATACTGCTTATCAGATGCTTTTCAATTTTTTTGCTGTCCCCGGTCGTCAGGTCATACACTGCTTTGAACGCATCTGCATAGATGAAACCTGCACTTAGCAGTAATAAGATGAAGACTCTTGTCACTATTTTCATATGATACTCCTTGCTGATAAATGTTATACGATATGCTCTTTCCCGGCCTGGTTAACAGATCACTCCGCCGCCAAGCAGCTTGTCCTCTTCATAAAATGCTGCGATCTGGCCTTTTGCCAGTCCAAAGACCGGTGCTTCCAATGTCACTTTGGCTCTGCCGTCATGGATCTCTACATGACACGGCACAGCAGTGGTACGGTAACGCACTTTCACCGTACAGTCAAATGCTTTGCCCTCTCTGAAGAGGTTGATCTGTTTGATCTCAAATTCATGTACCTCGAGTTTGTCCTTGGTACCTACGACGATCTGATTTTTTTCAGGAATGATGTCAATGACAAAATGCGGGTCATGCGCACCATTGACAAAGAATCCTCTACGCTTCCCTATCGTGTAATGCATATATCCTTTATGCGTACCGACCACATTCCCTTCTGTGTCTACTGCTTCACCGGGCATGTCAATGTCCATATGCCTTGCCAGTACTTCATCATACGTGTTTTCGACAAAACAGATCTCAGAACTCTCTTTTTGTGTCGCAAAGTCCTTTAACACCTCGATGTTAGCGGCATAGGCCTTCACATCCTCTTTGACCCATGTTCCCAGGGGGAAAAGCAGTCGGGGAAGCACCTCTTTCTTCACTTCGCAGAGAAAATAGCTCTGGTCTTTGTTCGGGTCATCCGCCGCATAGATGAACTCGCCGTCACACTTGATATAGTGCCCTGTTGCCACATGCTCGGCACCGATACTGTCTGCGAACTCCACCATCTTTCCGAACTTAATGTTACGGTTACACATCACACAGGGATTTGGGGTCAAGCCTTCTTTGTAGCTTTCTACAAAATAGTTGTAGACATTACTGTCAAACGCTTCGCTCAGATCGAGAAAGTGTACTTTCACACCCAGATAGGCACCGACCCTCTGTGCTTTGGCAAAGTTCTCTTCATGGTATCCCGGCTTATTATGGAGTTTCATGTATACACCCTCCACTTCATAGCCCTCTTTTTGCAAAAGTATGGATGTCACCGTAGAATCTACGCCTCCGCTCATACCTACCAATACTTTTTTACGATCAGCCATTATGTACCTCTCTGTACTGAATTTTACTTCTTTTTTTCATTTTATTACTTTCTTTATCTGTATTGCGATCTCTGCATCCACATTGACCAGAACCCCTTCGGCGATCTTTTTATCTTCTGAAAAAAGCGTGACCTTTTCCAGATCTATGTGTGCAATGTCTATGATGTGTTTTGGTTCTAACACTTTGCTTTTTACGCTGCCAAAAGAGCACTTTACAGTTTTATATTTTTTCCTATCTGACTGCTGCTCCATACTGTCATCAGACAGATGGACGATCTCCAATATCGATCTCTTTCCCACATATCCGAATGCCGTTCTGGCGCAAACGGTGCTTCCTTCCAAAAGTATGCATTCCAGCCTGTCGAACCCTGTCAGAAGCACATCATCGATCTCTAGCTTTTTAAGCTTGCTTCGACGCACCTCTACAAGCGGAAGCGCCAGCTCATATGCAGGATAATGGATCCGGTCCTGTATCATTTCGGCCAGACGGTTTGCCTGTGTTTCATGCTTCATCCAGGTCCCCGATGAATTTCTCTAAAAGATACTCTTTTGATGCGACCACAAGATCGTCGGGAACCTCTTGACCTACAGAAAAATAGCTCATAGGTTTTTTGTATAATAGCATAAAGTTCAGCAAGGTTCCAAAATGCTTGGTTTCATCGAACTTGGTGATGATCAGTGAATTCAAATTCAGAAATGAGAAATTGTTATAAATATCATCCATATCTTCATATTTCACCGTAGCCGAAAGCACAAGGTTCACCTCTAGCTTTCTAGGTATCTCCAGTTGAACGAACTCCACTGTTTTGATGAACTTGTGCGTATCGTAAGGAGACATACCCGCTGTATCCACCAGGATGACATCATACTCATGCAATGTTTCCAAAGCTTCCTGAAATGCATCGACGTTCTCTACGGTCACATGCTCTATCTGCATAATGTCCGCATAATTGGCAAGCTGCTCATAGGCACCGACTTTGTAACTGTCGAGATTCAGAAGCGCCACTTTATAGGGTTTATCCATTAAAAAAGCATACCGTGCCGCCAGTTTTGCAATGGTAGTGGTTTTACCTACCCCGGTGGGACCTACAAGCATCATGATCTTGGGTTCATCCAGCCTCTCTTCTTCTACTCTCAACGTTTCATCGATCTCTTCAAGAAGATAAGAGACCAAAAGCTTTGCATCTTCAAGAATGTCACTCTTAAATAACGACAGCAGTATGTCATCCAGCCAGGTTTGCGCTATACCTTTGCTGATAAAAAGATCTTTCACCTTTTGCGCCGTGCTCTTCTCTTGCGTACCCAGCATATCCTCTTTCATCAATGCCAGCTGTTTTTTCAACGCACCCAGTTCCGCCAGCAGCTCCTCTTCACTGCTGCTATCGCTTGATACCACAGAGGCACCGCCAAAAGATTTTTCCATAAAAAGGTCTTTAGGTACAGCAATGGCTACTTCACATCGCAATTGGCCATCTTCATATTTGATCTGTTTCGCCGAAACAAGCGTGACACTCTCTCCATACTTCTTTACGGCCTGATCATACGCACTTTTTGGGTCTGAAGCTACAAATGTTTCATGTATCATTGCACGTTACCTTTTTCTTATTTTCTTCTTGGTCAGGAGCAGATCCCCTAACCATTGCCCGCAGGAAAAACCCTTGGGCTGCATCTCACCAATGCTTCGCCTGATGGCGGAAATCTGCTTTATTGGAAAGATACTGCATCGGTACCAGCACCGAATCCCGCTCTCTCCATCCTGGATGGGGAAGCGTCAGGTCCTTGGTCTCCATTGCCACATTATCATAAAATATGATATCGATATCCAGGGTACGTGGTCCATCTTTGAAAAGACGCTTACGCCCAAAGATCTTTTCCACACGCAGCACATAACGCAGCAACGCTTTGGGACGCAAAAGTGTCTCTATCACTATCAAAGAGTTGTAGAAGTCTTCCTGCTCTGTAAAGCCAAAAGGAGGATTCTTCAGTATAGGTGCTGTCTCAATGATGCGGACCAGTGAAGAACGCTTCAGATAATGATAAAGATGTTCGAAACGACGTACCACATCACCCACATTGCCGCCGATGCCAAGCAGCACAGGATGACCGCTTTCAGCGGGCAGGCTGCAAGGAAAATATGCTGTCCTGATTAACGTATGCTGATCGTTCAACTTCTTTGTTATCATAGCATAACCTAAAGAACTACAGCTTTTCCGTCCACCATAGCTACCATATCTTCGATGCGGATACCAAATTCATCAGGAATATAGATCCCCGGTTCAATAGTATACACCATACCATCCTCGATCACGGTATCCGATTTGGTAGAGATATAAGGCATTTCATGGATATCCAGCCCGACACCGTGTCCGGTCGAATGCACATAATACTCGCCGAAGCCTGCCTTGGTAACAATGTCGCGTGTAAGCGCATCCACCTTTTTCGCTTTCATTCCCGAACGAGCTTTGGCAATGGCATTGTCATGCGCTTTGAGTACCGTATCATACGCCTTCTGTATCTTTTTGGATATGAACTTCTGTTTGGTATCGAACCTGAAACCGCTGTCGGCCTGTACCGTACGTGTCCTGTCCGAACAGTAGCGTTTGTATTTCAACCCTGCATCGACCAAAAGAAGATCATTTTGTGCCAGTTTTGTCCCCGTTGGCGTGGCATGGGGTTTTGCGGCATTGGCATTGATCGCCACGATCGGGTCAAAACTCAGATCATATTTGCCCAAATGGCTCAATGCCCCTTTCGCTCTGTAGGTTAGCGTATATTCATCTTCCCCGAAACCATCTTTGCGAAACTCTTTCGCCAGTGCTTTAAAGGCCTTTTCTCCGAGTTTCGCCGCTTTGGCCAATAGCTTCAGTTCTTCATCGCTTTTAATGATACGCTTTTTATGAGAAAGGTCCAACTGTGGATCAAACTTTATTTTACATTGGGAGCTTACACGTTCAAAACCGTCTACACTCCACTCTTTGGGATCAAAAACGACTTTTTTAACTCTGGATCTTTTGAGCAGATGAACCGCTTCGCCATAAAGATCACGATTGATGACCACCGTCGCACCTTGTACATTTTTGGTCGCATCGATGGTATAGCGACTGTCCGTGATAAAAAATGCTTCACTTCCCAAAGAAAGATAAAGGGCATTATCACAACTGAAGCCGCATTCATAATAGATCGCATTTTCGTCTTTGAGCATGTAGTTCATCATTGGCCTTTGATCTGGTTTTAAAAAATGGGGTATAGCCCTCCTCTCGGAGGAGAGGAAAGGTTAGAATTATTTTTGCTGCGCTGCTGCTTGCGCTTTGGCTTGGTGTTCTTTCATTGCCGCAACTTCTGAAAGTATCTGTGTCATACCTACCATTGCCAAGTGGTACCCGAACGGCCCCATACCTGTAATTTGTCCTGCACATACCGCTGCGGTCAGTGACTTGTGTCTGAACTCTTCTCTTTGATAAATGTTTGAAAGATGTACTTCGATCGTAGGAATCTGTACCGCTGCAATCGCATCCCTGATAGCAATAGAGGTATGTGTATAGGCAGCCGGGTTGATGATAATACCGTCCGCATCACCGATACACTCCTGGATACGATCTACGATCTCGCCCTCCAGGTTGCTTTGAAAAAATTCGATCTCCGTTTTGTTCTGATCCGCGAATGCTTTCATTTGTGCATGAATATCCTCTAATTTCATTGGACCATAGATATTTTTCTCTCTAATACCCAGCATATTTAAGTTCGGTCCTTGAATGACTACTATTTTCATTGATCTACCTTGTGAATTAATTTAGGTATTATTCTATCTAAATTGCTTTAATCTCTGCCTATGCCTTTGAAAGAACGCTCCTAGCCCTCTTTTACCACTTTCACTTCATCCCCGACGGTGATCTTTCCGTGTTCCAGGGGACGCACAAAAAGACCGCGCTTTCCCTGGAGAAGTTCCGGAAGTTCCGGTGCAAGCGCCATGAGGTATCCGTATGCTTGACAGGGACCGGTCACTTCCAGGAACGTATCGCCTATCTCGATGACAGAGCCAGGTTTCAGATGATAAAGATCGGCATCCACATGGATGTTTTCCATCAGCACCCCCTGGTCCACAACAAGTTCGGCCTCTTCCACGATATCATAGCTCTTTTGGCAGGTAAGCAGCATGACCTTGTCCTCAGGCGCCTCTTCATAATTCATATCTCCTATGATGCCGTCCGGATCACACTCGATATCGATACAGCTCATACGGTGACCTTTACGCATCAGGTCAGGCATCGTCATATAAAGTGCCAGCACTTTTCCATTTGTCATACTACGTCCTTTGGGATTGATATAGCATGATACTAGCACATAAGGTGTTAAAAACATCAGTTTCTTCTAGTTTTGTATGTTATAATCGGCTAAACATATGCTAAATCACAATTTATCACGATCAAGGGTATCTTTTCAATGAAAATCATACATGCAGACTTCATCTACACTCCCGATGGCTTTATCAAGAACAGCGCGGTCGCATTTACCGGTACGATCGAGGAAATAGGTACATTGGAAGTACTGGAAACAAAATATACAGAAGCAGAGATCATCTATACGCCCGCACACTCTGTACTCTTTCCCGGATTAATCAATACCCATGTACATTTGGAATTTTCAGCCAACAAGACCTCTTTGGCCTACGGATCTTTCAATTCCTGGCTCGATTCGGTCATAGAGCATCGAGATGACCTGATGGGTGCCTGCGACAATGCTATGATGATGCATGAGTGTGAAGAGATGATGCGTTCAGGCATCACGACATTCGGCGCCATATCAAGTTTTGGAAATGAACTCGAAGTGTGTGAAAAGACCCCTCAACGTGTTGTCTTCTTCAATGAACTTATCGGATCCAATGCCATGTATGCCGATATGCTCTACGGTGACTTTGAAGATCGTGTCAGGGCATCACAGTCCTGTGATCCAGGTTCCCGTATCACTCCTGCCGTAGCGATCCATGCACCCTATTCTGTACATCCCATACTCTTGCAGAAAGCCGTGAATGTGGCCAAAAAGAACCAGATGCCCCTCTCTGCCCACTTTCTGGAATCCCAGGAAGAAAGAGAGTGGCTTGAATCCAATGAAGGGACCTTCAAAGCCTTTTTTCGGAAATACTTTAACACCTCGACATCCGTGACAACGATAGAAGAGTTCATGCATGCTTTTGACACCTATCCCACACATTTTGCCCACTGTGTGCAAGCCACGCCGGAGGAGTTGGACTATCTGCATCGCAAAGGGCACTCCATCGCCCACTGTCCGCGTTCCAACCGGTATCTTGGGTGTGGCAGACTTGCCATCGAAGATCTTGCCCTTCCTTTCAGTGTTGCTACAGACGGGCTGAGTTCCAATGATTCGCTCAACATCTTTGATGAGCTCAGGGCAGCCATTATGCTGCATAATGACATTCCGATCCAAGAGCTTTCTTTACAACTGCTGCGTGCGGTCACCGCAGATGCGGCAGAGCTGCTGGGTCTGAACTGCGGTAAAATAGAGGTCGGCAGATTTGCGGATTTTGCAGTCATCACACTGCCTGAAGCCCCTGTAAGAGAGGAAGAACTGGCACTGTGGAGTATTTTGCATACGAAAAAGGTTTCACAAGTCTATATTGAAGGAGAACAATATGTTTAGCACCCTGGGAAAGATCATCAAATGGATCGGACAGCATTTTTTGGGAATGCTCTTTTTACTCATCGTGGTTCTGGTCTTTATGCCGACCTCAAGCACAGAACTGAAACCGGCCAACCTGCAAGAGATCAAGCTTGCAGGCCCTATCCTCGATGCCGATGCGATACTCAAAGAGATCGAGGCCGCACAGAAAGACACCAAGATCAAAGGGGTGCTGCTCAACATCAATTCACCCGGCGGTTCGGTCCCTCCCTCTATAGAGATAGCCTATGCCGTCAAAGCGCTCAAAGCAAATAAACCTGTGGTGGTCTATGCCTCCGGTATCATGGCAAGCGGCAGCTACTACAGTGCGATCTATGCGAACAGGATCATAGCCAACCCCGGTTCTATCGTAGGGTCGATCGGTGTCATCATGGAGAGTGCCAATATAGAAGAGCTGATGGAAACCATCGGCATCGAAACACAGATAGTCAAACAGGGTAAATACAAAGAGGCGGGTACACCGACGAGAAAATGGACGCCTGAAGAACGCGAGGAACTGGAAACACTGACCAAAGATACTTATGACCTCTTCGTCAAAGATGTAGCCGAGGCCAGAGGTTTGGAGATCAAGGATGCAGACAGCTATGCAGATGCCCATATCTTTTCAGCCCAAAGGGCCAAAGATGCGGGACTCATAGATACCGTCGGTGTCAAGAGCGAAGCCAAGGCAGCGCTTGAAAAACTTGCAAAGGTCACCGATCCTGTATGGAAAGAGAAAGATAAGCTGGAGAGCTTTATGGAACAGTTTGCAGCAGAAGGAGTACTGCAGTTACAAAACTACTTTTATGGCTTGAAAGCTTCCCTGTAGCTACCGCACATCAAAGGTGACCTTTTTCCTGCCGAACTCCAGGCTTGCCTTACCCGGAGAGCGTCTCTTCGGGAACGTGACCCTTAAAGTGTTCTGGTCAAGAAACAAGGCTTTGATATCCCCTCTTGCCTTATAGCTGTATAAGATATCTTCCCTTGAAGCCGGTACCACATAGAGCAGTATGGTCGAACCCGACGGGACACGCAGGTGTGCGGTCTCCTCAGTCATTCTGTAGAGAGGTTCTTTGGGTTTCACGGTAGAGAATGACCAACGTTCTCTGATCTTCCTTCCATCTGCCAACGCTTCAAATACAGCCGTATATTCTGAGCCGAACTCCAGTCTTTGCAAAGGCATCAGTGCAAACTCGAACTCACTGAGAATACGGTTGTGGTCGTTGTGATGATGAAGTACCTTGACCGCTTTGATCTCTTTGCCCGTTTTGTCATACAAACGAAAAGAGTGCAGCCTGACACTTTGATAATAGGCAGGATTGAACTGTACAGAAACAGGAAAACCGCTCACCTTATAGCCGGGAAGAGGATCCGGGGATTCATTATAGAATGCCGGCCAGATAGTGGTCTGACCCGCATAAGGATAAAGAATGATATCCCTGTTCTTCCGCTGTACATACTCTTTTTGTTCCCTGAACAGGTGTACTGGCACCATTTTTGAACGGTCCCTGCACAGATCTTTCATATAGTAGACACCGTGTGTCATGCTAAAAGACCTTTGACAGAGTCTGGAGACATGCGACGAACCCAAATTATAGACATAAGCACTTTTGATGCTTCTTTTTTTGTTCGTTGAAGCAAATCCGATACCTATCTCATCTTTATCCAGGTTCAGAAAAACAAAACGGTGGTAGATCGCGGAAAAAAGGTTGTCTACGGCTTGCGTCTCTTCTGGCGTATTGACAGAGATGTTTTCCATCACAAAAGCAGAAGGATGTCCAGCATTCATAACACGTTCGGAAGGTGTCTTTCCGGTATAGAAACCTTTACCTTGTGTTTCGTAGTGACCGCTGCTTTGATTTTTTAGCAGATAATTGGCATGGGCAGCGGCCGCCTTTTGCAAGGTAGCACTGCTTTTGAGCGTGATCAGGCCTGCATTAGCTCGAAGCATATTTAAGTATGCCAGCCCCTCTCTATGATCATTGGCTGCAAGAGAGACCGATGCAATAGAGAAAAAAAGGCAAACAGTCAGAAAATACTGTCTCATGCCACCTGCTTACAGTGCATCTGCTGCCTGCAAAAAGTCCTCTGCAATGACACGGGGGTCTTCCAAACCTATGGAGATACGGATAAGCCCTTCATCCACCCCCAGGAACTTACGTGCCTCCTCGTTGAAATCACTGTAAATGGTACTGGTCATATGTAGTGCCAGCGTTCTATTGTCACCGATATTGGCTGTCTGGATCACGAGCTTGAGTTTGTTCAGCAGCGTGAACGCACGCTCTTTCGTACCACAATTGATGGTCAGCAGTGGACCGCACCCCTGCGGAAAGTCGGACTTGTATCGTGCATGGTCAGGGCTTGAAGGCAGTGAGGGATGATTGACCGAGACACCCTCAGGAAGACCTTTGTCAAGCATTGCGGCCACTGCTTCCACACTCTTATTGATGCGTTCCACCCTTAATGAAAGGGTTTCCAGGCCGACCATCGTCATAAAGGAGCCAAAGGCATTGGCAGTCATACCGAAATCACGGATGGCGCGTTTTTTACAGATAGGAATAAAGGCCTTTTCTCCCATCTTTTTCACTATCTTATGCACATCGGCATACTTCTCGTTCAACAGTTTGTCACCCTCTTCCTTGACGGCCCTAAAGACTGCTATCCCCCCAAGTGCTGCCGAGTGTCCTGACATATTTTTGGTAGAAGAGTGTACCGAGATATCTGCCCCCATCTCAAGCGGTCTGAGCAAGAGCGGAGTGGCTGTATTGTCTATCATGACCAGTGTCTCATACTGGTTGCAAAGGTCGATAATACGCTGTACATCAGGAAGCGTCAAACTCGGGTTACCTACAGATTCGAAAAGTACCATCTTGATCCCGCGTTTAAGCGTATTTTCAATGTGTTCAAAATCATCCACTGTACAGAAACTGTTGGTGACACCAAAACGTGCCAGGGTTTCATTCACCAAAGAATAGGTTCCGCCGAAAAATCCGCCGATACAAAGCAGCTCATCTCCTGCGCTCAAAAAGGCGGTACAGACCATAGAGATAGCACCCATACCTGAAGAGGTGGCGATCGCACCGAACCCTCCCTCCATCTTGGCTACGATACTTTCGAGCTGTGCATTGGTCGGATTGCCTACCCTTGCATAAAGCGGTTTATTGACCTGTGCTGCAAATATTCCCTCTGCCTCCTCTGCATCCTGGTATCCGTACGCTGCCGAAGGCGTGATGGTCGGCGCTATCGGTCCTACTTTCGAGCCTACGCTATGCACAAGCAGGGTATTGAAATAATTGAAATCTGTTGTTTCTTTCATCTTTGTTCCTATATTGAATAATTGAGTGTATGGTTCGCTTTGAGCTGATAATTTTTAAGTTCCGAAAGAGGGATCTCAAACACTGCTGAAACCTTCTGTTTCAGATCATCCCAGAAGAGTTGAAGTGCAGGATCGTCCTTTTGGTCAATATCGGAAAATATATCTGATTCTAAAATAACCACGACATCTTTGAGTGTGATATCGTGAAGACCTTTCGCCAGTTTGTACCCGCCGTATGCACCCTTTACACTGACCAGAAGCCCCTGCTTTTTGAGTTCCAACAGTATCTGTTCCAGGAAGTTCTGGGGGATCGATGCCTTTGCTGCTATCTCTTTGATCTTCAGTACCTCATTTTCGGGAATGGAACCCAACTCCTGAAGTGCCGCGATAGCATAGATCGTTTTACTGGAAATTCCTACCATTATTTAAAAAACCTTTACCGATTTGAATGGCATAGTATATCTTACATCCTATACAAAAATCGAATAATGTCTCCAGTAAAGCGCAAATCAACAGTAGAATAGCTAAAGCTGTAGCAAAAACTGTAAGGTCGGCCATATAAAAGATCACGATGCTCAATGAGGTGACCAGCCCGAGATAGAGCGCAAATCTTTTCGGAGACTCATCACAGAGCTTGGGAGCCAGCCGGGAGCCGGCGATCGCAAAGGTTCCAACTATATGAAAAGGGCTCAAACCTGACAGTCGCAGCATCCTCATCAAAAAGTCAAACAGCAATACCCATGCAAAAATTACTTCCTGAAAAAGGAGGAATAGCATGGCAAAGAGTGCCACCTGGAACGAAATCGCTCGTATCATATTGGAATCAACTCTTTTTGTAGATATGGGACAGACTTGAGCCATATGATCTCCTTTTTTACAGAATTTGGTTTGAAAGCACTTCTAAAGACCCTAGAGTAATTTACTACATTGTTGTTTTCTCAGCAAAGCTATTAACAATATAGGGGAGACTCAAATCGCCGAAAGATCGTTACAATGTATTTGTCCATGTAAATCTCTAGGGTTTTTACAAATGCCCATTCAAATCATGTAATAGTAGCCGATTAATTTTTTAATGTCAAGTAAATCTATAGGTTTTATAATTTTTTATTGCTCTTGGCCCATGTACACATGGAGTACACATCATTACACTATACTGCGTCATATATTTTTTAAAGGTACTTTTTCCATGAAAGAACATTTCTATTTTGGCGAACGTGTGGAGGGCTATGATATGCCTGTGCTTAATGAGCGCGAGGCACGTGCGGGGGCAGGACTATTGCTTTTGCCTGCAATGGTGTCATTTATGACCTCCTACTTAACACATAATTTCATATTTACACAGATCTTTGTCACCGTCTTTATGATCGATTTTTTTATACGCATCTTCATCAATCCGAACTATGCGCCCAGCCTTATCATAGGGCGTTTTTTCGTACAGAACCAGACCCCGGAATATGTAGGGGCCAGACCGAAAAGATTTGCATGGTCCATTGGCTTTGTCCTGTCGATCATTATGTTCTTGATCATTGTGGTATTCGAGATCATGACACCCGTAAAAATTGCGATCTGTCTGCTATGTATCGCTTTTTTATTCGCTGAAACCGCCTTTGGCATATGTTTGGGGTGCATACTTTACAGCAAACTGCAGACTACAGGGCCTCTTTATTGTCCAGGCAATATCTGTCAGGTCAAGACCAAAGAGAAAATACAGCAATTCTCCAAACTGCAGATGATCAGTCTGGTCCTCTTCTTTACCGGTGTTTTTGTGTTAAGTTACGGTATGCATCAAAATAAAAATTATGTAGAAAACAGTATGGCCATTCAATCCATGAAGTGCGAAACAGGAAAATGCGGAAATAGTATGTAGTATATCTCTATGGTCTTTTCACCCTATATATAGACCTGATAGAACAGATACAGTGTATACTCTAAGGTACTTGTAGTGTGTAAAGTGGTTCGGAATAGATGTGATAAAAAGAGTAAGTGTATTCAAAGGCCGAAGGCCCTTGAACACGAAGCTTGAATAAAATAAGTATAAAACTTATTTCATTGCTGCAATATAGTCTGCAACAGCCTGGATATCTTCATCGCTCATAGAAGCAACTTGTCCTTTCATAAGACCACCCATACCTTTTTGGTTAAGTGTACCCGCTTTGTAACCTTTAAGCTGTTCAACTGTTTTAGCAGCATCCTGACCTGTGATCACTGCAGATTTACCAAGAGCAGCTTTTTCACCGTTAGCACCGTGACATCCTACACATTTAGCATAAAGAGCAGCACCGTCAGCCATAAGTAACGTAGATCCAGCAAACAACATTGCGATTGCATATTTTTTCATTTTTCTTCCTTTAAATTTATTTATGAACATAAAGAGCGTTTACATTAGGTAAACGTTCCGACGCTATTTTATAGTAAAGATGCTTAGCAAGATGGAATGTTACCAGAATCACTTGCATATTCATATACGAAATCGTATATATCTTCAACATACTTAGGTTTTACGCTTTTTACCTTAGGACATATTTTCTTTACTTCATCCTCAAATTTACCAGCTTCATAGATCGCTTCCCACTCATCCTGTGTATGTTTCTGAGCAAAATCTGAACCATTGATACCACAAGGAGCTTTCAGCTTCTTAAGATAAAGTTTTTGACCTTTTTTTACATCCGCAGATACAGTAGTAGAAAGTACTGCCATACCAAGCAATGCGGCAACTGCCAATCTAGTAATATTTTTCATTTCTTATCCTTTTCTTTTTAAGATAGGATAATCATAACACGTAATTGTGAAAGTATTGTGAAGTAGAAGAAGAAAGAAGCAGATGAGAGACAACTGCTTCAAGAAGTTACATCAAGTTTAGCACTTAGGAACGTGTGAACCGCCGGTACCATACTCATAGGTAAAGTCATACACATGCTTCCACCATGACTCTTTGATCTTCTTTACAGGTAATTTAGGACAAAGTCTTTTTGTTTCCTCTTTGAACTCTCCATCATACCAGAGATCTTCCCATTCAGTCTGTGAATGCATCCTTGCAAACCTTACACCTGAAACGCCACAGTATTTTCTCATCTTCTTTTTAAAGACCTTTTGTCCTGTTTTTACACTTGCCGAAGCAATAGTAGGAGTACTCACCATCGTAAGTGCTACAAGTGTGAATGCTGTCACTAATCTTCTCATTGAAATCCTTTCCCGTTTGTTTTTATAATATAACCTTATCCAGATATATTGTAACTACTTCAACTTATCAAAAACCTTAAATTTGTTCCAATATATGTCTAAAGCTTCATCTATGTCACTTTCACTCAAATTCGTTCTTTTTTTGATCCCATAGGTATCTATAAAAAGCTCAGGCATCACAGAGGTCTCTCTTGAAGGATACCTCAAATAATGTTTGAGCCCTGCTTTTACATATTCTTCCGCACTATAGACAAGAAGATAGCGCTTGAACATCTGTTGAAGGGTCGTAGGAAGCGTTTTATGACACTCCACACAGTTACGTTCATAGACATTCTCGGCATAGAGCCCTGATACCAACACTAAAGATAAAATAACATGTTTTACCATCTCAACACCATACTTGTACCCTCTCCTTCTTTAGACTTGACCTCTATGGACATATGATATTGATCCAATATCTGCTTCACGATGCTCAGGCCGATGCCAAAGCCGCCTTCGCTGTCATTGAACCTCATATATCTGTCGAATATAAAGGGCGTCTTCTCTTCATTGATACCTATACCTGTATCCCATATCACCAACAACCCCTCTCTGAGTTTGATACCCACGGTCCCATGTCTTTTGTTGTACTTGATCGCGTTGGACAGAAGGTTGTCTATGACTCTTGTGAACTTACGCCTGTCCATCGTGATTTTGGCATCTTTCAGGTCTAGATCACACTCCAACTGTTTTGACTGTGCCAGGGTGGAAAAATACTCCGCCCTGTCATGGATCAGTGCTTTGATATCTATCTCTTCATCATGACTCTCTTTTTCCTGATCCAACGTCAAATAGGTCAGATCTTTATAGAGGACAGAAACTGTTTTGGCTGCGATGTTGATACGTGCAAGTTTTTTCTTGTTCTTCTCTACCATCACATCGGTATCCATCATCTCTATATTCGCCAGTATCGAAGAGAGAGGTGTGTTAAGCTCATGGGTGGTATCTTTGATAAATCTATCCAGCAACATGATGGAGTCGCGCATCGGTCTTAAGAACAGTTTGGCAAGAAAGAGTCCAAAGAGCATGAAAAGGACAAAGCCAAGTGTCCCATAGCCCAGTATATTTTTCCATATCTCCCCTTTCCACTTTCCGTCGTCTTCTACTTCTATCACCAGATACCTGGTCCCCAAATAAAATTCATCGAGTGTCTTGACCAGGTGGATATGCCCTTTGGTTCTGTAGATCTCTTCTTGGTCGAACCGCACGTTTTCATCTTCGAGCAACGAAAATATCTTCCTGTGTTCCAGGTCGTAGATGGCTGATCTGAAGCGGGGGTCACGGGGGTAGTCCCTCTTCTCCTCAAAGAAGTGGTGCAGCACTTTCAGCCTTCTGGTTTGTATATACGCATATTTGGTCAGCACCGCGCGCTGATCAGAAAGCATCAGCTTCTCCTGGCTCTGATAGTAGAAGAGCGAAAGCAGCATGATCATAAAAGTGACCATCGCTACATACAGTGTCAAAAATCTCAAAAGAGATTTTTTCTCACTTTTCAGTAATGAACTTGTAGCCTTGTTTTTTGATACTAACAATTCTTTCCTTGCCTATAATTTTACGAAGGTTCTTGATGTAGGTACGAAGTGCCGTGTCACTAGGTTCTTCATCGTAGTCCCATAAATGTTCATAAATGCGTTCATGCACGATCACTTCACCCTCATTTTTCATAAAAAGTTTCAGAAGTTTAGACTCTTTATGTCCCAATGAAACTGCTTGGCCATCAATGACCAGTTCGTTATTCTTGATATCATAAGCGATGTTTTGGGCAATATCGATCAACTCCTTGGATTCATGATAAAACCCCCGTTTGATCAGTGTATCGACACGGATCTGTAGCTCTTTCAAGGCAAAAGGTTTGCGTATGTAGTCATCACACCCGCTCGCAAATCCCTTCTCAAGGTCTTCTACGGAGTCCAAAGAGGTGATGAAGATCGCCGGTGCCACCACCTCATTCTCTCTTGCCTCCTTTAAAAGTTCAAAGCCGTTGATACCGGGTGTGTTGACATCGAAAAGCAGCAGGTCATATTTGCTCTCGTAGAGCTTTTCCTGTGCTTCATACCCATCATAGACACTGACCACATCATGCCCGTTCTCTTCCAAAAACTCTGTGACCGTCTCATTCAGGTTCGCATCATCTTCCAGCAGTAATATTCTACCCATCTATAGTGACTGCCTGACCCAGCTTTGCAATCTGTCTGCACTCAAGGCCCCGCTCACCCTGTTGACCTCTTTTCCGTTCTTGAACAGGATAAGTGTCGGTATGCTCTGTATGCCGTACTGCCCGCCCAATGCCTGCTGTTCATCTGTATTGACCTTCAGGAACTGTGCCTGAAGCGGCATAGCCAGCGCCGTTTCTTCAAAGGCAGGAGCCATTTGGAGACAGGGACCGCACCACGGTGCCCAAAAGTCTACCACCACAGGTATCTCGGAGTTCGCCAGGAAAGTGCCAAACTTGTCTGCATCGACGGAGACAGGCTTGCTGTTGAGCAAAGAATTTTTACACTCACCGCAGTTGGCTTTTGCATAAGAATCTTTTTTAGGTATACGGTTTACTTTGAGACAATGCGGACAAACAACATTTACATTCATAAAACAACTCCATATATTAGATTAGTTTTGTATTTCTTGGATATTATAGCAAATAAAGTACATACAAACGAAACTATAGCTATATGAAAGGATGGTCATGAAAAAAGAACTGATAGTCGGCGGAGGATGTTTTTGGTGCACGGAAGCAGTATTTGAACTGCTCAAAGGGGTCAGTGATGTAGAGAGCGGCTATGCAAACGGGCATACGCCCAACCCGACCTATAGAGATATCTGTACCGGAGATACAGGCTATGCAGAGGTGATCAAGATCAGTTATGATGACAGCGTCATCTCGGTCGATACACTCCTCGAGATCTTTTTTGTCATACACGATCCGACCACGCTCAATAGGCAGGGGGCAGACGTAGGCACACAGTACCGATCCACCATACTCTATACGGATGAAGAGACAAAAGAAGCGGCACAGGCTGCTATGCAAGCGGCACAGGCAGACCATGCAGACCCTATTGTCACGGTGATAGAACCGTTAGAGTCTTATTATACAGCGGAAGGGTACCACCAGGACTATTACCGTCAAAACCCCATGCAGGGCTACTGTATGGCCGTGATACCACCCAAGCTTGCAAAACTCAAAGCAAAGTTCGGGAAAGAGATCGAATGATCATTTGCCCGAGAGAGGGTTATCGCTTCTTTTTTTGACCTTTCTCTCCTGTTCTTCACTGATATTCGGGGTAGAGAACTCTACCTTCCCTGCAATGATACACCCTTTACATCCGGGCTCACAATGGTGATGCAGCTTTAAACACCACTCTTTATCATCTCCGTGTGTACCCATAAATTGACAACTCCAGCCACTGCTCATAATGAACCTCCTGTATCGATCTATATATTATTCATCACTATACTAATATCGTATTTCAAAACCATCCGTTGCAAACTCTGCATCTTCTATGATCTCATAGGTGATATCTTCTACAGTACTTTTCGGTGATCCCTCTTTCAGTATCTGCATAAAGGTATCAAGATCATCATCAAAGACTTCAGCAACGACCTCTACAGTACCGTCACTGAGATTCTGTATGTAGCCCTTGAACTGTTTCCGCATCATGGCCTGCGAAACGAATTTTCTGTAAAATACCCCCTGGACTTTTCCAGAGATAATAAATCTATACCATTCCATAGCTTAACCTTTCGGTATATTGGTTTCTAATGATTCTATGCTTCTGTTGTGTATTCTTCCTTAAGATCCTGTAAAAATTCCAAAATGCGCTCCTGGAACAATCTGTCTTCTTCATCTTCCACACATTCATGCAGTGATCCAAGAAGTCCCATATCTATCTTTTCGGCGAAACGTTTCACCTCTTTGGTCTCTCTCTCGACCAGTAAGACAAGGTGTTCGAAATCCAGCCCGTTATCGGTCACTATTTTTGTATGATATTCATAGACAGCATCTAGAAGCAGTTCCGCTCTCTCATGATCATCCGCATAAATAGTGTGTGCGATCTCTTTGAGTTTCTGTTTTTCACATTCGCAGATCTCGCCGTTTGCAGAGACGACCAGTGTCAATAGTTTTGCTCTATACTCCAGGGAGCTGTGGTGATACACCAGTAATTCTCTAAACATTTTCATGATATTGCGTTTGAACCTTTGAAACAATACTCTATCCTTAACACTAATTTAATAAAAGTATACTATAGTTTTACAAACTTAAACAAATGGATACTGCCCAATGGGAAACATAGACCTAATCATTATTCTGACCACCGCTTTTTTAGGAAGCGTCGGACACTGCATCGGTATGTGTGGCGGCATAGTGGTTGCCTACAGCTCTACCAAAATAGACCAGAGATCCAGCTATCTGCAACAGACATCTGCACACCTGGCCTACAATTTCGGGCGTGTGACGACCTATGCCATTCTAGGCGGTATATTTGGATTTGTAGGGCAGGTGATCGCGTTCACCCCTACTACCAAGGGAGTACTCTTCGTCCTCACGGGCATACTGATGGTATTGGCCGGGCTCTCTCTTCTGGGAAATTTCAAATTCCTAAATTCGGCTGAGTGGTCGGTTTCCAAATATCCATGGTTTCAGAAGAGCTTCAAAAAACTCATGTCGGGTGACTCTTACAGCAGTTTTTATCTTTTGGGCCTGCTGAACGGTATGATCCCCTGCGGGCTTGTCTACTCTTTTGCTATCTTTGCTGCAAGTACGGCAGACCCTCTCTCGGGTGCCTTGGTGATGGCAACCTTCGGACTGGCCACCATTCCCGCACTGTTCTTTTTGGGTTTCCTGACCAAAATCCTGCAAAGAGGCTCGCTTAGAGGCACCATGATGAAACTGGCCGCCCTGCTTGTGATCCTTTACGGAGGGATCACGCTTCACAAAGGGTATAACTTCATAGCCCATCCGGAAATGATGAAGGAGAGAATGGACAAGATGCATAAGGGAAGCATCGAGGGAGGCATGACAGGACAGTTCAACGGTATGAAATGTGCCCCAGGGAAATGTGGATAAGATCCATATTTCGCTATAATCTCCTTATGAATCACATAAAAACATACGCCTATGACCATACCCCGCTCCAATTTGATTTTCAACAGACCGTTGAACGTTTTTTTGTGGAAGAGATACCGCTTTACAGCTTCAGCGGTACAGGAAACTACCTGATCCTCAAGATCAAAAAAACCGACATGAGCACATGGAAACTTATCACGGTACTTGCCAAGGCCACAGGGCTTGAAGAACGTGATATCGGTTATGCGGGCCTTAAAGACAAAAATGCGACCACGATACAGTATGTTTCACTTCCGAAGAAATATGAAAAAGAACTGAACAAGAACCTCACTACAGAGAAGATAGAGATACTTGAACGTACCTACAACAAAGCGCCTATCAAGATAGGGCATCTCAAAGGGAACCGTTTTTCGATCATCCTGCACGACATCAGTGTAAACGATGCCAAATTCTTTAACACGATCGCAAAGAAAATGCAGGTTGGCGGCATACCGAACTATTTCGGGTATCAGCGCTTTGGAGAAGACAGCCGTTCCTACCTTCAAGGCAAAGAGATAGCCCACTCCGGCAAAAAGCTCAAAGGCAGCAAAGAGAGACTGCTGGTGTCCGCCTACCAGAGCTACCTTTTCAACACATGGCTGGCTTCAAGGGTCAAGCTCTCTGCTGTCATCTCTCGCCATAGCACCGAGGAAGCGGCAAAGAAGCTCGGATATCCCATAGAACTGGTCAAGGTCCTCTCCAAACAGCCTCAGTTCTTCAAGCTCTTCCTGGGCGATCTTATCATGCCCTACCCCTATGGGAAAATGGACTTTGTCAAGGAGATGATGCAGTCTGCAGAGAGCTTCAGGCAAGGCAGGATATCCCCCACCGGATTGCTCTGCGGGGCCAATGTACAACGTGCAAAGAGCGATGCGTACCATCTTGAAGCACCGTATGATGACAAAGAGTTGAGCAGTTTAAAGGGTGACAGGCGTTTTGCGTGGATATGGCCTAAAGAGGTTGAAACAGACTACGATACACAGGGCAGGAAACTTACCGCCGGATTCTACCTTCCCAAAGGCTCCTATGCTACCACCTTTTTGGAAGAGATCGGGAAATTTTCTCTCAAGCAAAAGAAAGCGCAGTAGCTACTTTCTTCCTTTCTTGCGTTTGCTGTTCTTTTTCTCTGTGTTTGGTTTTGAGGCATCGAGTGCTTTAAACCCGTCACGCTTGGTCGTCTTGCGTTTTTTGCTTTTGGGCGCAGCAGCCGTTTTGGATCTTTTTTTGCCAAAAGCACCATCCGTCTTTTTGCGTTCATTGGGGTTTTTACGAGCACCTTTTTGTTTCGGTATGACGGCAGGTGCATAGCCTTCGAGCCTCTCTTGGGGAATGCTTTTGCCCATAAGCCGTTCCACCTCTTTCAGTGCCACCATCTCCAGAGGCGAGATGAGTGTGATAGCCAATCCTTTGGCCCCTGCCCTTCCGGTACGCCCGATACGGTGGATATAGTCCCCTGTCACATGGGGAATGTCATAGTTTATCACCACACCCAAGGCAGGTATGTCCAAACCGCGTGCCGCGATATCTGTAGCCACCAGTACGCGTATCTTTCCTTCCTTGAAACCCTCTAATGCCCTGCTTCTTTCTCCCGAGCTTTTACCCCCGTGGATGACCGCCGTCTTCAGTCCGGAAAGATTCAGCTCCCCGCTCACTTCATCTGCGACTTCTTTTTTCCGTACAAAGACCAGCACCTGGCTGTAGTTGCGTGAACCGATCAGGTAAGAGAGCAGTTCTGTCTTCTTCTCTTTTTCCACGGGATAGACGATCTGTTCGACCGAATGCGCCGAAGTTCCCATGCTGTCCACTTCGATCAGTCGGGGTTTTTGGAGTATCTGGTCCGCGAGCCTTTTCACCGCACCTGAGAGTGTTGCTGAGATCAGGACATTTTGTCTTTTTTCAGGCAGATACTGCAGTATCTGACCGACCTCATGCACAAAACCCATATCCAGGATCGTGTCCGCTTCATCCAGGACAAGATAATCCACCCCCTCAAGGTTCACATTCTTCTGCCCTATATGTTCCAACAGACGTCCGCTTGTAGCCACGATAATGTCCACGCCTGCCTTCAGCCTGTTCGCCTGCGAAGTAAAGTTCGCACCGCCGTAAAGCACGATGCTTTTTAAAGGAAGGTACTTGCCATAGGCTTCTATGTTTTTATGCACCTGCCTGGCCAGTTCGCGTGTAGGTACCAGAATAACTGCCTTGGGATAATGCTGCCCCTCCACAAAACGTTTGCTCAGCTCATGCAAAATAGGCAGAGAAAAGGCTGCTGTCTTCCCCGTACCTGTCTGTGCTCCTGCCATGATGTCTCGATGCGAGAACATCTCTGGGATCAGCGCTTTTTGTATGGGTGTGGCAGACTCATATCCCTTATCACCCAGTGCTTTCAGTATCTCCGGTGAGAGTCCAAGTGTAGCTAATGACAAAACGGTCCTTATTCCATATCTCTAGAAATATTCTCTAGTCTTCGTTTAAGACGCATTTTTTGTTTTGCAACTTCCCGCATATCTGCATCACTGTCACTCTCATCGACGATCTCCACGCCCAAGATCGTCTCGACACAGTCTTCCAGTGTCACGATCCCTTCTGTTTGGTCATACCCGTCCACTACCAGGAACATATGCTCTTTTTTCTTGATAAAAAGGTCCAGTGCTTTCGAAACCGGTACGTTCTCGCTTATTTTGAAGATATCTTTTTGCACACTTTTCAATGCCACACTGTCATCTTCCAGTGCCTGTTTGAAGATCTTCTTCGTCATGACCATCCCTGTAATATTTTCAATGCTCTCATCATACACTGGGATCCTCGAAAATTTGAAGATCGCAGGCTCATTTTCAACGATATCTTTGATACTTCGTTCGCCGTTCAGGGCAAAAACGACCGTCCTGGGGGTAAGTATCTCTTTGGTGCGTATCTTATCGAGCAAAAGGATGTTTTCGATCACATCGGACTCTTTCTCTCCCAGTACCCCCTCATCTTCGCTCAGCAGTGTGCTCTCAATAAGCTCTTCCTTCGTCAAACTCATGGTATCCTCAGATTTGCTGATACGGTTCGTCACGAAAAGTGTCAATAGGATGATCGGGTAAGTGAGCCAGATGAAAAAACGTATCACATAGGCAGCGACTGGCGCCAATGATTTCCAATACACTGCACCGATCGTCTTGGGAATGATCTCGGATAAAAATAAAATAGTGAACGTCAATACGATCGAAACATAAAAAACAGCTCCGACACCGTAAAGACTTTCCGCTTGCGCACCGACTGCCGCGGCACCAAGCGTATTGGCGATGGTATTAAGGATCAAAATGGAAGCGATGGACTTATTGATACCGATCTTGTGCGATTTTAAAAGTGCTCCTGCCATAGGTTTCTCTTTCTCAAGCACGGAAATATAGCCCATGTTGACAGAGAGCAGCACTGATTCCAGTATCGAACAGATGAACGATATAGAAACAGCCAGAAAGAAATAAAGAATTAACAGATCCATGTCAGGAATTTTACCTTTATAATAATATTAACGACGCCAGACCCAAGAAAGAAAAGAAGCCGACCACATCCGTCACGGTCGTCAATACCACCGTACTTCCGATAGCCGGGTCGACTTCCATCTTTTTAAGTACCAGTGGTACCATGGCACCAAAGAAACCGGCACTCAACAGGTTAATGATCATAGAGAGCGCTATGACAACCCCCAGCATCCCCATCTCAAACCACAGTGAAGCGATGATACCCATGATTATAGCAAAAATGAACCCATTCGCCAGTGACAGTATCACCTCTTTTTTTATCGTACGGAAAGCATCATGTTTGGCGATATCCCCAAGGGCAAGCTGGCGCACTACGACCGTAAGGCTTTGTGTTCCCGCATTTCCGCCCATAGAGGCCACAATAGGCATCAAAATAGCCAAAGCAACGATACTCTGCAGGGTCTCTTCGAACATTCCTATGACCATAGAGGCGATGATGGCTGTGACAAGATTGATACTCAGCCAAACGGCACGTGCCTTACCTGCCCTCATGATATCCTCATCTTCCTCGGCATCATCATTTACCCCTGCAAGATGGTACATCTGGTCCGTTGCATGTTCATTCATAATATCATAAATATCATCAGAGGTGATACGGCCCAGCAGTCTCCCCTCATCATCAACGATTGGCATAGAGTTCAGATCATACTCCTGAAACTTCTGTACCACATCACGAATGTTGTCACGGTGCGATGCCATGATCGGTTTGTATCTTTCCGGGTTTTCCTGTATATTCTCATCCAGTGTCCTCTGGAAATCGAATACAAGCAAATGATCAAGTCCGATCACATAACGCAGATATTTCTTTTTATCTGTGACAAATAAAAAACTCACATTTTCCAGTTCATCGTTACGTCGAAGCAGCGCAAACTCTTTGATGACGTCATAGACAGTATTGTCAAGATTCGCTGTATATAGCTCGATCTGCATATACGCACCTGCTTCATGATCTTCATACTGTTTCAGTTTGAGAATATCTGCCTGCTCTTTTTTACCCAGGTTTTCAAAGACCTCCTGAGCGATCCTGCTATCGACCTCTTCAAGTTCCTGGATAAAGTCAGTCTGGTCATCACTCTCCAGTTCTGTCACCGAATCTGCGATCTCTTTAGGCGTAAAAGACTCGATGATATCTTCAAAATATCTGTCTGGAAGTTCCAATGCTACATCAGCAATGATCTCCTTGGGTATATCCTGAACTGCTTTAATAAAGCTTTTTTCATCTAATGCTTTAAGAATATTGGCTATTTCTGCAGGATGCAGTTCGTTCTGAGGGGTTTCATTTAAATATTGTGTTAGGTCATCCATAGCCTGATCCTTTTCAAAAGAGATAGTGGCATTATACTTTATTACATAGTAGAACGGTTGAAATAATGCATCAAAGGGTACTAACGGCCGGCGCTAGCGTAAGCGTAAAACAAATGAGGGATCACCTCATTTATTTTTCTGGGATATCACACTTTTTAGTGACGATACATGTAGGGCAGAAGTTTACCAGTCCTGCGATCAAGGGAATGATCCCAAGATAGAACCATTGGTTTCCTGAATAGACACCATAACCGATAAGTGCCAAACCTACCACGATTCTGATCGGTCTACATACGAATCTGAATTTATTTACATTCATGGTATTTCCTTTCATGACTTTATTAGGATAACTATACAGAAATATTGATTAAAAGAGCAGGTATCACTCTCATGGCTGTGAGAGTGATACGGGAAGAAAGCACTGATTAGAGCTGAGGGCCCGCCGAAGCAAAATCAAACTCATCACCATTAGCATCATAACGGCGGAAGTTTTCCTGGAACATACCCGCAAGTTTTGTCAGCATCGCATCATATTCAGCTTTGTCTTTCCATGTATTTCTCGGATTGAGTACCTCAGTATCCACCCCTTCGAGTGTTTTAGGGATAGCAAGGTTGAATGTATCCAGCGTTTCGAACTCTGTATCCAGAATGGCACCGCTCAAAATACCATCGATACACGCCCTTGTATTTTTGATACTCATACGTTTTCCCACACCATAGGCACCGCCGGTCCATCCAGTGTTCACCAGGTAGACATTGACCCCGTGCTTATCGATCTTTTCTCCAAGCAGTTTGGCATAAACCGTTGGGTGCAATGGCAGGAACGCTTCACCGAAACATGCTGAGAAAGTAGCTACCGGTTCAGTAATACCTCTCTCCGTACCAGCCACTTTCGCAGTGTACCCACTAAGGAAATAATACATAGCCTGCTCTTTCGTAAGCTTGGATACCGGCGGCAGTACACCAAATGCGTCAGCCGAAAGAAAGATGATATTGGTAGGGTGGCCTGCCTGCAGGTCTTCCTTGTGGTTTGCAATGTGTTCAATAGGGTAAGAGACACGTGTATTCTCTGTTTTGGACCCATCGGTATAGTCTACCTTGCCCGTTTCATCTGCCACGACATTTTCCAAAAGTGCATTTTTCACGATGGCACCATAGATCTCCGGTTCGGACTTTTCATCAAGGTTGATCACTTTAGCGTAACAACCACCCTCAAAGTTAAAGACACCATTGTCATCCCAACCATGCTCATCATCCCCTATCAAGGCTCTTTTTGGGTCTGTGGACAATGTGGTCTTTCCTGTACCTGAAAGTCCAAAGAAAAGACAGACATCATCGTTCTCACCTACATTGGCAGAACAGTGCATGGAAAGTTTGCCTTCCAGAGGAAGCCAGTAGTTCATCATCGAGAAGATACCTTTTTTCATCTCTCCGCCATACCAGGTCCCACCGATGATCGCTACATTCTCTTCCACATTGAACACGACGAACACGTCTGAGTTCAATCCATGCTCTTTATAGTTCTCATCTACGGTTTTACATGCATTGTAGACCGTAAAATCCGGTTCAAAGTTTTCAAGCTCCTCTTCTGTAGGACGGATGAACATGTTTTTTACGAAGTGCGCCTGCCATGCCACTTCGGTGACAAAACGTATGGATCGTTTACTTGAGGTACTTGCACCTGCGTAGACATCGGTTACGTAGATATTTTTACCTGAAAGTTGTGTTAATGTAAGGTCTAGAAGCTCTTCATATATTTCTTTATCTATTTTTTTATTGACATCCCCCCAGAATATATGTTCATTTGAAGGTGCCTGGTCAACAAAATATTTATCTTTAGGGCTACGACCGGTGAAGATACCTGTGTCACACATTGCTGTGCCTGATGTAGAGATTTTACACTCCTTGTTGTTTACTTCGTGCGCTTGCAACTCGTCATAACTTAAGTTATAGTAGACATCACCAATGTCTTTTAATCCCAGTTTGTCAAGTCCGTTGGGCGTTTTGGTACTCATTGTATCCTCTTTTGTACATTTTTATTTACTGGAATGTGAAACGGAAAAGTACGTCCTGGTAGGCGGACGCGGAGCTTTTCTGAAGCGATACATTCCAATAGCTTCAGCAGGGAACCCACAATACTTTTCGTATTTTAATGCCAAAGCATAAGTTAAAAAACAGCTGTGTTTTCTAAATTATACTTCCTCAAAGAGGAAGCATTGTCTTAAAGAGTATGTTATGTTACTTAAAGATAGACAGCAATACACCTGCTGCAACTGCTGAACCGATAACACCTGCCACGTTAGGTCCCATCGCATGCATCAGCAGAATATTACCAGGTCTCGCATCAGATCCTACTTTACTGGCAACACGCGCTGCCATAGGTACAGCAGAAACCCCTGCAGCACCTATAAGAGGGTTGATAGGCTCTTTGGAGAATTTGTTCATGATCTTTGCCATAATGACACCTGCCGCCGTTCCCGCAGCGAACGCTACAAGTCCGATGATCATGATACCCATGGTCTCTGCAACAAGGAATTTGTCCGCAGCCAGTGTGGACCCCACACCGAAACCGAGGAAAATAGTTACAATATTGATCAGTGAGTTTTGCATTTCATTGCTCAATCTGTCAACCACTCCGGACTCTTTGGCAAAGTTACCAAAGGCAAACGCACCCATAAGAGGAGCTGCATCAGGCAGGATCAGTGCGATCATCATGATCACGATCAGTGGGAAGATGAGTTTTTCAAGTCTATGCACTTTTCTCGTTGACTTCATCACGATCCTACGCTCTTCGACAGTCGTTAAAGCCTTCATGATCGGCGGTTGGATCACCGGAACCAATGCCATATAGGAATATGCTGCAACCGCAATAGCACCAAGCAGTTCAGGCGCCAGTGCAGACGCGATAAAGATGGAAGTAGGACCATCCGCCCCACCGATAATACTGATCGCTGCAGATTGTTTTAGGGTGAAGTCTACCATGCCTGTATATTGGGAAAGTGCCGCTGCACCCACCAACGAACCAAAGATACCGAACTGCGCCGCTCCGCCGAGGAGTGCTGTTTTTGGGTTAGAAAGAAGCGGTCCGAAGTCCGTCATCGCACCGACACCCATAAAGATCAAAAGCGGGAAGAATTCGTTAGCAATACCCATATCATAGATAATACCCAGCATACCATGCGGGCCTGTCATGTTGGCAACAGGAATATTGGCTAGAAGTCCGCCGAATGCGATAGGAAGAAGAAGAAGAGGTTCAAATCCCTTGGCAATAGCCAAATAGAAAAGAAGAAAAATAATGGTGAACATGATCACTTTACCCCAACTTTGGGCAAAAAGACTCAACTCTTCACCCTGGCCGTTGACCACACCCTCTTGTGGGTTTACCATGGCATTGAGACCTGTGGTTTCAAAAAAGCTTTGAAGAAGTTGGGTGACCGACTTAGGTTCATAGGCTTTTTCTGCTTCTTCTGCAACGACCGCAGCAGAGGCACCTTCCTGAGAAGAAGCCTGTACGGATGATGTAAGCGCTGCAAATGCAAACAATACCGAAAGTAAAAGATGTTTAAGCTTCATAGTTACACCATTGTAGCCAGAAGTTGCCCATCAGTGACCGCATCATTGACATTGACGTTAATAGAAGCGATCTTTCCTGCCTGTGGCGCAGTGATATCTATTTCCATCTTCATTGCTTCAAGGATCATGATCACATCACCTTCTGCAACCGTATCACCAGGGTTCTTCGTGACCTTCCATACATTTCCAGGTGTTTGTGAATGTATCTCTACATTTCCTGCTGCACTCTCGATCGGTGTAGGTGCTGCTGCCTCGGCTACTGCATTGACTTTTGCCGGTGCTATCTGGATATCTCCTTCACCCTCTGCCACTTGTACGCTATATTGTTTACCATCAACTACTACTGTATAATTTCCTGCCATATTTGCTTCTCCGCTACTAATATTTTTACCTTTTCTGACCATGAGAGGACCATCGCCCTTCAAGAACGCAATACCTTTTTGATCACATGCACCTGCAATGAAAATGTTTTCTTCAGAGGTTTCAAGTCCTTCCTCTTCAAGTACTTTTTTCCAATACGCAATGGATTTTGTCTCATCTCTGTCTGCAATGTCCAGTGGGTTTTCAGTGGTTGGCTCGAGTTTCAGCTTTTCTGATGCCAGTTTAATGATCTCGCTGTCGGCCTCGACCGGTGTTTTACCAAAGTAACCAAGCACCATACGTCCATACCCCGGTGCGATCTGTTTCCATGGACCGAACATCACGTTGGCATACGCCTGCTGCCAGTAGAATTGGCTCACAGGTGTTACAGAGGTACCGTAGCCTCCGCGCTCCACGACTTCTTTCATCGCTGCGATCACCTGATCGAACTTCTCAAGGTCACCGGCGTCTCTCATCATTTGCGTATTGGCTGTCAATGCACCGCCAGGCATAGGTGAGAATGGGATCAGCGGCGATACCTGTGTCGCTTCAGGCGGGATCATATAGTCAGCAAGACACTCTTTGAGTCTCTCTTCATACTTGAGT
>NZ_DATCSP010000050.1:0-4389 GCF_036568385.1 Sulfurovum sp. | reverse complement strand
GACCCCACGGAGACTCGAACTCCGGTAACATGGATGAAAACCATGGATCCTAACCGCTAGACGATGGGGCCATCAGTAACTTGTGGATGGCATTATATAGATAGGGGGCTTAAAAATCTCTTAAGATAGTGTATAATTTAGCTAAAAGAAGGGTAAAACAGATGAATTTTCAAAGCACGATACTCCTTTTACTGATCAGTTTTCTTTTGGGCGGCTGTACCGCTAAAGAGTATGTCACGCAGAATGCTGCATTCATACTCTTTAAAACGCCGACATTCAAATATGCCGATATGGGGTTTCTCTATGAAGATGAGAACGAGATAAAAGTAGAGATCTACGGCAGCGGACAGGCAATGGTCTCTTTGAGGATCACTGAGTCTTCCGTATGCATGAGCCATTTCGAGTGTATGGGCAAAAAACGTTTCAACAAAGAGGTTCTAAGCAGCAGGTACCCGGATGCGTTACTGGAAAATATCTTTAGGGGAAGACCGATATTCTCCGGTATCGGGTTGGATGAAAAGGGTGAAGGGTTTACACAGAAAATCATAAAAAAAGACAAATATAATATCGAGTACACGGTTTTAAACCAGCAGATCGTTTTCCGTGATACAATCAATTCTATACTTATACAAGTGAAAAAACAATATTAAGGTTCTAATATGACAAAGTTTGTCGGTGCACATGTAAGTGCAAGCGGAGGTGTGGACAATGCACCGCTCAACGCAATGGCCATAGGAGCGAAAGCCTTTGCACTTTTTACGAAAAACCAGAGACAGTGGGTGGCAAAACCCCTAGAGATAAAAACGATCGACGCATTCCATGCAAATCTTGAAGCTTCAGGTATTTTGCCCAAACACATTTTACCCCATGACTCTTACCTTATCAATCTGGGGCATCCTGAAGCGGAGAAGCTGGAAAAATCAAGAACGGCGTTTATAGACGAGCTGGAACGCTGCCGTATTTTGGGGCTTGACAGACTGAACTTCCATCCAGGCTCCCATTTGACAAAGATCCCGAAAAAAGACCCGGAGTATGATGAGAAGCTGTTGGAAGCAGAACTCCATTGTCTCGATGTGATCGCAGACTCTCTGAACAGGGCTATCGAGGCGACGAAAGACTCCAATGTAAAGCTTGTGATAGAGAACACGGCAGGGCAGGGAAGCAATCTTGGTTACCGGTTTGAACATTTGGCACACATCATAGACAAGGTCGAAGACAAAAGCAGGGTGGGCGTCTGTTTGGATACGTGCCATACCTTTGTCGCAGGATATGATCTGCGCACAAGAGAAACCTATCAGGAAACGATGGATGCCTTCGAGCGCATTGTAGGGTCCAAGTATCTGATGGGGATGCATATCAATGACTCCAAACCAAAATTGGGCTCCAGGGTGGACAGACATGCCTCTTTGGGCCAGGGGGAGCTCGACTGGGATACCTTCAGGTTCATTATGAATGACCCGCGTATGGATGATATACCGCTTGTTCTGGAAACCATAGATGAGTCGCTATGGGCACAGGAGATCAGTGCACTCTATGCTTTGATCGAGTAACTAGAGACATTTTTCCGGGTCAGGACGAGGCTTCAGTAAGATGAATTGATGTGTAGCTCTGCGGCACTTCAAGAAGAATTTGAATAAAAAAGGGAGAATAAACATGGGAAGATGGGTTAAAGGATTGGCACTTAGTGCGATAGCAAGTTCGGCGGTGATGGCTGCAGGGTACAAGATCCCGGAACAGTCACTCAACTCGATGGCGCTCAGTGCAGCCTATGTAGCCCATACCAGTGGTGCAGATACAGCCTATTTCAACCCTGCGAATATGGCTTTTATGGATGAGGGTAAAAGTTATATAGAAGGCGGTATCACCCTGGCGCATCTTCCTTCTAATGTTTTTAGTTTGGGAGAATTGTCGGGAGAGTCCGAGGAAGAGGACCTCCCTATTCCCTTTTTGCATTATGTCGCTAAGCCTATCGGTGACTTCAGGTGGGGTGTGAGTTTGACCGTTCCGGGAGGACTGACAAAAAGATGGAAGACCCCCTACCAAAAACTTTCAGCGGAAGAATTTACGCTTAGGGTGGTAGAATTGAACCCCAGTATGTCCTACAGAATCGCAGATAATTTCAGTATCGGCGGCGGTTTACGGCTGATCTACAGTGAAGGGATCGTGAAAAGCGAAGGGACGCACCCTGAGTACGGGTATCTGAAGAGAGAGATGGAGGGAGATACCTTTGAGTTCGGTTATAACCTGGCGATGACCTACAAGCCGACTTCGGATATCAATTTTGCGGTGACCTATAGATCCAATGTTGATCTGGATGAAGAGGGGAACGCCAAGTTGTATGCTGCTGCCGTGAACCCGGATCCGGACCATATGTTCTATAATGGTGATGCCAGTGTATCCGTGCCTCTCCCGGCAGCGTTGAATATCGCCGTTTCCAAAACATGGAACGACCAATTCACCCTGGAGTTCAACTATGAGAGAACCTTCTGGTCAGAATATGACACATTGGATTTCAATTATGATACCCCGCAGTTTATCTTTGATGACCCGATCGCTAAAAACTGGAAAGATACCAACACCTTCAGAGTGGGTGCAACGATGAAAATGGACAACAGGATCACAGCGATGATGGGGTTCGCTATCGACGAGACACCGGCCCCTGTGGAAACCATAGGGTTTGAACTGCCAGACAGTGATGCGAAGGTCTTCTCCATGGGGTTCCGTTACCAGCAGACAGAAAACCTTTCATGGGGAGCGGCATTCCTGTATGACAGCAAAGAAACACTGACGATCCCGCCATTGACCAGTGTGAACCCTTCAGATACATATCCCGCAGGATTCAGTGAAGGCGGAGCTTTCTTGACAACTATAGGCGTCGCGTACGAGTACTAAGATGCAGTACAAGTTCAACCACTTTTATGAACTGATCACCTATCAGGCGAAAAAGCGCGGGAAGAAAGTGGCACTGTTCGTGGATGATCGGAAGATCACCTATGCAGAGATCCTGGAAGCAGCCGACAGACTGGCAGGGTTTTTGTCTGACAAAGGGGTGCAAAAAGGTGACAAGATAGCGCTTTTTTTACGGAACTCCCCGGAATTTATCTATACCATCTTTGCCGCTTCAAAACTGGGTGCTGTCGTCGTTCCTGTCAATACCTTTCTAAAAGAAGAGGAGCTCAGTTATATCCTGGAAGACAGCGGCAGTACTGTACTTGTTGCGTCCAGCATCTATGACAAGGTGGTCAAAAGTTCCCATGCAGGTGTACTGTGCCGGTCGATCGTTTGGGAGGGGGACCACACTGCACAAGGGGAACAGCACTACTCTTTTGAAGAAGCACTTGCTGCGGAGTTCGCCGTGGAACCTGTAGAGAGCTCCCTCGAGGACACTGCGGTGATCATCTATACCTCCGGGACCACAGGGAAGCCCAAAGGTGCGATGCTCAGCCATAAGAACATCTTTTCAAACGGACAGTCCGGCATGATGCACATCAAGGTCTCCCCACGAGACAGAGGCATTGTCTTTTTGCCCATGTTTCACTCCTTCACCTTCACGATAGCGGTCATGCTTCCCATGTATGTGGGGATGAGTATCGTGATCATCCAGTCGATCCAGCCCTTCTCCAATATCTTTAAGCAGACGCTGTTAAAAAGGGTGACCCTTTTCTTTGGTATCCCTGATGTCTATAACGCTCTGGCAAAAGCGAAACTTCCTTGGTATTTCATGTGGTTCAACAACATACGCGCATTTATCTCCGGTGCCTCTGCCTTGCAGGCCAAAACACTGGATGCGATGGCAAAGAAGTTCAAACGGGCGAGACTGCTTGAGGGGTATGGGCTGAGCGAAGCGAGTCCGGCAGTCTGTATGAACACGTTGAAAAAACAAAAGGAGGGGTCGGTCGGGACTGCTCTGTACGGCTATCAGATAAAGATCGTCGATCAGGAGCTGAATGAGGTGCATCGGGGTGCCATAGGAGATATTATCGTCAAAGGTGACAATGTGATGCAGGGATATCTGAACCGTCCTACGGCCACAGAAGAGACGATCATCAACGGCTGGCTGCTTACGGGCGATGTAGGATATATGGACGACGAAGGATTCTTGTTTATAGTAGACAGAAAAAAAGAGCTGATCATTGCCAAAGGCATCAATATATACCCCCGCGAAATAGAAGATGTCATCGACAGGTTTGACGGGATAGCCGCTTCAGCAGTGATAGGGATGCATGATGAAAAGCACGGAGAAGTGCCTGTCGCCTATGTGGAACTCGATGAGGGAGTAAGCGGTCTTGATGAAGCGGCCTTGAAGCAATACATGAGAGAGCATCTTGCCAACTATAAAATACCCAAACAGATCCATGTGATAGAAGCATTGCCGAAAAATGCTACGGG
>NZ_DATCSP010000049.1:0-86290 GCF_036568385.1 Sulfurovum sp. | reverse complement strand
ATGTTATGGCAACCATAAAATGGTGCGATATTAAGGTGGCTAAGTGGTACCTTTACTTTGTCTTTGACATTCTCCAGACCATACTCATCGATCAATGTATAGAGGAAGTGCTTGATCTCTGATGTACCTTTGTACTCCAATCCTACCTCTGCCAGTTTTTCGTTTACTCTGGCTTTTAGTTCAGGGTTTGTATCAAGTGCATGTTTCGTCATAGCAGAGTTAAGCTGGCAGGTATTACAGATAGTGATCATCGTAAGACCCAGTTTTTCTGCATAACAGATGTTTCTGGCGTTAAGTACGTGCGCCAGGAACTCATCGAAGTCTTGAAGGTGGCTTGCACCACAACAGGAAGCCTCTTCGAGTATAGTGATCTTGATACCCAACTTATCAGCTACTGCAAGCGTGGATGAAAGTAACTCAGGTGTAGACTGCTTCGCTGTACAGCCCGTAAATAATGCATAATGTAATTGTTCGCTCATCTTTTCTCCTTACAGTTTGTTGGTTTGAGAGATCTCAATCAGTTTTTGAACTTCATCCAGATTTTTGATCTTTGGAATACTGTCAATGAACGGTATACCTGAATGCCAATGGATCTTACCGCTTCTCATCATCTTCATCGCTGTACCGACGTGCTTGTAGGCACCCAGTAATCCTTCAGAGTAGGTTACGATATCTGCTTCATCCAGGTAACCGTACTTCTTCATACCTCTCAGGAAACCTTCCGCGTGACGCGTTGCGACATTGCTCTCAGCGATACCCTGCTCAAACTGGAGGTTGTGAAGTTTCGTGATCTTCTCGATCGGGTTGATATCTTTCGGACACGCTTCTGCACATTCAAAACACTTCACACAGTCCCAGACACCCTGGCTTGGCTGTGCCGTTAACTCAAGACGTTCCGCACCGGCAGTATCTCTGGTATCTACCGTAAATCTGTACGCCGCAGCAAAAGCAGCCGGCCCCAGGAAGTCAGGGTTCACTTCAAGTGCAGGGCAGGAGTAGTGACATGCACCACACTGGATACAAAGGTCGGAATCGAGGAAGTTGTTGAACTCTTCTATCGACTGCTTTGTCTCATGTTCTGGGTGCGGGTCGACATCTGCCACGACATACGGTTTGACCGCTGCGTGTTTTTCCCAGAAATCGGACTTGTCAATGATCATATCTTTGATGGCACGTTTCGTTGAACTCGGCTGAAGTGTGATGTCATTATCGAACAGGTCCAGCAGTTCTATGGCATTTTGCTTACAGGCGAGCACTGCTTTACCGTTGACCTTGATGGCACAGGCACCGCAGATACCGTGACGGCAAGAACGTCTATAGGAAAAACTTCCGTCGTGTTCCCATTTGATTTTGTTCATGAGGTCAAGGATCAAATCATCTTTTCCTACTTCCATTTCATACTGTTTCGTGTAAGGAAGATAGTCTGTTTCCGCATTGAATCTGAATGCTTTTATTGTTACTCTTCTGGTTTCACTCATCATGACCTCCTTAATATGTTCTTTCTTTAGGCTCAAACTTGCCAAGCACGACATCACCCCATTCCAATGAGATGTTGTAATCTTTATCCATATAGGCATAGGTATGCTTCAAGAACTTCTCGTCATTTCTTGTTGGGAAGTCTTCACGGTAGTGACCGCCACGGCTCTCTTCTCTGTTGAGCGCTCCCACGACAATGAACTTTGAGAACTCCAACATATGCCCAAGCTCTATCGCTTCCTGGAGGTCCGTGTTGTACGTGTCTGACTTGTCATCGATACGAATGTGTTTGAATCTCTCCAACAGGTCATCGATCAGTGCCATCTGTCTTTCCAAAGACTCTTTACTTCTGAATACCCCTGCATCCGCGGTCATACCGTTCTGAAGTTCCGTTCTGAGTCCAGGAACCGTTTCTTTACCGTTGGAGGTTTTGATCCTGTTCATCTCTGAGATCATGCTCTCCGCATCTGCAGCAGTGGCTTTACGCAGCTCGATCCCTTCATCCAGTGCCTTCACCATGTTCTCACCGGCATGACGCCCAAAAAGGAGGGCTTCAAGTACAGAGTTCGCACCCAGACGGTTCGCACCGTGTACGGAAACACATGAACACTCACCCGCAGCGTAGAATCCTTCTACGAGTTCTCTTGGGTTCTTACGAACCTGACAGTTGATATTCGTCGGTATACCACCCATTGAGTAGTGTGCCGTTGCAGAGATATGGATAGGCTCTTTCAGCATATCCTGCCCCTGGAACGCGATAGCAAGTTCACGCAGTTCAGGGAGACGCGTCAAAATGATCTCAGGGGCAAGGTGTGTAAGATCGATGTTCACTGACTGGCCATCCTTACCTACACCTCTACCTTGACGCACCTCTTCCATGATCGCTCTGGAAACCACGTCACGTGAAGCAAGCTCCATCGCATTGGGCGCATACTTGCTCATAAATCTTTCACCCTCGGAGTTATAGAGACGGCCGCCTTCACCGCGCGCCGCTTCTGAGATCAGTACCCCAGAACCGCCAAGTCCGCTTGGGTGGAACTGTACAAACTCCATATCTTCAAGCGGAAGACCATGACGTGCTACGATAGAGAGTGAATCTCCCGTGTTCGCATGTGCATTGGAGTTGAACCTGTACGCTCTTGCATGACCGCCTGTAGCGAACATCGTCACTTTTGCATTGAAGATAGCCGGCTTGGAGTTACGGATATCATAGGCAACCACACCAGATACTTTTCCATCTTCATAAAGAAGATCACCTGCATACCACTCATCGAATATCTCTACGCCAGCACGGAACGCCTGCTCATAGATGGTCTGAAGCAGGGTAAGTCCTGTTCTGTCCTTTGCATAACAGGCACGAGGCTGTGACTGGCCGCCAAACGGTCTGATGGCAATGTCACCTTCTTCATTTCTTGAGAAAACAGCTCCCATTCTTTCTGCCCATCTGATCGTCTCAGGTGCTTTGGTACACATAAGCTCCACACAATCCTGGTCTGCAAGGTAATCAGAGCCTTTCACGGTATCGAACTCGTGCAGTTCTGTAGAGTCATCTTTACCCAGTGCAGCGTTGATCCCGCCTTGGGCTGCGCCAGAGTGTGAGCGAAGAGGGTGAAGTTTGGTGATAACCGCTGTCTTTTTTCCAGCCTCGGTCAATTCTTTGGCCGCTGCAAGTCCAGCCAAACCAGAGCCGACGATCACAGCGTCATATTCATAGATCTTAATATCTGAGTTTTTGCTCATAGTATCTGTATCCTTTGTTTACAATTTGCTTTGATTATATCTATTTAGGATTAATTTACGTTAGAAATTGAAAGAATTATAGACGGGAAGTGGGAGAGTGTACTGTTTTGTAGCGTGGCAAGAGTGCCACAGTGGAGCCACACCGGAGCATCGGGTCAGGCTTCTACCGCATTCACTTGCGCTGCGAAATCTTCGGCCGAGATCAGTTCCAGACCTATGATATTTCTGCCCACCGTTCTCTCGATAGCCGAGAAATGCTTTTTGAACATGTCAAGTGCCGCCGGATCTTGCACGATCAGCACTTCGGCACCCCTGTCATAGGCATCCAGCAGTATGGCACCTGCTTTTTTGAAGGCCAGTTCCTTATTGTCCTCCAGGATTCCAAGTCCGCAGAGTTTGTTCGCTCTTGGAAAGTGAATGCCTTTCATTCCCTTTTCACGTATCAGGGCATGCATCGCAGTGTGGGAGGAGAGACCGTGATAGTGGGCCACCTGTTTTGACTCCAGGTCCGCTATCGTCTCGGTGCTTCTTTTAGGTGCAGCCTCTTCTTTCTCTTTTTTTGAAAAACGTGCCATCAGCTTCTCACACAGCGAAGGTGTTGGTTCAGGCTTCACCATCGCTTTGAGCGCATTGATCGCTTCCGTATGGTCCTGGGCGTTGAAAAGGTTGTTCTCATACTCACAGTCAAGCAGACCCGAGTCCACGGAAGTGATGGCATCCAGTATGGCCTCCTTATGCTCCGAACCGTCCGTGATCATCTTGTGAGCGAGTACGAGTACCGCATCACCGATGTACGCACGGTCAAAGTTTTCTGTCTCTGAGGCATAGTGCAGGGCATAGAGCGTTTTGTAGTACTTCAGGTCCTCTTCCGTTGCATAAGGCTCTAAAAGGGCATAGCTTTGCATAAAGTCATCGTCATTGATCTTCAGTCCGTTCATTGAGCGGTAGCTGTTGACCGGGTCTATCTGCCAGGAGGTCCCCAGTCTTTCTACCAAAGAAGCAACCGACTGTTTCGCTTCGACCACGAGTCCATTGATCTTCATCACCAGCTTTTGTTTCGGGTAGCTGAAGTTCTCATTGGCTTCCTGTATTTGGGCAAGCACCTCTTTGACCGTGGCATCAGGGTCCGCACAAAGGGTGAAATTTTTATAGTAAGGAAGGTAGTCTGTTCTGGCATTGAAAAAGAATGCTCTGATCTCAAGTTTTTCTGACATAAATAGCTCCATAACGTATGTGTTGAAATGAGTATAGCTACATAGTAGTATGAAAAGACTTTATCGTAAAAACTGCGGCTGAAACACTTCGCATATGTTACTATTTTACCAACGATAAAAGTGCTTCCCCTGTCTTGACTTTTATAAGGGGGTGTGATATTATAAAATTAGTTTAAGTCAATTTAGTAAACGCTACTTCATAAAGGAGTTACTATGACGTCCAATAAACCTATGAAATACTATACAAAAGAAGAGGGGAAGGACAGGATCATCTGTCTGCTCTGCCGTCACTCCTGCAAGCTTAAAGAGGGGCAGACTGGTATCTGCGGTGTCAACAAGAATGTCGATGGAGAGCTTGAGACACTGGTCTACGGCCATCCCGTTGCGGTCCATATAGACCCAGTCGAGAAAAAACCTCTGAACCATGTACTTCCCGGCTCTACAGCACTCTCCTTTGGAACCGTGGGATGCAACTTCAAATGCCCCTTCTGCCAGAATTGGGATATCTCTCAGGAACATAAAGTGAATGAGGAGATCAAAGTAAGTCCCGAAGAGATGGTGGAACTTGCCATTTCCCATGGCTCGGAGTCCATCGCCTATACCTATAATGAACCCACCATCTTCTATCCCTATGCGAGAGATATCGGGATGATCGCCAAAGAAAAAGGGCTCAAAAACCTTTTCGTTTCCAACGGATTCGAATCACCTGAGGTCATTGAAGATATGGCAGGATGGGTGGATGCTGCCAACATCGACCTTAAGAGCTGGGATGAAGCCTATTATAAAAAGGTGCTCAAAGGTGGTCTAAATGAGGTCAAAGATACGCTGAAAAGAATGATAGATGCCGGCATATGGGTGGAGATCACGACCCTGCTTATCGAGGGGGAGAATGACAGTGACAAAGACATCGAAGAGATGGCAGCCTATATAGCCAATGATCTTGGGAAACATGTACCATGGCACTTGAGCGCGTTCCATCCTGACTATAAAATGCTGGACCATGAGAGAACCAAGCTCGATACGCTGCTGCGTGCGAAAGAGATAGGTAAAAAAGCGGGGCTTTACTATATCTATCTGGGGAATGTGCCGGTCCATGCCGATACACACTGCCCCGACTGCGGCGAGCTGGTCATAGACAGGACAGGCTACAATGTAACGGTCAATACACTGGAAGACGGACACTGTCCGAAATGTCACCGGGCGATAGAAGGAGTATGGTCATGAGTACAAGAGATACAGCGGTCTGCGGGCAGTTCTACCCGGCGAACCCCGATGATATCCAGGCAATGCTGGAGCACTACAATGAGATACTCGACAAGCATGTGAAAAAGGGTGAAGAGGGTGTTTTAAGCCTCAAACCCAGAGCCGTGATCGTCCCGCATGCGGGCTATGTCTATTCCGGATTTACAGCGAACCTGGCATTGCGGCTGCTTGCCAATACCGATGCGAAACGTGTCGTAGTGATAGGGCCAAGCCACAGGGTGTATCTGAACGGGACCAGTATATCTGAGTTCGACACCTACCATACACCGCTGGGCGCGATGTACATCGATCAGTCGTTGGTGGCAGACCTCAAAGAGAGATTTGATCTGCCGTTTATGCCTGAAGCGCACCATGAGCACAGTACGGAGGTACAGTTACCTTTTGTCAAAACCTATACCCCCGAGGTTTCGGTCGTTGAACTGGTATATGGGGATGAATCGCCTCAAAAATTGGCAGAGGTGATAGAGTATCTTCTTGCAGACCCTGAGACAGCTGTGGTCATCAGTACGGACCTGAGCCACTATTATGACATCAGAAAGGCCAATGAGCTTGACAGTATCTGCCTGGATGCGGTCAAGAAGCTGAGCACGGCCGAGTTGCATCAGGGGTGCGAAGCCTGCGGAAAGATCGGTGTGGAAGCGATGCTGATCGCTGCCAAAAAGAACGGTCTGAGGTCCATACTGCTTGACTACCGTACAAGTGCCGATGCCAGCGGGGATGAAACGCAGGTGGTCGGGTATATGAGTGCCGCCTTTGTGGAGCAATAGATGAACGTACTCAATAAGCTTGTAGATAACATGATCGCCTCGAATATGCTGAAAAGTCCGCTGATCATTGATGCTTTCAGAACGATCGACAGAAAATATTTCGTACCTGACAACATGGTAGAGGACGCCTATGTCGATGCACCGCTGCCCATAGGGCACTATCAGACGATATCCCAGCCTTCGACCGTTGCCTTTATGCTCGAGCGTCTTGACCCCCAAGACGGGAATACGGTACTGGATATCGGGTCAGGTTCAGGATGGACCACTGCACTTCTATGTTATATCGTAGGGGACAAAGGCAGTGTCACAGGGCTTGAACGGGTCGATGCATTGGTGGAGCAGGGGAAACAGAATCTCTCAAAGTTTCGTTTTAACAGTCATTGCCACATCGAAAAAGCGGGAGAGACACTTGGCCTTCCGGGAAAACAGTTTGACAGGATACTCGTCTCTGCATCAGCCGATACAATTCCGGAAGAGCTTTTTTCGCAGTTGAAACCGGGCGGTATACTGGTGATACCCATAAGGGAGTCCATATTCAAATTCACCAAGGTCTCAGACACACAGGTCGATAAAGAGGAGTTTTACGGCTTTGTGTTCGTACCGTTGATCTATTGAACTATCTACCTTTTATTTTCGCTACTAAAAGCGGTGAGAATAGGCTGACGAGCAATACAAGGATGAACAGATTCCCCTTCATGACATGGAACACTTCTAAGATATCAGACCATGATCTTTCCATCCAATAATGCCCCAAAAGAACTTCAAATAAGAGTGTCATGAGAACCCATTGAAGACCGATCAGAAAGTACGTTGGGACATTGTTCTTGGCAAATAGGGGGAAAGAGAGATACGTTACGATGAATACGATGAGTGAGAGAAGCATCCCACTGACGGGCAGTGCAATGCCTGGACCAAGGTTTGATACCAAAACCGTTTCTCTGAAGATACCGTTTGCTACAGCCAAGAGAGCTATAACACACCAAATCATACTTGTCTTAAGAAAAAGACGGACCGTCATAAAGGACTGTCTATAGCGTCACGGTTGAAGTCCAGATACCGTGCAGGTTACATCCGGCTTTTGAGGTCAGTGTTTTTACGTTATCCAGCTTGACCGCAAAAGAAGCGGCACCTCTTGATATATCGGCTTCAAGTACACTTTTGCCTACCAGCTTGTCATCTGCATATAAAGAGATGAAATCTATCCAGTGGTCAGGGGTGCTCGGGTGGATGATCCCGCCTTGTCCGACAGTGATCTCTACCATCGTATATCCGCTCGCATCTTTCTCTTTGACAGTGATCTTAGGTAAATGTTTCAATTCAAAATCAGTCGGTTTTGCAGGATCTTCAGGTTTCATATCCAAACGGTTCACGATCAGGCTTTCGTCTGATGCTTCAGCACCTACAGCCATGGTAGCCACAGCCAATCCTGCCACTTTTAATACATCTCTTCTTTTCATGTTCTTTCCTTTATGTGTTTGATACTATGCGTTGAGTATATCTTTGATGAACTGATGTTTTTCTTAATTCCCAGGGGTGTGGAATAAGAGTATGTGGAATGAGAAAACACGCTATAGTAACCCCAGCAGTTTCAAGCTTTCTTTTGCCAACTTGATACGTTCTGCCGCATCGGAGGGTTTGTTGATATCAATATTTAGAGCAAAGACATACATACCTTCTTTTTTCTCTACCCATCCTACCAACCAGCCGATACCGTTGCCAGGAGCGTTCTGCCAGCCGGTCTTTCCGTAAAGCTTCCAGTCCGACCCCTCTTCAAGCAGCAGTATCTCACGTACACTTTCTTGCACATGCTTCGGTAGCGGCAACATACCCTGAACCAGTCCGGAAAGGAACCTTGTCTGTTCCAGTGCGCTGATCTTCAGCGGTCCGTCAAGCCAGAATCTGTCCACTACATCCCCGGTTCTCTGGTTGCCGTATTGCAGTGTGGCAAGCCCCTCACGCATCCGTTCCAGACCGATGCGTCGTGCAAGTTCCTGATAGATCGGAACATTCGAGATCTTGATGGCCTTGCGCAGTCCCATATCATGGGCCCACTCGGGGATAAAAGGTTCGGTAGGGCCTTTATACGGCAGGACCTCGTCAACGCTTTTAACGGCATCCGTTGAGAGACCGATAAGCGAGTGAGCGATCTTAAACGTTGATGCAGGATTGTACCTTGTTTCGGCACGGGTCTGGTTGCATCCGCCTAACCTATGATCAGATACATCATAGAGCACGAACGTCCCCTCGATCTGTGCATTTTTGAACAATGCACAAATGTTCGGATCTTCTTCCCAGGCAAAAGCAGCCGCGGGTAAGCATGACAGCAATGCAATACATATAAATAACGTGCTTCGATACATTCTGAATATCTGCATACTCTTTCCTTTTAATGTTAAAAAATAAAGATCATACTTGATCGACCTTTTCATATTACTGGTTATATTTCAACTTTCTTTCCCGCATTATGAGAAGCAACAGACTTAGAAGACCGGCAACGAAAAGCCCAAGATCTTCTTTGATCTGAAGGTTTACAGCCGCACTGAAACCAACCATTGACCATAGAAAAGGAACAATGAGCAGGTATTTTGGAATTTTTTTATCCACCCATAAGAGTATTCCAAAAGTGAAGATCACTGTCGGACATGGAACGCCAAACGTAGGCATTTGAGGATAATTATGACCAAAAATATGTGCAAGCATTGGATAGATCAGCAAAGCATATACTACAAATAGGCTTCCTATCATACCGTAAATATTACGTTGATATCTAAAGGATACATTTGATCTTATGAGTCCTGAATAGAGAAACAGAAAAGCCTGTATGACAAAGGCCGATCCGAACAAATATGCGGCTTTATTTATCGAAGTAAAATGCAGTAAATGATACACAATGCCCATCCAGAACCAGAGAAGTGCCAAAATAGCAGCAGCGATCTTGCTCGAATATTTTATATTTTTTAATATAACATAAATAATGCCTATCGCTCCCAACAATAAGACTATCTGCATCGGCCATACTGAGGAGTTGTAATTTTGAAAAATACGCAAGAACTGCCCAGCTGTGAAAGGTATTTCCATTACATTTCCTTTATATTATCTCTTTATGGCGACTGTTAGGAGATTTAACGTTTCGAGTAGATTACTGTCCAAGGCTGCATAACGAAGTACGCAACCTTGGATGGTCCGAGTTGGCGAGATTGTTAGGCAATGCTATTTACTTGAGCTAAATTCCTTTTCAGACTTTTCCCAAGCATCCTGAAGACTCCTATATGCGTCAGAGAACCCTTTTTTCATATGCTCCCACGCATTGGCTGAACTGTTTTTCATACTGCCATACCACTCAGCCACTTTATTTCGCTGTTTGCGTAGGGCCTTGAGATTTTCACGGGCTTCCTTGCGCGCAGCTTCGCTCATCTTGTCCCAGTTCTTATCTATTTTTGCCTCTAATGCGTCGATACGTGTATCCAATTTATTCAGGCCATCTTTTGCTTTTTGAACCGCTTCATCCCTTTTATCGGCAGTATATGCACCGATGGTTTGGAGCAGGTCTTGCGTTTCTTTCTTCACTTCTTCTATAGAAGTGTTAGCGTCTGCCGTTTGCGCATAGCAAACCGGCGTAGCACCAAGTATGCTGATCAACATCAATGTACGGATATGTAATTTCATTTATGATCTCCTTAATGATTGTGATCAAGTGCGGTATTTACTTGAATCTTGAAGCAGCTGATTTTACTGCATTGCCGAGAGAGTCCCACGCATTGTCAATACCTGCTTTGAGATCTTCCCATGCGTCGTCACCAGCATCCTTTAACTCAGCAAGTTTATCGGCAGCCGATTCTTGCATGGTCCGCAACTCCTCAATTTGTTTGTAATATTCAAGCTGTGCATCGGCTTCTGCACCCTCCGCCTTCGCTTTGAGCTTGTCGATCTGGGCACCCCATTCGTCTAGTTGTGCCTGTAGTTTTTGCTCGTATGACTCTTTCATGCTCATGATTTTCTCCTGTTCTATCAAATGGTTCATAGCAATTTACTATGCTCATACTTCGGATATTTCTCTCGCACCTCATTTGTTTTGCTGCCAACTATTTAGTATACAAAAAATATCTATTTTTTCAAAATAATTATGTTGAGTTATAGTAGAGCAGTGTGCAATCCTTTTGGGATATGCTATAATCTTTCCTATGAATATAGAAGAAAACCTACATCAAGCCAAGCAACTGTTGGAAGAAGCAGATGCACTTTTCATTACTGCAGGAGCGGGGATGGGAGTGGACTCCGGTTTGCCTGATTTTAGAGGGGTGGAGGGGTTCTGGAACGCCTATCCCAAAGCCAAAGAACTGGGGCTCCGTTTTGAGGAGATGGCGAACCCTGAGTGGTTCGATTCTGATCCTCAGCTTGCCTGGGCATTTTATGGACACAGGCTGCATCTTTACCGTGATACCGTACCTCATGAGGGGTTCAGGAAATTGCTGGAGCTTTCTAATACTAAAAAATATGGAGCGCATGTTTTCACTTCCAATGTCGATGGGCAGTTTCAAAAGGCAGGCTTCAAAGAGGAGCAGGTCATGGAGTGTCACGGTTCCATCCATCACCTGCAGTGTATCCACAACTGCCAGGGTAAACTCTGGAGTGCCGATGATACGTTCATAGAGATAGGAGAGGGGTTCAAAGCCAAAGAACCTTTGCCTGCCTGTCCCTTCTGCGGGGCTATGGCACGGCCGAACATTTTGATGTTCGGAGATTTCGGCTGGGAGTATGCCCGTACCGACAGGCAAAGAGAGAGACTTGCTGCATGGATGGAAAGACTTGAAGAGGAGGGTGCGAAACTTGCGATCATAGAGATGGGAGCAGGGACGGCAGTACCGACGGTTCGCAACACCTCCGAACAGATAGCCAACCGGTTCAATGTCCCTTTGATACGCATCAACCCTAGAGAGAGTTTCAGGGCCCGGATACAACTGCCGATGGGTGCCATTGAAGCCTTGAGTCATATCATTTAATAGGGTCACGGCGAACGCCCCGCTTGTACCCCACTTACGCTTTAGCGACGGAGGGTATCGGCATTTAGTGCCAGAAAAGCGAAGCGATTCGAGAGCCGTGACGATTTTTGTGCAACTTTTTCTAAAAAAGTTGCAGGTCAAAGACCATCAGAACTAAAATGAAGGAAGGAATATAAGACCATGCGCTGCTTCTCCTGTTCCAAATTAAGTTTGCCTATCCTCTGCAAAACCTGCGTGGATCAACTCTTCATACCTACGGTCAGCACACGAAAAGTAGGGACACTCGATGTCATCAGCTTTTTTAAATACTCCGATATAGAGAGGCTTCTTCACACGAAACACAAGCCGGAAGGGTACCGCATCTACAAAGCGCTGGCCAAGATGACCGTGAAACCGTTCATAGAAGAGTTCGTCGAGTCAGATGACAGGGATGTCTATATCGTAGGCATTGATGAGTATGTCAAAAGCGGCTATGCCCATGTAGCACTCCTTACACGTACTATGAAAATGAAGCATTCCATCCCGCAGCACAGTTCGCTGATGGCCAGGAACAGGGTGAACTATTCGGGAAAAAGTCTGCAGTTTCGGCTGGATCATCCGCGGGACTTCATCTACCGGGGAAAACAGAACATAGATGTGATACTGGTCGATGACATCATCACTACCGGCATCACGCTCCAGGAAGCACAAAAGGTCTTGATCTCCCACGGGGTCAATGTTCTGTTTGCACTGACCTTGGCAGATGTAGAGGAGTCATAATTACCTTTCAAAAGCTATGAGTAAATAATAAAAAAGTAAAGATTTCTCTTCGAACGTATGCCTGCACATAGTTTACACGTTTGAATCATAGAATAAAATAAGAACGTATCATCAAACGCGATCTTCCGGTATGATGAAGATCAGCAATATAATGAAATGGAGTTATCTTGAAAGACCGTTCCATGGACGACAGAGCTACCACATATAAAGAAGGGAGCATGACACTTGTCGGTGCTGTATCAATGGGTACGGGTGTGATGATCGGTGCCGGGATCCTGGCACTGACAGGACAGATTGCTGAACTTGCAGGCTCACTGTTCCCTCTTGCTTTTCTTGGTGCGGCGATCATCACTGCATTTAGTGCCTATTCCTATATAAAAATGTCTAATGCCTATCCTTCAGCAGGGGGCATTGCCATGTTCTTACAAAAGGCCTATGGGAAAAGCGTTGTAACTGCTGCGGGTGCACTTTTGATGTATTTTTCCATGGTGATCAATGAAAGTCTTGTAGCACGTACATTTGGAACCTATACGGTTCAGCTCTTCAGTGTTGATCCAGGCAGTTGGATCGTACCTGCCTTAGGTACGGGCGTATTGATCTTTGCCTTTTTGCTTAATATTACAAACAATCGCATTATTGGTCTATTTTCGCTACTGATGGCTTTTATAAAAATTGGCGGTATCATTGTTTTTTCTCTCGGCGGCTTATGGGTTGCCGGTTTTTCATTTGAAAATATTACTACTGTAAATAGTGCTGATACATCTGCGATAGGTTTTGTTGCAGCAATGGCATTGGCCATTCTTTCCTATAAGGGCTTTACCACGATCACCAACAGCGGTTCAGAGATCATTGATCCGCACCGAAATGTGGGGCGGGCCATTATCATTGCTATTGTGATTTGTGTGGTCATTTATTTTTTAGTCGCTATTGCTGTGGCTTCCAATCTTACTTTGCCAGAAATAATCAATGCAAAGGATTATGCATTGGCACAGGCAGCACGGCCTGCTTTCGGTAATTATGGACTATGGTTTACAGTTGGCCTTGCCATTATCGCAACCGTGTCAGGAATTATCGCAAGCGTGTATGCAGTGTCACGCATGCTTGCCATGCTGACGGAAATGGAGCTTGTGCCGCATAGCCATTTTGGTATGCCGGGAGATATTCAAAAACATACACTGGTATATACGGTCGTTATCGCTATCTTTTTGACGATATTTTTTGACTTGAGCCGTATTGCATCACTGGGTGCTATTTTTTATATCCTTATGGATATCATAGTTCACTGGGGTGTTTTCAAATACTTGCGCAAAGAGATCAATGCGCATGCATTTATTTTAATATCTGCCATTATCTTTGATGTGGTGGTGCTTGGTGCCTTTCTCATAGTAAAAGCATCCTCGGACATGATGATAGTCTATGCAGCCATCATAGGGATAGTGTTGATATTTTTGGGCGAACATGTTTTTTTAAAAAAACATAGAAGTGAAGACGATCCAATACAATAAAAAGAAGATCCTAAAAGAGTCCATCATGCTAGCTGCAGAAATAGAGTAACTGCTAATTATTTGTTATAATAACTCATGAATTCATCAATATACAATATCTCACTGCCGGATCTTTTATGGGTGATGATCCCTGTTGCAGCGGTGGTCGTCATCTATATGCGCTGGACACAGGACAGGGTAACGATCATGTATGCACTTTTCAGAATGCTGCTGCAATTGATGCTTATAGGCTATGTGCTTATTTATATTTTTGCGTCGGACTCACCTTATCTTGTAGTCCTTGTGCTCTCTGTGATGCTTGTAGCTGCCAGTATCATCGCGATGCGTCCGCTTCAAAGACAGCACCGGTCGAACTATCTCTATGCGTTTGCCTCTATTTTCATCGGCGGAGCTATTACCCTGTTTTTGGTCGCCTTTGGCGTAGTGGAACTGGACCCCTGGTATGAACCGAGATTTCTCATACCCATAGCCGGTATGATCTTTGCAAACTCCATGAATGCCGTGAGTATCAGTGCCGAGAGATTTGAGAATGAGATACTGCGTGAAAGCAGCTATCGCGAAGCCAGAGCCATCTCCTATAAAGCTGCACTGATACCGATCATCAATGCGCTGTTCGCAGTAGGGCTGGTGTCGCTTCCGGGGATGATGACCGGACAGATACTTTCAGGTGTGGACCCTTTGATAGCGGTACGCTACCAGATCATGGTGATGTTGATGATATTGGGCTCTGGAGGGATCTCAGTGGCGATCTATCTATCGTTTTTAAAACGTAATATACAAGAGAGGTGAAAAAAGGTAAAGCTTCCATAGTCACTTATTTCAAGTAGCATAAGCAACCTATGGAAGTCGAAGCGTTATCGTTTACCCCCGCCACCGCCGCCTTTTTTGCCGCCGCCGCCACCGCCGCCGCTTCTCATACCGCCGTTTCCTTTACCTTGACCGCCTTGACCTGACATTCTGCCTTGTCCCATGCCTTGACCTTGTCCGGACATGTTACCTTGACCCATGCCTTGTCCTTGTCCGGACCTGTTGCCTTGACCCATGCCTTGTCCTTGTCCGGACCTATTGCCTTGGCCCATGCCTTGTCCTTGCCCGGACATATTACCTTGACCCATGCCTTGTCCTTGCCCTTGACCCTGACCAGTAGTTCCCTGATATTTATGCTCATATTTGTACTGATGCTGGTATTGTTTCTTTCCGCCACCGGTACCATTTTGTAGTCTTTGCTGGGTTTGGATCTGTGTCTGCGTATTTGTCTGTACAGCTTCAACCGCAAATAATGAAGGAGAAGTGAGAAGTGCCAGTGTGCCAAGTGCTGCTATCGTTGTTTTCATATCATTTCCTTTTATTGTATTTTATTGATTATAGCATCATTTTATGCATCATGTGTGAATTATCCATGAAAAAAAAGTACCTTATTTAAGTTATATTAAAAAATATTTAAATATAAAGCCTGGATGTTACACAAATGTTACAAAGGGATGTTAAAGTACAAATATTTAAACCATGAGGCGTACGTAACATGAGAAAAACACTACCAAAAATGATGAACGGGATCGAACTTCAGAAAGAGGGCGCAAACATTGTTGTCGCAGTGTTCTCCATGAGTCTTATAAACCTTTCTATTGTCTTATTCTCCTATTAACGAAATGAAAAGATAAAATGAAAATGAAAGACAATCGATGCAGTTGTGGTGCGAGGGTCACGAAAGAGAGCAAGGTCTGTTACTGGTGTGAAGAGGACCTCACTTTCATGGGGAAGATAAGACCTGTCATCGCTGTATCCCTTTTTGTGACCATCTCTTTCCTCTGGTTCTACCTGATACATAAATGGTCCTTGTCTCTCCTCTTTCTGAAGTAGCTTAGCTGTCTGTTTGTCATGTTGCCTTGTGAGGAACACAAGTGCCATGACCACGACAGTCAGGACATAAGCCGTGACTGACTCTATTTCCCCGATATATCCCTGCATACTCAGAAATGCTTCCGTATCTTCACCTGCTGCCAGAGCCACCCAGCACTCTATGAGCCCATAAAAGGCTCAAATATCACAACAAGACTTAAATTTTGAAGTCAAAAATATGATAGAATAAGTAGGTATACATTGGATCGATAATTTATGTTTCTATCGAATAGGGTATTTGTGAATAGGGTATATACCGTATAAGCAGTACGTTATCGGAGAATGAACTGTAAATGAAGGAGAAAAAATGAAAAAGGTCATTTCAGCACTGTTTGTTTTCATCTTGGCAAGCTCAGCGTGGGCAGCAGAAGCGGACAAAGATCTGCAGTCATCCGTTCCCAAGACCACGCTCAATGCGGCATCTGGCTATCTTGATACTGTGATGATGAATACGCTGGCGTCCCTTGAACTGATCGCCTCTACCCCGGAAGCCAAAAACGGCAACTGGAAAGCGATCAAGCACTATTTGAAACAGCTAGAAGCGGTCACGCCAGGGGTCTATTTCTACGTTCTGCCTGATGGAAACTACTACTCCATAGCACTCGACTACACCAATCTCAATCTTAACAACCGGGGTTATTTCAAATCTTTGTTTGCCGGAAATCCGGTCAAGGGTTTTCCGATCTACAGCCGTTCCTCCGGGAAAAAATCGGCTCTGATGGCCGCTCCCATCGTGACAGATGGCAAGGTGACCGGTGCGCTGGGCGCCTCTGTCTTCCTCGACGAGCTGCATGACAAACTCAACCGTGAATTTGCTCTGCCCGATGAATACACCTGGTTTGTCCTGAACTCCGAAGGGATGATGATGCTTGACAACGACAGTGATTTCATCTTCATGAATGCGCTCAAACAGGGGAGCGAGTCTCTGCATGATGCCGTCTCGGAAGCCCTGAAAAATAAAAGCGGACCTGTGCAGTACAAGCTCGAAAGTCTCCGCCACGGATATTACCAGAAGCTGCCCAATATGGAGTGGTGGATGTTCCTTGCCAAGGTCGAGGGGTCAAAGGCAGCGACACCGCCACAGCTGAAACTTTCGCTCGATCGCTTTGTGCCCGATCTACAAAACCGCTTGAACCGTATTGACGGATCAGTGGCGGCATTGATCGAGAAAAGCAGGGTGGATGTCAAAAATGAGAATGAGATCAGAGGACTTCTGAACGCCCTTCTTGATGAGAACTCCGATATCGTCGAAGCCTCCTTTGTCGATGCGAAGGGAGTGATGCGCCAGGTAGAACCACGCGAATACAAGAACTTCGAGAATACCGATATTAGTTCCCAGGAGCATGTGAAGGCCATGATGAAAAAACCTGCACCGCTGCTCAGCAGCGGATTTACCGCAGTCGAAGATTTTACGGCGGTGGTCATATCCCGCCCGCTTTACGACAGCAACAAGGCATTCTCAGGTTCCGTTAACCTGGTGATACGCCCCGAACTGTTGGTCGACTCCCTGCTTAAAAAAACCACCATCCCCGATGACTATGAACTCTGGATCATGCAGCCAGACGGTATGATCATATATGACCAGGACAAGGGAGAGATCGGCAGGATGCTCTTCAGCGATCCTATCTATGCAGACTACGTCAACCTGCTAAAGCTGAGCAGGAAGATCGTCGCTGCTCCGTCCGGTGAAGGAAGCTACATCTATCTTTCACCTGACTCAAATGAAAAGGCCATCAAAAATGCTATCTGGCAGAGTGTCAGACTCCATAACCGAGAATGGCGGGTCGTTCTGGCCTATCGTCCTTATAAAAAGAACTAGGCACTGACGCAGTTACAACGGCAGGACTTCTCCCCGAACTCATGCCGACGGTCTGTCCTGCTGCAACAAGTTGAGCTGTCTATCATGCAGATTTGAAAGCAAAAGCAGGGCCATGACCCCGCCAAAGAGTGCATAAGCCATGTCTGACTGCGTATCCCAGATATATCCCTGCATACTGAGAAAGGCTTCGGCATCTTCACCTACTGCAAGGGAAACCCACCACTCTATGAGTTCATACAAAGCAGAAAATGCCAAAATGATGCTCAAAATGATACCATTGAGCCATATTTTTGAACCCTGAACGATCTGCTTGCGTATCAGGATCTCTCTGGCAAGTATGGCAGGGATGAAGCCCTGGGCAATATGACCGACTTTATCATAATTGTTTCTGCTATGGTCAAACACCTCTTTGATCCACTCAAACAGCGGTACTTCTGCATAGGTATAATGGGCACCTACCATCAAAATGATCATATGAATTAATATAAGAGCATAAAGCAGGGGAGTCAAGGGAAACTTTTTGTAGGTCAAGACCATAAGAAAGAGTGCAATGAATACCGGCAGGACTTCCAGGAACCATATAAAGTAGTCTTTAGGAGAAATGAAAGACCAAAGGAAGACGGGAAGAAAGATAGCCGCGAACCATAGCTTTTTCATCTATTTATGTCCTGTCATTAAAAAAACGGTAAATTCACGGTGCGGTTTGCTGATCGTACTGGCCAATTCAAACCTGATATCATTAAATCCTGCTTCTTTTGCCTGTTTTTCCAGTGTTTCTCTATCAAAACCATGATGAAATACGCCGGTATTGTCACTATGGAAGCTTCCGTCTTCACTGTCCAGGTCTGCAATGGCTATGAATCCGCCTTTATTCAGCATCGTATACAGTTTTGAGAAGAGGGCCGGTATATCTTCCAAATGGTGGATCGTCATCGAAGAAATAATACCGTCGAACTTTCTGTCGAGTGTGTCTGAGCTTAGATCTTTTTCTATCACTTCGGTCTTGCAGGAGAACTCGTCGCATTTGTTCTCAAATTCAAGCAGCATGGAAGGGGAGTTGTCCACTGCGACTATTTTATCTACAAAAGGGGCGACAAAATAGCTTAAAAGCCCTGTACCGGCACCAAAATCCATCAGCTCCATGGATTTGTCCAGTTTTATATTTTTTACTATTAATTCAGCGATACCCTGGGCATTCTGTACTCTTTTGGAATTCATGTCCCAGGTTTTTGATTTCTCCGCGAAATGATCTACTTTATTTTCCATTGCTATTCCTTGATATTATTTAATTTTAACTAATCTAATATTATTTAGTATGTTACTAGAAGAGCGCGTCCTGCTTCTCCAACTTTATGTTGTCCCAGAAGTAATCTACATGCTTTTCGAACATGGAAACCACTGAAGAGGTGGATTTTTTGTCCAATTTTAGCAAAGAAACCTGCATTTGATAGAAAAAAAGCGGTGAAAAGAACTCATTTGCAAGTAATAGGGGGTCTGAAGACTTGATCATCTCGTCCTGCATCATGGCGAACAAGACCCCAGAGAGCTTTTTGACGTTCTCCTGGTAGAAATACTCGTTATAGATCTCCCGTATGCGCTCATTTCTGTATATCTCCTGCATCAAAAGCTTTAAAAGGGCCTCATTTTGCCCGTCAAAGCCAATAAGCTTGAAGGTAGTGGCAATGGACATCAGCAGCGATTTACCCTGTTTATGGAGCTCTGAGGCCTCTTTATCGTCAAATATGGTAACGATCGCGGAAGAGGTCAGTTCGCTTACCAGTGTTTCGAGTATCTCATCCTTGTTCTTAAAGTGGTTATAGAGGGCACTCTGCTTCATGCCTATAGCACCTGCGATGTCTCTTACCGTGGTTGCCTTATATCCTTTGGTTGAAAAGAGTTTAAGGGCAGTTTTTAGTATTTTGTCTTTGGTTTTGCTTCCTTTGGATAGGGAAGAAGTAACGCTCTGCTCGGCCATAGATGCTCCTTTGATAATATTATAGTGAACAAGTGTTCTTTTGTCAAGTCACTCATTTTAAATATTATGAACACTTGTTCATTATTATTCATTCGCTTATTTTATTTTATGAACAATTGTTCTTTTAATTTAGATGGCTGAATTATTTTAATGAACAAATGTTCTTATTGTTTCCTGTATCGCACGTTACTGTGGGGCCTAGGCGGCATCAAGCTATTTTGCATATTCCAATGCAGCGGAGACAGAGGGGGAGAAGCAGAATTGATACTAACAAATATTATATTTTCCTCTTTTTTATGATCTGCCTGGTCAGGAAAACTACCAGCAGAAAAAGACGATGGGGGCAGAATATTTATATTTAAAAATATAAATATTCTCATGTTACAAGTTGTTTTTTTGATCGAAGGAAAAAGGCGTGATCATTTTTGTAAAGAGTTGACTTAACTGGTTTCGGTTACTGCACAAAAAAATCTTCTATACCTATATCAGTCATTTTTGATCAGGATCAAATTTCATGGACTGGGGTTTTTTAAAATTTTATTTTTGCAGTTTCTGGTTTTTTACTATTAGCAAAAATTTCATGGAAATAGACATCATTTTGAAAAGGATGCAATTTTGTGATTTTTTTGCATTTTGAAAATGCCTTCCAGCAAAGGCCAAGGAGACGAAAGAGAAGAGATCTACTTTTTTAATAGAATTTATATTATGTTAACCAATGGGTATATTTAATCGTTTGCCTGTGTTATTCGTGTATCTCTACACAAATAACGTTTGATAGCGTTTGGAAATTTCCTTTAGCTGTTTTAATGTCTTGCTGTCCAGGGATCGTTGTTTGATCTTGGTGACCATTCCGACAAGATGGTCATAAGAGTGAAGATCAAATCTTTGCCTGTGCAGAGCTGTCGTACTTAAATACTCCAAAATCTCTCTGCTGCTTGCGATATTTCCTCTATCAAGTTCCTGTATTAACAGTGCAAGTAACACCTCATCTTTTTCACTTACAAAATTTTCAGATATTTTGTCTGCCGCATCTTTCTCCAATCCCCTGTTTTGTAATAAGGAAGCAATGCCGGCTGAGACCGGTTCATCGATAGGTTGACTGTATGCAACGGTGGCAATGACCGTATCCGCGATCACGGGATTGAAATTTAAGCCGGAAATGATAAATGTAAGAGTGATAATAGGTTGTTTATGCATTGAAAATCCTTTTACCTATCTTACTATAGAAAGGTTAATGGTTGAATACTTATTGCCCTATTTTCATTAGACCGTATAGCGTGATTTTATAATGAATATTGTGCTAACATTAATATAGAGGTAGGGGAAGATATGAGACTAAACAATTTTTTAAGTAGCGGTTTTAAATTTGGAGAAGAAGAGCATCTTCTTCAGTTTCAATTTAAAATGCTTAACTCCATTTTCGTCGTTGTCGCTTTTTTTAGTGTCCTGTTCGGATTGCTGAGCGACCTGGGAATAAATGACATTGGGCCTGTCCATTCTAAAGTTGATTATGTCTACAGTTTTCTTACGCTGGTACTTATCTTCCTTCTCAGGCATTCTAAAAAAAATTATCAGCTGGTTATACATTCTCTTCTGATCATCTCTTTGTTCACCTTTACTTCGGCACTCATTTTTGTACCCCAGGATGAATTCAGGATCATCTGGTTCTACCTTTTGATCTTTGTTGCCTATATGCTCAATGGAAAAAGAACCGGTATACTTTATACGGCAGCTGCTATCGGCATCATACTTACAAGCAATTATTTTCTAGAATTACACCTCTCCCAAACAGCGATCAACTCGGGTATATTAGGGCTAATCATCGGAAGCTTCCTATCCAATGTCTATACCAATAAGATCTCAGAGTATGAAAACAGTTTAAAACAACAGAACAGTACCTTGAGTGTATTGGCCTCTACAGATTATCTGACCGGTATTACCAATAAACGCATGTTCAATGAGATCTTTAAACGCTATTTTCAAACCGCACAAAAAGACGGTTTGCGTTTGACGCTTCTGCTGCTTGATCTCGATCATTTTAAAAAGATCAATGATACCTATGGCCATCAAACGGGAGATAAGCTATTGATACTTTTTGTTCAAACCATTGAGAAGATATTGGCAAAAAGTGATATATTCGCACGTATAGGCGGTGAAGAGTTTGCCATACTCTTATCCCAAATGGACAATGAAGAGGCGTATAGGCTTGCTGAAAAGATCCGTCAATCCGTTGAAGATATTACCATAGATCATCAAGGTCGATCTATTTCACTCACCACTTCGATAGGTATCAGTCATGATCAAAACACAGATACCAGCTGTGATGATATGTTTTCTCGTGCCGATATGGCACTGTATAAAGCCAAAAATGAAGGGCGTAACAAAACATGTCAGTGAGAGATGATATATAGATGGTTCCAGGAAGAAAAAACGGAATCTCACCCTACTGCATTTTCTATCTGAAAACTTCCCAGAATGCCGAGAACTCGGTTGAAAACCTATCAAGTCTCATCTCTATGCGCTCCTTGATCTCCTCTGATCTGCATAGAAAGAAAAAAGCACGCGGTGAATAGGGTTTATGTTTGACAGCGATCACGTACAGATAGGATTTTCTCAGGTCACTTAACAAAGTCTCTATCTGCACATTATGTGCAAAACAGCGACCCAGGTGCTGGTAGACAATGCACACTTCCAAATGAGGCAAACGGTAAAAATTATCTACCTCCTCTGCAAAAATATACTTATGCGGGTAGGGTTTTTGCGCGTAGTCCTTTTCCAGTGTAAGAAATTCAAAACACTGCTCTCCCCTATTGCATTTCAGTGCCATACCATTGTCCGGTTCAACAGCCACTACTTGTACATTATGTGAAAATGTCAAGGCCGAGTTGAACCAGTGATGACGCTCGTTTAATGCTTTGGGTACTTTTTGATAAAAGAATTTCGCATTGGGAAGCAGTTTTAACGACTCCAATTCCCTCACTTCACGTTTATCTCTCATGATAATACTCAGCAGGGAGTTTTCCAGATATTCATCACAACCCGTCATGCGTTCAAAATAGTCTATATGTTTACCGTCATTATTGTTCTCGCCCTCACCTTCATGCATGTACCATATCTGTGCGAGTGCTTTTCCGTACATAGGACTCTCTTCATGGTTGAACAGATAACGGAAAAGCTGGAACTTTCCAAAGTCCCCCACGTCTCCTACATATTTGTCTTGCATTTATGCGGTCCCTTTTTAAACGTAGTTTATCATGATTGTGATTTTCTGTTACTTGATTCTTCTGATCATATGTTTATAGTAAAATTTTGTTATTTGCATTGCTGTTCAGTACTTAAAAAAAGTATATTTGTAGATTCAGGAGTTATAAATACAATTATAAAAGTACCTTCTCTTTTACGAAGGTACCCTTTCCCCACTAGAGGGAAAGTGTCAGTAGCCTATTTTAATAATGTCAGACCACCGCCGCTGTCTGCCACATAAACACGGCCGTTGATCACGACCACGTCACTTGCAAAACCTACGGTATCAGCATGTTCCAAAAGAACTGGTGCAGCCGGATCTGTCCAGTCTATCTTGACCACACCGGCATCACCATAGGCTACATAAAGGAAATCTCTTCCATTTACGCTGACCACATCCATGCCTGCAGCACCACCGCCCCATCCTGCTAGATCTGCACTACCGAACAATGTGACATCCTGGAGTTTGAAGCGTGCAAGAGCTTCTGGACGCTCACCCACGGTACCTGGTTCCCAGATATCCTGTGGATCCACTCCATCAGGCAGTGGTTCGATCAGATCAGTGATACTGTAGCATACCACTCCGAAACTGTCATACGTAAAGAAGACATGGTCACCTACGATCTTGACAGAAACACTTTTACCATCAGCTTTTCCTGCCTTGGCATCTTCCCACTTAATTGGTTCGAAAATTTTAACCAATGTCATGTTATTCTCCTGGACATTGGTCACATCAACAACTGCGATGCCTCTGCTTCCCGCAGCAACAAACGCATACGATCTACCTGCGCCTGTATCATCCCAGAGTGCCACACCTGATGCACGGCCGAGATCAGGCTGGGAATTCGTATCTCCTCCGATATTGGCAACAACAAAACCATTACTGTTTGTTGTATCTGTCGGATTCTCATTTAGATCATATACCGTCAAACCGTTACTGCCGTCAGCCGTAAATGCCAACTGCCCGTCCAATGCTGCACTATAAGCATGGTCCTGCATACTGAGGAAATCAGCAACATTACCGGCATCGACATTATGCTCGTATATATCCGTAATTTCAGGATAGAGTAGCTGTGGAGTACCGACCGTACCCATTACAGATATATCAACACGACGCACACCACGGCTTTGTGACATTACGAGCGCTGAATTGGTTGCATGATGCAAAATGACCTCATGTGCATGCGGTGTCGGATTGATATCACCTACCGGATATTCACTTTGCAGCGTATTGGCTACCAGATGCACATCATCTGTCGGATAACATAGATCATCCGCTATCTTCCAGACTGACATACCATGTGGTCCGTCAGCCAGATAGAGTAGATTTTTATAAGCAGCCACACCCTCGGAATGACCGATATTGATCTCCTGCGTTGCCGAGCCGTCTGCCGCTGCACCGATCTCATCGGTAGTCGCGAAGTGTTCCAGCACCGCAAAATTGTAAGGCGTAGCTGGTGCCCCATAAATATCGACAAAACTGAGGCCACCGCCACCGGCAGCCAGAATAACATCTGTTGAACCACTGTTGCTTTGATCAAAGGTGCTGGTAAAACCAAAGACATTACCGTGACCGCTCACCTCGCCTGTTGCTAACAATATCGGTGCTTCATGAATGAATGTCGGCACTTCCTCGTTACCCAAAGGAACCAGGGTCATATCATACGAAGTGACGAATTCATAATCAGGCCAATGGTCACCCAGTATATTATTGTCATCATTGTCAAAAGGCGCTCCCACTGCCTTCCAATGAGTTGCAGGATCGTCTGCATTGCCTATCGCCATCAGTCCGGCAAAATGGTCTGAGAAATAGACACTATTTGTTGCTTTATCTACCTTAACGTCAACCACACCGGCCTCTTTGAGCATTCCTGCACCAAAATATGGGAAGAGGCTCTTCGATTGCTCGCCAGTCTGTGCATCCGGTCCATGTGCCGGTAATCCTGGAACATATCCAAGATACGTAGCTTCAAGGAAATCCGGATCAGGTGTACAACTCGCATCACGTCCGACTGCTGTATCATAGCCGGTAACATCGACAGCGACCATACCTCCGAGGCCATATGCGATATAGGCTATTGAAGTATTGTTCTCAAAGGTTGCAACGTCTATCTTACGGGCATCATAGTAGAACTTCCCGTATCTGTCGAAATCAGCCCACGGCGTCGGAGCATCGACTTTATTGTGCCAAACCTCTTGGATCTCATAACTTGCCTGTCTATAGTCCGGCATTCCTGTACAAACATCTATAAAGCTTCCATTTTCATCTGAACTGACTTGGGTGGAAACGTTCATATCTATGAACCAGTCCTCCCCGCCGTTGTCCTCTGTCGCATCAGTATAAAGGTTATAATACCCTACTTTTTCCAACGTTCTGGGATCATAGATACCCATTCCAAGGTACCCCTGTGCAACAAATAGCCTTATATCATTCCCTTCTCCATGAAAGGTCAAACTTTTTGGGCCACCCCACGGGTTTTCACCCGCATACTGCAAGGTATAGACTTCATTTTCTATCTTCAATGTACCATCTGCTTCTCTACCATTGGTCGCGTCGAAAAGATTTGCAAGTACTGTCTTATGCAGACCATAGCCTTCATCCCCAATAATTAGCTGCAATGAAGGATTCGTAACATTACCCTCGTTATAGACAGCGAGTGAACTGACAGGTCCACGGCTACTTGAGATATTGTTATCCGGTACAATATCACCACCACCTTCTGCCCAGTTAATACCTTCATGATAATAATTCACCTTTACACTTTCCACATTGGGGTCGATTGTCATACTAGCAGGGTTTGAGATATCAACAGCAGTGATCCCCTCTTCTCCCATAGCCAATAGTGCATAACGCTTACTATTATAGGTCACGATCTCTATGTCACGGATAAAGGCTTTCACTTCCAATCCTATGGCATTTTCAGGCGTGTTAACAGGAGAGGCGCGCAGTTCATTTGCGATATTGTATAGCGTCCACTCGGTGACATTGTCATCAGCCATGAAGAGTTTCACATTGGTCACTGCACCACCTATACGTTCTTGTGTATTTAAAGAGGCTTCTAATGGAACCGAACACATACTAGAGGTGGAGGATGTAGCAATACCGCCGCTACCGCCACCGCCGCCACATCCAGTTATATATAGTATGCTTGCTGCCGTTAATCCGACACCGAATACTGTCCATCTTAATGCATACTTCCTATTTACATATTTTTTCATGATATTTCCTTTCATATCAAATTTAAACTTATAGCAAGAAACCTAAAACATTTTATTATACTATATTATAAATTTTTATGAATCACCCAGAAGGGTGATAAATCAAAAAAACTGCATCCTTATAAAATTTAAGCTATGATATAAAACCATATTTTTGAGAAGGACCACCATGGATTTTAGATATATAGGAAGAACCGGACTGCGTGTTTCACCCATCTGTATGGGTACGATGACATTTGGGACACAGTGTGATAAAAAAGAAGCGTTTGCCATCATGGATAAGGCCTATGACCACGGGGTGAATTTCTATGATACCGCAGAGCTCTACCCTGTCCCGCCCGATGCAAAACTTGCAGGGATCACGGAAGAGTGGGTAGGCGAATGGATGCAGACGAAGCCGCGTGATTCTGTCATTCTTGCGACCAAAGTGGCCGGTGCATCGAGCGGCTGGTTCGTTCCTCCTGTCCGCCACGGACTGACGGCCATAGACCGTTTTCATATCGAACGTGCTGTAGAAGGAAGTTTGAAAAGACTTAAAACCGACTACATTGACCTTTACCAGATGCATTGGCCCGACACCGTTGTACCCATAGAAGAGTCACTCGAAGCCTTTGACAGACTGGTAAAAGCAGGGAAGGTCCGTTACATAGGAACCTCCAATGACACGGCCTACGGTACAAGCAAAGCCTTGATGACCTCACACTACAAAGGCTTTGCACGGTTTGAATCCATACAGAACAACTTTTCCCTGCTTAACCGCAGATTTCTGGATGAGCTTTCCACGCTTTGCAAAAAAGAACAGGTTTCACTGCTTCCCTACTCGCCGCTTGCAGGAGGGGTGCTTTCAGGGAAATACAACCAGGCCGCCAAACCCGAAGATGCCGTTGGACGGTTTTCTGACTATCTAAGATCGCCCAACCAGAGACAGCGGGTGATGGCGCAGCGTTTCATGAACGACAAGACGCTGGCCTCCACGCAAAAATACCTCAAAATAGCCTCGGATGCGGGGCTGCACCCTGTTACACTGGCCACCGCCTGGTCAAAACAGTTCGATTTCGTGGCGTCCACCATCATAGGAGCCACGCATGCAGATCAGCTCGATGCGTCACTGGCAGCCATGAATCTCACACTCAGCGAGGAAGTACTGCGGGCCTGCGACAAAATACATGAAGAGATACTCTACCCTATGGGGTGATCTCTTCCGAAAGATCACAGACTGCATTCATGGAATCGTCTAGAGGCTACTTCTTATAGGCAGTCCCGTTCCTGATAACAAACCTGTCCTCTCTCAGTTCCAACTCATAGGAACTGTTCTCTGTTTTATATCTGCACACGGTTGTCCACCCCTCTTCACTGCCTCGTACAGGACCGCATGTTTCCTCCTGAAGGGAATCAGGGTATTTCAGTGTTTTACGCCAATAGATATAGACCGGCGAAGGCACCCCCGTGCTCTCTTTCACAGATGGCCTTGGACCAATTTTTACTTCCAGCTCTTTCAAAAATCTGCTTTCAACATTGACTTCATCGTTTTTTGTTTGTTTCTGTTCCATAACAGGCCTATTAACAGGCATATCTGCAGGCACATCGATAGTCTCTTCGACAGTCTCATCCACAGGTAATGCAGGAGATGTAGTCGCAGGTGTACCGATATTACTCCATATGGGTTCAGTCACCCATAAACCGAACAGTACCAATGCAAACAGTATAAATTTTAGAATAGACATGACTCCCCTTTGGTTCTTGATTCATGTGATTATACCATACTGCTATCTCAGATATATTATATATATCTATATCTATAATATAAGCTAATAAGCTGTAGTATAATGTATACAGATAGAAAGAAAAGGGGTATACAATGGCTTTTGATAATAGAGATACAAAAGAAAAATTAAACACCTGGTTAAATATGCTGATCGAAGTTGAAGGGGCAGACCTTCATATTAAAACCAATGGTCAGATCCATGCACGTGTAAAAGATGATATTATCCTTTTATCAAAAGAGACCGTAGACCCAGAGACTATGATCTCTATCGTCAAAGGATTGACAGGTCATGACTATGAAAGGTTCAGAGAGAACAAAGAGTTCGATGGTGCGTACTCCCTCAATGAGCAGTACCGTTTTCGTGTAAATATCTTTATGCATCTTGGCGGCTATGCCATAGCCTTTCGTCTGATCCCTTCCTATATACGCACCATAGAAGAGTTGAATCTTCCTTCCGCTTTAGATAAATTTTCGAAGCTTAGACGTGGACTCGTTCTCGTTACGGGTACTACAGGAAGCGGTAAATCGACCACCCTTGCAAGTATCATCGAAGTGATCAATCAAACTTATCCCCGCCACATCATCACCATAGAAGACCCCATAGAGTATGTACATAATGATGTGAAATCCATCGTTGAGCAGCGTGAACTGGGATTACATACCAACAGTTTTTCTTATGCATTGCGTGCAGCGATGCGTGAAGACCCGGATGTGATCGTGGTCGGTGAGATACGTGACCTGGCAACCGCAGAGAGTATTTTACAGGCGGTCAATACCGGTCACCTTGTCTTTTCCACTGTCCATACCCTGGATGTACGTGAAACGATCGACAGACTGATCGCTATTTTCCCAGTAAATGAGCAGGAACGTGTGCGTGTGACCCTTTCCATGGCGCTCGAAGGTGTTATTTCCCAGCGTTTGATCAGAGGTATATCCGGTGAAATGGTGCCTGCTGTGGAACTGATGTTCAAAAGCCCTCAGATCCAGGAACTTATACGTAATAAACGTGACTTCGAGATCCCTGATGCTCTGGAAAAAGAGAGACACTCGTATGGTTCTATGACCTTTAACCGGGCCCTGTTCGACCTGACACTGGCAGAAAAGATCACAGAGGAGCAGGCATACCAGTACGCCAGCAGCGCGGCTGATCTTAAACTGATGTTTACCATGAGTACGGAATACGAAGAGAAGTTCCACCCCGATACGATGAATGACGCGCCTCAACTTAAGGATGAGTAAGCATATATATGAAAAGGGTAAGTAACCCCTTTTCCTCTACTTTTATCCCGAACATGTCCATTTAAACTTTTTCTACTTTCAAGTTTTATATTCACTTAACACAGGTTTGCTAAAATGATGAAATACTATAAAACATTTGTCTATGCATATGTTTTTAAAAATATGAAAGAGACCGGTCTCGCTTACATGATCCATTTCTTTCAATCTCATTGTAATGCAAAGGAGTGTCATCATGGTCGGTAAAAAAGCAGCATATTTTCTTATAGTTTTCAGTAGTCTCATGCTTGTAGGTTGTGGAGGCGGCAGCAGTTCAGATACTGCAGAGGGGACAGTCATTCCGGATGACAATACAAGCTTTTCCGATGTACTGCTACATGATCCGCTGTTTACCACAACCCACTTCAGCGGTTCGCAAAACTGTGCAACATGTCATGATGGTATTCAAGATGCCAATAGCACAGATGTATCTATCGTCAAAGCATGGCAGGGTACGATGATGGCCAATGCAGCAACCGATCCGCTATGGAGGGCAAAAGTTGCCACTGAAGTGAAAGAACACCCTGAGTTTAAAAACACTATCGAAGCCAAATGCAGCCGATGTCACACACCAATGGCCAATGTAGAAGCAACCTATAATGGTGATACGGTTTCACTTTCAGGCGATGGATTCTTAAACCATGAAAACCACTATTATGATGCTGCGATGCAAGGAGTAAGCTGTACGCTCTGCCATCAAATAGAAAACACTCCCGAACTGGGTACTACAGAAGGTTTTACCGGTGGCTTTGTGATAGATACAAATAACACAGGTACAGAACGTAAGATCTATGGCCCCTATACGAATCCAAAAACTATGCCAATGCAGAATAATGTCCAGTTTACACCAGAGTACAGTCCCCATATCAATGAATCAAAACACTGTGCCACCTGCCATAACCTTGAGACTCCCGTCATCGCTACCGATGGAAATCTCACTGATTTTACCTTTCCGGAACAGGCAGCTTACACTGAATGGGAGTACAGTGACTTCAATGCGACACAAAGCTGCCAGGACTGTCATATGCCAAAAGCTGAAGGGAGTGTGATCATTTCTACAAAAGGTAATGTAGGAGGAAGGTCTCCATTCTTTCAACATAAATTCCTTGGTGCGAACACCTACATGCTGGATATCCTCAAGAACAACCGTGAAAAGTTAGGTGTTTTGGCAGATGAAGCAAGATTTAATGAGAGTATTACTGATACCAGAGCATTTCTTCAAGCTGCGGCTGATGTCAATATCACACAATCGAGCGTTGAGAATGGTCTGCTCAATTTTGATGTGAAGATTACAAACCACAGTGGGCACAAGTTCCCGACAGGTTTTCCATCACGCCGTGCCTGGCTTCATGTAACAGTAAAGAACAATGACGATCAGATTGTGTTTGAATCTGGTGCCATTAACAGTGAAGGTCAGATCGCTGGTGTGGTATACGATACAGCAACCAATACCTTTGAACCCCACTATGATAAGATCACTCATCCTTCACAGGTGCAGATCTATGAAACGATCTTACAGGATACAGACGATAATATGACCTACATACTGCTGCATGCATTGCATTATTTTAAAGACAACCGTATATTGCCAAAGGGACTTGATAAAGATGATGTAAATTTACCTGAAACTATCAATCCGCATGGGAATGCTGAAAATGACAGTGACTTTATCGGAGGAAGCGATACAGTAAAATACGAGATCAAAGGGCTAGAGGCAGATGATTATACGATTACTGCGACATTACACTACCAATCACTCTCTTATGGTTTCGCTCAAGATCTCTACAAAAATGCTGAGTTGCCTGAAGTTGCCTTGATGAAAGCACTTGACTCTAGTACCACGAATCGCTATGAGACTATCTCTACAGATACAAAAACCATTACTCTTGATTAAATATAAGTTAAGTAAGTTGGGATATATGTCCCGACTCACTAATTATATTTTTCATAAAATATAATTATTATTTGCTATTATTAAAATATTCAGTTATAATACCCCTATTGAAAGATGATTTAGAGTTTCATCTTTGGCTTGACTTTTATTGCTAACCTTTAGTTTCCAGTATCATCCTCTCCGAAAGAACACTCCAATTTAGATTTTAAAAACACTTCAGTGATGATGTGTACACACAAACAAAGGAATAACAATGGCAACATTAGTAAACGGAACCGTAAAATGGTTCAACAGTGAAAAAGGTTTCGGTTTTATCGAACAAGAACAAGGCGGAGATGATGTATTTGTACACTATCGTCAAATAAACAGCAACGGTTACGACCGTGTCTCTCTTAATGATGGTCAAAAGGTAACTTTTGAGATCGGTAAAGGCGAAAAAGGCTTACAGGCTGAAAACGTTACCGGTCTTTAAGACCATCGGTGGGCAGAGCGATCTGTCCACCCTTTAAGCAGTTTCATAAAGAGACCGACCGGTCTTTTTATCAAGCCTTAAAGGAAAACGTATGCAAAGTAGAGAAGCTGTTTTAGAAGCGTTACAGGAAGGCAAAGATCTCATTAGCAGTATCACAGGGTTGCAATACACTCTGATCAATAATATACTGCATGCCCGCAATAGTGAAAGAGCTGTATGGAACGAAAGTGAACTGGGTTTTGACCATCCACCGTCCTGGCTCAATCTTAAAATTATAGAAGAAAAACCTACCACTACATAACATTAAAAAAACAAAGATACTATATGTACCTAAAGTACAAAAAAGTATCTTCTAGGCAGTTGCGTTGTGCACTGCCTTTTTAGATGCATCCCAGGCTTCGCCTGTATCCTGCTTGATACCACTCCACGTTTTTGAGCATCCAGACATGATCATACCTAAAGTCAACAAGAGTGCCATGAGTGTCATTTTCTTCATAGACTGATCCTTTTTTTCCAAAATTATATCAAAACACCATAAGGTTTTTATGACTCCATGTCATCTTCCAAAGACCCAGCTTCCTCTTTGAGCGGTTTTTCTGCCATTTTTGCCAGTATCTCCACGTAGCATTCTGTTGCTCCGCTTGCTTTGACGGCATCCAGTGCTTTGATGAGCTCCTCGAACGCAACTGCTTTTGCTGACTCCGCGGTCGCCCCTACTTTACAGTCAAAATCCCAATACATTGTTTTTGCATCGGGAAGTTTCTTTTTCTTTTCGCGTTTTACATACTTTCGTATTTCATGCTTTACGCCTTCGAGTACACGGTCCTCATGTTTCTTCTCATCGGTCAGTTTAAATACTTTTTTCATTTTTTATCCTTGTTATTTCTATTTCTTCTAGCACTTTTGGCATCGTCACTGCTGCTGCGGGGTTTATTACGTGCATTTCTTCCACTGTTTCCCCGTCCTTTTCCGCCGCCTCTGCCGTTTTGTATCGGTTCAGCCTTGATATCCGGGTCCGGTCTGAAGGCCGGTATATCTACTTTCGGGATCTTGAACTTGATGAACTTTTCGATATTTTTCAGTAGTTCATGCTCATCGATACAGACCAGGGAAACCGCTTCACCGCTCTGCCCTGCACGCCCGGTACGGCCTATGCGGTGTACATAGTCTTCGGGTACGTTGGGCAGTTCGTAGTTCACCACATGCGGTAGCTGGTCTATGTCTATCCCCCTGGCTGCGATGTCCGTAGCCACCAGTACACGGATCTCATTGGCCTTGAAAGCAGCCAGTGCTTTCGTCCTTGCTCCCTGGCTTTTGTTTCCGTGTATCGCCGCTGCGGAGATACCAGACTCTTCCAGCTCTTTGGTCAGCTTGTTGGCACCGTGTTTGGTACGTGTGAAGACCAGAACCTGTTTCCACTTTTTTGCCTTGATCAGCTGGGAAAGCAGTTCTCTCTTTCGTTTTTTATCGACAAAGTGGACCACCTGCGTGATCTGATCTGCCGTCTCGTTCTGGCGTGCGACCTCCACCAGTACAGGATCGTTCAGAAGCCCTTCTGCCAGGGCTTTGATCTCCGGTGAGAAAGTGGCCGAAAAAAGCAGTGTCTGTCTCTTTTGGGGCATGAGCTTCATCAGTTTCTTGATGTCATGGATGAACCCCATGTCCAGCATACGGTCCGCCTCATCCAGGATGAGACACTCAAGGGCAGAAAAATCAATGCCTTTTTGGCCCGCGATATCAAGCAGCCTTCCCGGTGTAGCGATAACGATATCCACACCCTTGCGGATAGCCGCCAGCTGAGGGTTGATGCCGACCCCGCCGAAGATCACGGTAGAACTGTAAGGAAGATTTTTCCCATATGTTTTGACACTCTCAGCAACCTGGGCTGCAAGTTCGCGTGTAGGGGTAAGCACCAAAGCGCGGATCTGTTTTTTCTGCATCTTTGGTTTTGTTCGGGAGAGCCTCTCCAGCAACGGAAGCGTAAATCCTGCCGTTTTCCCGGTACCCGTCTGCGCCGCGGCGAGTACATCTTTTCCTTCTATCACGACAGGAATGGCTTTTTGCTGTATGGGTGTAGGCGTATCGTAGCCCTGCTCTTTGATCGCTTTTAATAGAGGTTCAGATAGCCCCAGATTTGTAAATGACATGTTTTAACCCTTATGAACGAGCCTACCATCGATGGATATTGAGGTCGGTCTTAGGCTAAGTTGATTGTTTTAATTTTTTTGTAGTACCCCAAGGGTATTGTTCCCTGCTGTCAGGGTAAATAGAAGTCGTTGACCGATGTACGCTTAAATTGTTTGATATTATAGCGTAATAATACGCATAATACGTTAGATTAAATATATCAGGATATTATAATACCAAGAACTCGTTAGATCAGGAAAAGCAAGATGTCCCATACGCACAGCCATCACCACCATGAGGTCAACAACACTAACCGATCTTTTGCCATTGGTATTGCCCTCAATGTCGTTTTTGTCATCATCGAGGCAGGGTATGGACTGGCTGCGGACTCTCTGGCACTGATCGCAGATGCGGGACACAACCTGAGCGATGTCATGAGCCTGATGCTTGCATGGGGTGCAAGCTATCTGGCGACAAAGTACCCTACACGCAAACGGACCTACGGGCTGAGAAAAGTGACCATTATGGCTTCTTTGGTCTCATCGGTCCTGCTTTTTGTAGCACTGGGTGGTATTGCCTGGGAATCCATAGAAAGGCTCTCCTCACCGAAGCCTGTAGATGGCGTTATCATCATTGTCGTGGCCGGCATCGGGGTCGTTATCAATACTGCGACGGCCCTGCTGTTTGTGAAGGGTCAGAAACATGATCTTAATCTTCGGGCAGCCTATTTGCATATGGCGGCGGATGCAGCCATCTCCTTGGGTGTGGTGCTTGCGGGGTTGGCCATTATGGTGACCGGCTGGCTCTGGCTGGACCCAGTGATCAGTCTTTTTATCGTCGTCGTTATTCTGGTCAGCACCTGGGATCTTCTTCGGGACTCCATAGATCTCTCCATCGATGCCGTACCTCAGGGGATAGACATTCAACATATCCAGGACTACCTCAAGGGTCTCAAAGATGTATCAGATCTGCATGACCTCCATGTCTGGGCACTGAGCACCACAGAAACGGCATTAACGGTGCATCTTGTGAGCTCCAGTGACACGATAGACAACCGTTTTCTGGAAGAGATACAGGAGCATCTCCATCACCATTTCAACATTGCACATACGACCATTCAAGTAGAGAAAGAGGATTGTGACTACAACTGTGTATTAGACCGTGATGAGTGTAAATTTAAATGATGTTACACCCACACCCAACCATTTAGGCAGCGTCTGAAAGCGCTGCCTGGAAGGTACCTAACTGTCTAAGATCACGTTGTTTCAATTTTTCATACACGCTCACCACATGCTCCGGCATACCGATAGAAGCATGCTCAAGCCCCTGGATCTCGGCATCCTGTATGAAAGCAGCTACCTCCAGTGCATCGTCGATCGATCTTTTTCCTTTTTCTATACATACATCATACACTGTCTGCAGTACCGGAGACTCAAGTTCTCCTATACGTGCTTCATCGATCTGTGTGGTTGAAACGCCATAGATCTCGCATAGCTCTTTGGCACAATCCATATGTCTTTGTCTGGAAAACTGTATCAGTGTAAAACGGTTTTCATCTTTATAGATATCAGCAAATGTGATAAAGATATCTCTGGCCGCTTTCTTCCCTTGATAGATGAAGTAAAGCATCTCTTTTTGTTCTTCTGTCAATAGTTCAGTAGATGGATTGATAGTTATACTCATGGTAGTCATCCTTTTTGTTTATATGGCTATTATAAAAAACAAGTATGAAGCGAGCGTGAACCTCTTGTATCTGTTTAAATACTATTTGGATGTTTTTGTTATACTATATAGAAGATCATACAGACTAAGGGTTCCCATGGGCAGTGAGATAAGCGACCGAACGTTTACAGAACAGGACTTTAAAGCCTTTGAAAAGGCATTGTCGAATGAGAACATGTATGTCAAAAGATTGTTTGAAAAAGGCGCAGATCTTTTTTCGAACGTATTCCGTGTAGGCTATGAACTGGAAGTATGTATACTTACCGATAGCAATCTGCCCAACCCTATCAACAAGCAGATACTGGATGATCTGGACTCCCCTCTTTTTACCAATGAGCTTGCAAAATATGACCTGGAGATCAATGGAAATGTGTTTGAGCTTGAAGATGGAGCCCCTGAGAAGCTGGAAAAGGATCTCCTTTCCCTTTGGAAAGAGGCAGAAGCGTCTGCAAAAAAATTCAATGCCAAACTCGGACTTTTCGGTGTACTTCCCAGTCTGAAACATGAACACTTTAACAAAGCGCTCTACCAGTCAGATATGCACAGGTATACCGTCGTATCTCAGCGTATCAAAAAGTTGCGGCATGAGAACGTAAAAATTCTGTTTCATGGGGAGGATGAAGTTTCACTGCAAAAAGATGATGTGATGTTCGAAGCGCTGGGTACCTCCCTGCAGATCCACCTTCAAATTCCTTTTGATCAAGCTGTGGAGTATTATCATGCTGCGCTGCATGCCTCTGTGGTACTGCTAGGGTTTGCCGCAAATTCCCCTTTGGTCCTGGGCAAAAGAGCCTGGCATGAATCGCGTATCGCTATCTTTGAACAATCTGTCGACACAAGGAATAAACGCAGAAGAGAACAGGGTGATGAAAAAAGGGTCCATTTTGCCCATGATTATATAGATTCCTGGATGGATCTCTTTGAGCAGAACAACGCATTTAAAATTATTTTTGCCGATGTAAAAGAGTCCCCTGTAAGCGACCTGCATCATTTCAATCTCCATAACGGTACGATATGGAGATGGATACGCCCTATTTTAGGTAGGGAGAAAGAGGGGAAGTACACACTGAGACTGGAGCTTCGTGCCCTCCCCTCCGGACCGAGCCTGATAGATACACAAGCCAACCTGTGGTTTTTCATTGGTCTGATCCAAGGGCTGGTGGGATCAAAGATCAACCTTACACATATACCGTTTGAAACACTGAAAAATGATTTTTACACGGTAGCCAAAAGAGGATTGGGAAGCGAATTCCATGAACCGATACACAGAGAAAAGACCTCATTAAAGGAGTGGATCCTTACGGAAGGGCTGAGACTTACAAAACTGGGCCTTGATTCATTCGGCATTGAGCATACCGAGAAGTACCTCGATATCATCGAACAGAGAACTTTGACCAAACAAAATGGCGCAGCATGGCAGCTTGCACATTTTAAAAAGTATCATAGTATCCCTGATCTGATGGAGGATTACATGAATTATGCTGCACAAAATATTCCCGTACACAAGTGGAGCCTCTAAATGAACCGTTTAACCCTACGACACGATATTCCCGATGCGTTTTTGGATATTTCTTACCGAGATATCAAAAAAGTGTTTGACACTCCCACTCTGGTGCATTTAAAAGGCGAAAAAAATCCTGCACTCTTTGTATCTGTTTTACTGCATGGAAATGAGTATAGCGGCCTCATCATCATGCAGGAGATACTCAAAAAGTACAAAGAGACACAGGGATATGCACTTCCAAGGTCAATGTGGATGTTTGTAGGCAATGTGGAAGCGGCATCTAAGGGACTTCGTAGGCTAGATGATGAACTTGACTTCAACCGTGCCTGGCCGGGAACATCTGAGCCGGACGCACCTACGTCAAAACTGATCTCCGAAGTGATGGAGAAGATCACGGAGGATGGACTCTTTGCAGCGATCGACCTACATAACAATACAGGCAAGAACCCTCCCTACGGCTGTATCTCCGTAGTCAATGAAAAGAACAAATACCTAAGCAGTTTCTTTAACCATATCGCGATGGTGTTTCATACCCCCAAAGGGGTTTCGACCATGGCATTTGATACAATCTGCCCCGCCATTACACTGGAGTGTTCCACCCCGGGAAACCAGCTTGGCATAGAAAAGGCCGTAGCACTGATCGATGACCTGATGCATATGGATCATTTTCCGGAGAGACCTTTGCCTTCCCATGACCTCCAGCTGGTGAAGAACAGTGCGGTACTGAAGATCGCAGACAATGTGCATTTCGGATTTGAGGGGGAGGAGGGAAACTTTGATCTCACTCTGGTAGACCATTTTGACCGTCACAACTTTACCAGACTGGAAACCTCTGAAGTCTTTGCACATACTACGCTGGACAAACCTATTGTCGCGACGTTGGAAGACGGTACGGATGTCACCGATGCACTGATCCGTAACGTGAACGGTGCCATCTCTCTGAAGAAGCCTCTGATGCCGGCCATGATCACACTGGATAAGAGAATTATCGTCCAGGACTGTCTCTGTTACCTTTTGGAGGACTATTTTGAAAAAAACAAAGTTATTTGATATACTGCAACTATGTAGTAAACAAGTGCATGAGTAGAGATCCGGCCTGCGCTGCAGGTGAAACAGTTTCAAACGAAAGGGTAGCCCATGAAATCATTTGATAAAGAATCATCGGATATAAAAGCATCGGACCTGTTTGTGAAAGCATTGGAAAATGAAGGGGTAGAATATATCTTCGGTATCCCCGGAGAAGAGAACCTGGACCTGTTGAACTCTTTAAAGAACTCTTCCATTCAACTCATCCTGACACGCCATGAACAGGGAGCCGGTTTTATGGCTGCTACCTATGGACGGCTTACGGGCAAGGTCGGCGTCTGCATGTCAACGCTCGGACCCGGGGCCACCAACCTGGTCACCCCAGCTGCCTATGCCAATCTCGGCGGGATGCCCATGCTGATGATCACGGGACAAAAACCGATCAAAAAAAGCAAACAGGGCCGTTTCCAGATCATTCATACCGTGCAGATGATGAGGCCGCTTACCAAATACACCAAAACGGTCCAAAACGGGAACAACATCCCTTCCATGGTACGCGAAAGCTTCAAGCTGGCACAGGAGGAGCGTCCCGGTGCTGTCCATATAGAACTGCCTGAGGATATTGCCAGAGAAACGTGCGATACCTACATCTTTGAAGTGCAGAGGGTACGCTACCCCATACCTTCCAAAGCAAGCATTGATGCAGCTTTAGAGATGATCCAAAGTGCGCAACGGCCGCTGATCCTGATAGGTGCCGGTGCGAACAGGACACGGATCTGCACTTCCCTGCAAGACTTTATAGACAGCTCGGGCATTCCCTTCTTCACTACACAAATGGGTAAAGGTGTCATCAACGAGTTCCATCCTTTATGTCTGGGGACCGCTGCGCTGTCAGAGAATGACTACCTGCACTGTGCCATTGACAGAGCGGACCTGATCATTAACATCGGTCATGATGTGGTCGAAAAACCGCCGTTTTTTATGAAAAAAGGCGGTACAAAGGTGATACACATCAACTTCGGCAGTTCCAACGTCGATGCGACCTATTTTCCCCAGATGGACCTGGTCGGTGATATCGCCGGCACGATCACTGCCCTGCACAGAGAACTTGTAGTGCCTGAGCACTGGGACTTTGAATACTACAAACGTGTCATCGAGGAAACACGATCGCATATCACCAAGTATTTCAAAGATGACCGCTTTCCCATTCTGCCGCAGCGTGCGGTCAAATGCGTTCGTGATCTTATGCCTAAAGACGGTATTGTTACACTCGACAACGGCATATACAAGATCTGGTTTTCACGAAACTATAAGTGCTATGAACCCAACACCCTGCTCCTGGATAATGCACTGGCCACGATGGGTGCAGGACTTCCTTCTGCTATCGCTGCCAAACTCGTACACCCTGAAAAAAAGGTCCTGAGCGTGTGTGGTGACGGCGGCTTTATGATGAATTCCCAGGAGCTTGAAACGGCAGTTCGCCTGGGTCTGGATCTCGTGGTCATTATTTTAAATGACAGCGCTTACGGCATGATCAGATGGAAACAGGAAGGTATGGGGTTCGATGACTACGGCCTGGAATATAACAACCCGGACTTTATCAGCTATGCAAGATCGTACGGTGCCAACGGTCATCGTCCGGGATCCACTGAAGAGTTTATTGAAATTTTGGGTAAAGTGTTGGACTCAAAAGGGGTTCACCTGATCGATCTGGCAGTGGACTATTCGCTGAACCATGCCATCTTGACCGAACTGCTGAAGAACAAAGCCTGTCTGGTATAGACCTTTGGGTTATACAGAAGGTTCAATTTAAATTTGGAGGATAATCATGGAAACTATTACTGTTACATCGCCTTATGACGGGCGTCATTTACAAGACCTGACACTGATGAGCAAACAGGATGTTGATGCGGCACTCGACCTTGCTCGGGAAGTGTATGAGGACCAAAGCAAATGGCTTCCCAAATACGAACGTGTCGCTATCCTGGAAAGAACCGTGGAGATCATGACCTCACGTATCGAAGAGTTGACCAGGATTGCTGCCAGCGAAGGCGGGAAACCGTATATGGATTCAAAGGTTGAAGTAGAGCGTGCCATTAACGGGGTCAAACTTGCCATAGAGCACATGGGGGTGTTTGAAGGTAAAGAGATAGCCATGGGACATACCAAAAGTTCTGCGAACCGCATGGCCTACACGATGAAAGAGCCTATCGGTGTCGTAGCGGCTATTTCTGCTTTCAACCATCCTTTAAATCTCTGTGTACACCAAACGGTGCCTGCCATTGCGGTTGGCTCGCCGGTGATCATCAAACCCTCTCTGCTGACCCCGATGTCGACACTGAACTTTGTGGATATTCTGTATGAAGCAGGTCTTCCCAAGGCATGGTGCCAGGTCCTCATAGGCGAAATACCTGAGAGCGAATACCTCGCGACCCATGAGAAGATAGACTACCTGACCTTTATCGGTTCGGCCCCGGTAGGCTGGTATCTGAACTCAAAGGTATCTCCGGGTACACGTGTCGGGCTGGAACATGGAGGGGTGGCACCTGTCATCGTCGAGCCGGATGCGGATATTGATGATCTCATCCCTGCCTTGGCCAAAGGTGCATTTTACCATGCGGGGCAGGTGTGTGTTTCGGTGCAGCGTATCTATGTGCATGAGAGCATCGCTGAAGAGGTTACCGAACGTCTCAGTGCTGCAGCCCAAAAGATGGTGGTGGGTGATCCGCTCGATCCGAAGACAGAGATCGGGCCGATCATCAGCCATAAGGAAGTGGACCGCATAGATACCTGGGTAAAAGAAGCGGTAGATGGCGGTGCTACGCTGCTATGTGGGGGTGAAAAAATAGGAGAGAGCTGTTATGCGGCAACGATCCTGCTCAATCCTCCGAAAGATGCCAAGGTAAGCACCAAAGAGGTCTTCGGGCCGGTGGCATGCATCTACAGCTATAAAGATGTCGAAGAGGCTTTTGACGCCGCAAACAGCCTCGAAGTCTCATTCCAGGCTTCTGTCTTCACCAAAAACATAGATATGGCGCTTCACGCTGTCAGACGTCTGAACGGCACCACTGTGATGGTCAATGACCATACGGCGTTCAGAGTGGACTGGATGCCGTTTGGCGGGGCCAAAGCTTCAGGGCTTGGTCTGGGAGGTATCCCCTACTCTATGGAAGAGATGAGCAAAGACAAGCTGATGGTCATCAAGTCAAACGTACTGCAGTAAAATATACAAAACCTCCCCGGGAAATGCTTCTTCAGCATTTCCCTTAGATAGATTTATCTATTTCATGTTAGACTTCCGTAACTATTACTACTGCGTCCTCATCGCTTAACAGGATAAAGCAGGGCCCTCCTAAGGCCTAGCTCGAGGTTCGAGTCCTCGTGGGGATACCATCTATCATCTTTATAACACATATCACATCATCACTTGATCACCCTACTGAGCGGAAAATATGACAATATGACATCTTTTTAGCGACTTTCTATATAATAGACTATGATACACCTATACAAAGAAGGAGTGAATGGTGGACGGTATGATAAAAGTGATGTACACGGTCATGTGTAAAAATGATGTCAATGAAACGCTGAGTCTGGCTGATATACTGGCGAATGACAAAGTGCAAAAGACCATTAAGAGCGAGTTTGCCAAGGGACTCAGAAACCTTGCTCTCTCTTGCAAAGAGGATACAGAGGTTTATATGAAAACAAGCAAGGTCGTGTATGAAATGACCGTCAGCAAAAATGATTTTGCAGACCTGGTGGTACTGGCGGAAGAGGATGCGCGTAAGCACAAACGTCTCAAAAAAGAGTGTGATGGGGTGGAACTCGTCGATATTTTAACCATCGACTAGAGACAAGGAACGATTTTTCATGCTATACTAAAGAAAAAGATAAAGAACAGCAAAATATTATGGCAAAGAAAAAGAAAAAATACCTTATAAAACTCAACAACAAAATACGAAACTATTTTAACGGACTGCCCTTTGACGAAGGAGTGGACACGCTGGACGAGGATAAACTGATAGAGCTTATCATGCTGCTGGAGATCACCCTTCCCTCACACACCAGAGAAGAGATGGTACGTGCACTCAGACGTGTATGGAGCGAAGGCGAAGCCAGATCGAGAGAAATGATAGTCTCGTACCTTACAAAGAGCTATAAAGCCATTCCTTACAGCGGGGATATCCATAAACGCCCTTTGGATAAAGTGGAAAAGATCCTTCAGCTCCTGGGGGATGTCCCCTACAGCAAGCATGAGGAAAATCTGCTGCTCGAAGCATTTATAGATGTGAAAAGTGCCAAGATCACCGAAGAGAAGGTCCTCAACAAGCTTGCCTACCTACGTATGAAAGAGAAGCTCCAGAGCCTGGAGAAGTCATTGGATGTGGAATTTAATTCGCTGAATGAAATGGAGTTTTACCACAGTTTCACGTTCGCGCTCAACAGCTTCGACTTCAATAAACTGCTTCTATGTACCACCAGTACCCTGCCGATGGATGAACTGTGGCATTTGAACGACGAAGAGATCGTCAGCAGACTCCAGGACATCAAAGCGCAGACCATCGAAAAGAAAGCCGCAGAGATCGAACATTTTCTCAGCCATATCAAAGAGACCGAACACCCCTATCTCAGTGAGGAAGAGATCAATGCCTCCCTTCGAAGCATGCCTCCGGAATCACTGCTCTTCCATGCGCCCATTGCGTTTGACACTATCGAAAGAATACTGACCGGCATCAGTGACAAATACGAGGTGTTTGAAAGTACGGACCATATCATGATAGAGAAGGAGAAGAACCATGAGCTTTTTGGTACGACCCTCTATTATATGACCTCGGTTTCGTACGAAAAACCTTTCATTTACAATCTCATATGGAGAGGAGAGGAACCTCCTGTCAAAGAAGATATCAACAGGGTCAATGATGACCTGCTCGAGCACTTCAGGGTCGCCATAGAGGATGTGCTCTATGAAATGCACGAAGAGAGCAGCAAGCTCGATATAGACGAAGAGACCTTCTATGAGTTCATCGTTCGTTTTATCGAGCCGCAGATACGTTCTTCGAGGGTACTGAAATTTAAAGAAAAAAGTAAACGGCGCATACTCTTCCATTTTGGAGAATACATCAGACCCCTGCTTGAGAAGCAGAAGCGTGAAGAGCTTCTGGCCAAGACCATCCGTGACTTTAAGAACCTTTTCCCTCTTGCGCGTGAGCTCAAACGCAAGATAATCTTCCATGTCGGTCCGACGAACTCAGGAAAAACCTATGCTGCGCTTAAAGCTTTGGAAGCTGCCGAAACAGGCTACTACCTCGCACCACTGCGTCTTCTTGCACTGGAGGGGTATGAAAACCTTAAAAGTGCCGGCGTAGGCGTCTCTCTGATCACGGGAGAGGAAGAGATCATAGACGAAGAATCCACCCATATCTCTTCTACGATAGAGATGATGAATACTTCTGTGGATGTTGATGTCTGTGTCATAGACGAGATCCAGATGATCAGTGACAGGGACAGAGGCTGGGCGTGGGCGAACGCACTGATAGGTGTACCGGCAAAAAAAGTGATACTCACAGGTTCCAGGGATGCGCTGCATGCCATAGAAGAGCTCTGTGACTATCTGGGAGAAGAGCTGGAGGTCATCCACTTCGAGCGTAAAAATGAACTGGTCATGTTAGACACCCCTACCTCATTGAAACAGATCAAACCGCAGACGGCGCTCGTGGCATTTTCCAGACGTGACGTGCTCTCCCTGAAACAGCAGCTCAGCGAAAAGTACTCTGTTTCAGTGGTTTACGGCAACCTCTCTCCCGAGGTCAGACGTGAGGAAGCAAGGCGTTTTAGGGAAGGTGAAAGCCAGATACTCGTTGCCACAGATGCCATAGCCATGGGACTGAACCTTCCCATCAGGACCCTGCTCTTCTCCAAAGACAACAAATTTGACGGCTTGCGCAGACGCGAACTGCTTCCTACGGAAGTACAGCAGATCTCAGGACGGGCAGGACGTTACGGTTTTGAGGAAAAAGGATATGTAGGCGCTTTGGATGAAAATGCACTGACCACCATCGCCGCTGCCTTTGACGCTCCGCTACCTGACATCAAACTCCCTGTCTCTGTAATGGCAAGTCTGGACCATGTCATGCTGATAGGAGAGATACTCGAAACAGAAAATATACTCGAGATCCTTGCCTTTTTTGCAGAGAACATGGAGTTTGAAGGTCCTTTTGTCGCAGCGAACATTGATGCGATGCTTGAGATCGCCGCGATCGTCAGCGAATATGATCTGGACCTTAAAACGCGTTTTTATCTCTCCTGTGCACCGGCAAGTATTTCGTCCCCTTACATAGAATCGGTATTTCACCGTTACATCCGCCAGATCGAAGCAGGTGGGAAAGTACTCTACATCCCTCCCCGCGACCTCCCTGCATTTGCACAGACGAACGACATGCTGCTCAATGCCGAGGACAGAGTAAGAGAGATCTCCCTCTATCTGTGGCTCTCCTTCAAATTTCCGGACATTTTTGAAGATACGGAGAAAGCCATCGCAGCCAGAGCGAGGTTGAACCAGTTCATAGAAAACTCGCTCAGACAGGGACACTTCACCAAAAAATGCCGAAGATGCGGAAAAGTACTGGACTTTTCCTACAGATTCTCCATTTGTGATGAGTGCCATGTTCAAAACAAAAGAGGATCGGGATCAGCAACGTACGGGGGATATAGAGGGCGTAAGAGAAGGTAGACGTCCGACTCCTACCTATGGTATAATGGCACCAATAATTAGATGATTTCTACTGTCAACGGGTCAGAAGAGATGAAAGCATGTCTCTCAAAGCAACACAGCAAGATCACTCCACAAAAAAGGGACCGGCCTATGGCAGAGAAATTCACAGTAAAAGACCAAAGCAAGCTTCTTGAGTTTCTTTTTGCACATCTTCAAGGCTGGTCCAAAAAAACCATCAAACAACGTTTGCAGGGCTCCAGTATCCGCGTGAATGGCGAGATCACTACCAAACATGATCTCCTTTTGCGACCGGGGGACATGGTGGAAGTGGGTGTCATCCAAAAAACTTCCACGCAGGCACAAACCATACAAAAATTAGAGATCCTCTACCAGGACAAAGATCTCATCGCTATCCATAAACCCTCGGGTCTTTTGTCTGTGGCCAACGCCACAGAGAACAAACAGCATGCGCTTGCCCTACTCAGAAATCAACTCTCACGCGGGAAAAAGGATGTGAAGCTGTGGCCTGTGCACAGGCTCGATAGAGAGACATCGGGTGTTCTGCTTTTTGCCACCTCCAAAGCAATGAGAGAAGCGGTGATGGACAAATGGAGTATCTCCGAGAAGGTCTACCTGGCGATAGTAGAAGGGTGTCCGAAAGAAACAACAGGTACCATTGATCAGCCGTTGAGACCGGATGAGAAAGAGTACCGTATGCATGTAGGCAGGCATCCTGAGGCCAAACATGCCGTGACACATTACAGCGTGAAACAAACCACTCCTGACAGGTCCCTGTTGGAGGTTAGCATAGAAACGGGGAGACAGCATCAGATACGTGCCCATTTGGCCTGGCTGGGACACAGCATCATCGGAGATGAACGCTATGGAACCAAGGGGGAGAGAATGGGACTGCATGCAAAAAAGCTGACCATTATCCACCCTGTCACTCAAAAACCCATGCGCTTTGAAAGTGATGCTCCCGAAGATTTTTACACGCTTTTGAACTAATACGCTATAATACGTACAAATATGCATCAAATACGATCAATCGTATAGTTGCCTGCTGAAGGTAACACCGCATTAGCGTCATTTTTTGGGCTTTGCCCGGGAAGCGTTTGCACCAAAGGAACTACCATCAAATCATTTGAACAACTCAATTTACACCCTGATATTTTAAAAGCCGTCAAGCACGCGAAGTACGAACAGACCACTGCCATACAAAATAAAGTGATACCCCTGGCACTCAAAGGTGTGGACCTGCTGGGCGCATCCAAGTCCGGGACAGGGAAGACCGCTGCCTATGTACTTCCCCTGCTCAACAAACTGAACAAGATCGTTAAAAAGGACCAGAAGGTCCTAAGAGCGCTGATCATCGTGCCTACCATCGAACTGGTGGATCAGGTTTCAAGAACGATCAGTGAACTCAGCAGATACCTGGACATCACCAATGTAAAGATACTGGGCGGCATACCCAAAAGTACCCAGCTCTCCCGGCTTTCGCAAGGCGCAGACATCGTTGTGGCAACGCCCGGCCGTTTGCAAAGTTTCATAGAGGACAAAAAGATCAACCTGGAACATATCAACACGGTCATACTGGATGAAGCCGACACCATGCTGGACCTTGGCTTCCTGGATGAGATCAAGACGATACTCAAGCACTGCAAACAACCCAGACAAATGATGATGTTCTCTGCGACCATTTCACAGAATATCAAAAAGCTCGGCAAAGAGTTCATGCGCGATGCTGCTGTCGTTGAAGTGAGCCAGAGACGGGATGTGGTCGACTTCATCGCACACCGTGCCTATAAAGTGGACAAAAAGAGGAAAGCGGAACTGCTGGTCAGACTCATTCAGGATATGGATATGGAGCAGGTGCTTTTGTTTGCCAGCAGCAAAGAATCTGCCAACCATATCTATGAATACCTCAAAGACCATCACATACGTACCTCCATCATACATGGGGACCTCACCAGAGGGGCCAGAGCAAAATCCCTGGCACTCTTAAAGAGCGGAAAGACACAGGTGTTGGTCGCTACGGATATCGCAGCACGCGGCATAGACATCAAAGAGCTTGCCATGGTCATCAACTACGACATGCCTGAAGGTACAGACGACTTTACCCACCGTGTAGGAAGAACCGGCAGGGCCAACCACAAAGGCTCGGTCATCTCTCTTCTGACCACCAAAGACTACAATGTTTTTTCAAAGATGGAGAGAGACCTGAAGCTCAATATCAAACGGGAGATCTATCCGGGATTTGAGCTGACAGACACACAGCCAAGGCAAAAACAGCCAAAGAAAAAATCACTGATCGAAAGAAAAGGCGGGTTTGACTACCATAAACAGAAAATACAGAAAAGAAGGGGACAGAACACACACCCTTCTGCCAATAAAAAACCCGCAAAAGGCAAGAAGTAGAACTTAACCTATCTTCCTGAACTCTGCAACCAGCGGATGGTGGTCAGAGACCTTATGGTATTTATGCAAAGAAAAGTTCATCAGTTCGACACCGCGGTAAAAGATGAAATCCAGATGGTTCCCCATAAAGGACTTTACCTTGTCTATCTGCTCGAACGGTACCGAAGTGAGTCCTAACGCTTCTCTGACCTCATGCAGCCTTCGCAGGCGTCTTTTATTCCAGCTGTTGAAATCGCCCGCGATGATCATCGGCCCCTCATGGTCCTTTATCAATTCCAAAAAGCGTTCGAGTTCTCTGTAGTAGTGTTTGTTCTCCCGGAAATTGATCGCATGGATATTGAGTATCAGGAGCGTGCCTCCATCTTCAAAATGGTACGTGCTTAACAGCAGACTCTTGTGAGGACCGATCAGACTCTCTCTTCCTTCAGAAAGATACGCCTGCGCGCTTTTGGACTCTACCCTGCTTGCAGACAGGACACCGTAGAACTCTCCGCGGATTTCCAAATTGGCGGCAGCATCAAAAGAGAAATCAGGCAGTATGAAGTGCTGGTCCTCTCTGAAGTTGGCTTCCTGAAAAAGCAAGAAATCGATCTGCTGTTCTTTGGTCAGTCTTTGCAGGAAAGGCTGAAAACCCGGATGTTTTGTATTTTGCTTGTAGACATTCCAGCAAAGCACGCCAAAGGTATCAGGCACAAAGAGGCTGCAGCTCAGACGACAGGAACGGTGCTGAAGGATGGAAGGTACGAACATCAGAGTAAAGGGGCAAAGACTTTCAGGATATTTTCCAGCGCTTCACGGCCCTTGGAAGGCTTTTGCATCCCCCTGCTTGAATCCTGCATCAAGGTGTTCATCCACCCTTCAATGCTCTCTATGAACTCAGAAGAATAGACAAAGCTTACCACTTCATAGTTAAGGAAAAGACTGCGGTTATCGAGATTGACCGACCCTACCATGCCTCCTATGTCATCAAAGAGTATGGCTTTGGCATGCAGCATTTCTCCTTCATACAGAACGACATCGGCACCCATCTCATCGAGTTCGCGCATATAGGAACTTCTTACCATATCTGCCAGGAGATGATCCGAATCTTTTGGCGTGATCAACTTCACATCCACACCTTTATGCTGTGCGATCACCAGTGCCTGTATGATATTTTCATCCGGTACGAAATAAGGAGTGACGATCCAGATACGCTCTTTGGCGTTATAGATGGCATTTAAAAGCGCTTCATAGAGTGCATCACTGGGAATATCCGGTCCTGAAGGGACCACCTGCACTACGCTTTCACCTTCATAGGCACCAGTGTACCGATGGGCATCTTTATCTTCTTCTTTGCTTGCATAGCCCCAGTCATTGTGGAAAATGTGATAAAAATGATCTACCGAAGGCCCTTTCAGACAGTACAAAAGGTCCTGCCAGCGTTTGCTACCGTCTTTCTCTCCCATATAGTCATTACTGAGATTCATGCCCCCGCTTAGCACGGTATCATGATCAAAAAGATAGATCTTCCGGTGATTTCTGAGATTGATATAGTTTTGGAACGGCCTTTTTAAAATGGGGGTAAAAAATGCCACTTCTCCCCCTGCTTCTTTCAATGCCTTGAAACCTTGTGGGTTCATATTTGCGCCAAAAGAACCTACGAGGTCCATAAGCAGTCTCACTTTAACTCCCTCTCTGGACCGCTTCGTTAAAGCATCGAGGATCTCTTTGGTCGTTCGGTCGAACTCAAAGATATAGGTGCAGATATAGATACTCTGCTTTGCATCATCGATCTCCTTGAGTATGCGATGGTAGGCTTCGGTATCGTCAGTGATCAGTTCAAAGGTATTTCCTTTCGTTGCCAAAGGAATACCGTTCTTATTCAAAATATTCTGAAAAGCATGATGGGGATCATCCAGCTGAAAAGGAAGATGTTCAGGAACCTGGCCAAACGTGACATACCCTTTTTTGTGTTTCGATTCACGTTTGCGTATACCGATGATAAAATAGAGCGGCGCGACTACGAAAGGAAAAAGGAAAATGGCCAGCATCCATGAGATCATGCTGGTGGGGGAGCGTTTCTGATAGAGCATATGGCTCAAGGCAGAGAAGACAAAAATACCCGTAAGGATGACCAAAAAGTAGGTACTTATGAATTGTAAAGGCGTCACGTCGATGGGAAACTCCTCTGTCACAATACTTTCTACATTGATTATAACATAAATGGGAAACGAAAAATCACACGCATGTCAAAAAGAGTTACGTTATAATGCTTTCATGATCAAGGAATTACAAGACAAAAATTTCACACTGGTGCTCTCAGGCGGCGGTGCACTGGGCATTGCGCATTTGGGTGTGCTGCATGATCTTGAGAAAGCCCACCTGGTACCTGACGAGATCGTCGGTACCAGTATGGGAGGCATCATCGGTGCCTGTCTGTCCATAGGGATGAAAGAAAAAGAGATCTACGGGCATATCAAACGTTTTGCGGATGTTTTTAGCTGGGTCAAGTTCTCTTTCTCGGGCAATGCGGTGATAGACAATGCAAAGGTGGCCAAAATATTCGATGGTATCTTCCAGGACAGAAAAATGAAAGAGACGGACATACCGCTCAAACTGATCGCCACCAACCTGCATAACGGTGATAAAAAAGTATTTGACGCCTCCGATGATGTCACCATCACAGAGGCCTTGCTCTGTACGATGGCGATACCGGGCATATTCAAGGAACATACGATCAGCGCAGACACCTATGGTGATGGCTTTCTTTGTGAAAATCTGGGTGTCACTGAGGCCACGTTCGATACCATTCTTGCCGTCGATGTCCAGGGGAAAAATGCTTTCGACAGTTCCTTGCCGGACAACTTTTTCAAAACGGTCAATGTGCTGGAAATGTTTGAAAAATCCATCAGGCTGCTAATTTATAACCAGACGAAAACGAACCTCTCCCATCTGCAGGATCAAATATACCTCATAGAGCCAGAAACCAAAGCGTACAAGACCTTTCAGTTTCACAAATATGAAGAGATACGTGCGTTGGGGCTTGGATTACTCTCCTAGACATGTGAACTGGTGTGCGGTACCACCACTTTCGTTCGATTGTTCTCTTTTTTCCCATTGGTCTCTTTTGTTTCCTCTTTTTCAGGTACCTTCTGCACTGGCGGGGATACCTCTTGCTTCTCTTCTTTCAAAGCAGGATATTTAAGATGCTTCTTTTTCTGCAGTGTCAGGACAAGCACACCGTTTTGATATTCACTTTTTAAACTGCTCGGGTCTGCATCCTCGGGCAGGGTCTCACTGCGCTGTACCATACTGACGAAACGCTGCTGCGTTTTTCTATCTGCCTGCTCTGTTTGGTTTACCCTGTCCACCTTTGCTTTGAAATGCAATATTCCCTCTTCTATCGAAATATCGATCTGGTTATTTTTGCCTTCGGGAATCTGCGTATTGTATTCATAGTAGGTACCCTTATCGACCAGTGTGCTCCGGTTTAGACCTCTGTCATCGGGTATCAGACGCGTTCCTGGCGGATAGTTCCACTGCTTCGTACGTTCTTCCATCCGTTGATGCATACGCTCAAAGATCTTATCCATTTCCTTTTGCATCTGATACATCTCTTTAAAGATCTCATCTCCGAACGGATCCGCCGAAAAAGGATCTTCAGCCTGAAGTGCGCTCACTGCCAGTAGAGGCAGGATCAAAAAAGATATTTTTTTGCTGAACATGCTCTGCTCCTTAGTGTAAAATTCTGTCAGTCATTTTTTGAAAAAAATTATAAAAAATGTTGGTTAATCGATTTTTAACAATCCTCTTTCTTATCTCTTGTAATACGCTATAATACCCCCATATGGGCAATTAATATATTATATAATATCAAGGAAGAGGATGATAGAGAACGGAGCACTGTATGTCACTGTACTGGCCTTGACCGCGTTGGCTATCGTCTTTCTGGAAAAACGGACACAGGCGAAACTTTTCAAGTACCTGCCTGCCATTGTCATCCTCTATTTTGCTGTCATGCTGATGTCCACCTTGGGTGTATGGCAAAAAAGCGAGCCGGTGAACGCTGCCTACACCTTGCTGAAATCCAACCTCCTACCTGCGATGATCTTCCTGATGCTGCTCTCTGCCGATATGCGGGAGATCTTGAAACTCGGTAAGAGAATGCTGCTGACCTTCTTTCTGGCATCATTGAGCATTGCCATAGGTTTCATCGGCATGTTTACCCTCTTCCACAGCTATTTTGAACCCGGTGCATGGAAGCCTTTTACCGCACTTTCAGGCTCTTGGATGGGCGGTACCGGAAATATGGTCGCGATACAGGGCGCGCTGGACCTGCCCGACTCTGCCATGGGGTATACCCTGCTGATAGACTCCATAGACTACGCCATCTGGGTGATGATACTTTTGGCTCTTGTTCCTTTTGCCAACACATTCAATCTCTGGAGCAGAGCCGATACTTCGGTCATAGACGAGGTGGGCAAAAGGCTGGCACTGAAAGAAAGGCATCAAAAGCCCCTAAGTTTTGTTTCCCTCTTCCTTCTGCTCATCTCCGCCCTGATCATCTCCCGTTTGGCACAGTATGGCGCAGACTATCTCCCTGTGACATCCTTTCTCACCGCTACCACCTGGGTCGTCATCCTTGCGACGCTTGCAGGAATACTCTTTGCGATGACCCCTTTGGCAAAACTGTCGGGAAGCGCGCTGCTGGGGAACATGATGCTCTATCTCATCGTTGCGCTGATCGCTTCACGTGCGAACTTTACAGAACTGACAGAGGCACCGCTCTACATCCTGGCCGGATTTGTCATCATAGCGATCCATCTAGCCATCATGGTACTCTTTGCCAGACTCTTCAGGCTGGACCTCTTCTCTCTGGGTGTCGCCTCTTTAGCCAATATAGGCGGCGTAGCCTCTGCCCCTATCCTCGCCTCTGCCTACTCAAAGGCGCTCATCCCCATAGGTGTACTGATGGCGATGATGGGATACATCGTAGGGACCTTTGGCGGTCTGATGGTGGGAAAAGTGTTGGAGATGATCGCAGGAGTTTCATAGCAGACGTTAACCCAAGGCAATAGTATGTCATCTTGACAGACTTTTATCAATAAACAGATACAAAAGTGGTCCGCTGATTTTGATTTTGTACAATATTTGAGATATGATGTTCATTGAATATATTGCAGGGCTGATACACACTTGAGAGGATTCTATGCAACGATCATTTCTGACCATCTCATCAAAAACTTCGTATGAAAAAGATCTCCGCATACACTATATGGAAGAAAAACCCGACAATCCAAAAGGATTGATGATCTTCCTGCATGGATTTTCCCAATATTGGTATGTCTGGAAGCCCTATCTCAGCCATTTTTCAAAAGAGGGTTTTCATGTCGTCGCGCCTGATATGCGTGGATTTAACGATTCTGACAAACCCCATGCAAGATCATCCTATGAAATGAAATATCTGATGAACGATGTACTGGAGCTTATACATCATTTCGGGTATGAAAAAGCCATCGTTGTCGGACATGATTGGGGCGGTTCGGTTGTATGGGAACTTGCGGAACACTACTCTGAAAAGATCGATGCAGCCATCGTTATCAACTCACCGCACCGTGGCAGCTATGCTGCTAATATACGAAAAAATCCCCTCCTCAATCTCAGGCAGATGCTTAGATCCTGGTATATTTATTTTTTTCAACTTCCGCTGCTTCCGGAATGGGCGATGCGCTGCTGCAACTTCGCATGGCTGGAACACAACTTCCGTTCATGGGCAAGAAAAAAAGATGCCTTCAGTAACGAAGACATTGAGCATTACAAGGCTGCATTAAGAAAGCCAGGAGCACTGACAAGCAGCATAAACTACTACCGTGCCAATACATTCGGAGAATTCGGTATGGGCGTAGTGCGTGCTGCTATGGGCAGGAAACAATTCGGAAAAATTCCTGTTCCTTCCCTGTTGCTCTGGGGTGACCAAGATCCACCGTTGGATCGACGTCTCACTGACAATATGGAGATATTTTTTACCGGTACCTTCAAGTCAGTACATATCAGTGATGCCTCACATTGGATATTGCATGAACATTTTGAGCGTGTCTGCAAAGAAATAGAAAGCTTTATAGATCGTACAAATATCAATATAAATAAAGATCTTTAGATACAATACAATATGAAAATAGCCAACATACGAACCGCCACCTTAAAAGCCCCGCTTAAAACTCCTTTCATCACCTCTTTGCGGCGTGTAGATACTCTTGAAGACCTTGTGGTGATCATCGAATGCGATGATGGTTCTGTAGGGTACGGTGAAGGTGCACCTACCCCTGTCATCACAGGTGAGACCATGGGGTCCATGATCTCTGCCATCGAATATCTCAAGCCTTTCATCCTGGGTCTTGAGATCGGGGAGTTCGATACTATATTAAATAATATACATGCCCGGATCCTTAAAAACACCACCGCCAAATCCGCACTGGAAATAGCCCTCTACGACCTGAAGGCCAAGGCTGCCAAACAGCCTCTTTATCAAATGCTGGGCGGGGCAAAAAGAGCGTTCCGCACCGACATCACGATCAGTATGGGTGCCATAGACAAGATGATCTCAGACAGCCTGAATGCCGTGAGACTTGGCTATGACACGCTGAAGATCAAAATAGGCGATGACCCAAAAAAAGATATAGAACGTGTCGTCGCCATCCACCATGCACTGGATCCCCATATAGCCTTGAGGCTTGATGCCAATCAGGGATGGACAGCCAAAGAGAGCGTCACACTCCTGCATGCTCTGGAAAAACAGGGCATCATCGCCGAGTTCATAGAACAGCCTGTCCCCGCAGAGGACATAGAGGGGCTCAAATACATCAAAGAGAGGGTGCAGACTCCCCTGCTTGCGGATGAGTCGATCTTTTCGGTCAAAGATGCCAGAAGAGTCCTTGAGATGCAGGCCGTAGACTATGTCAACATCAAACTCGCAAAAACCGCAGGTATCACACAGGCACTGGAACTGGCCGATCTTTCCAAGGAATTCGGGGTCAAATGCATGATAGGCTGCATGCTGGAAGGTCCCATTTCTGTTGCTGCCGGTGTTCATGTGGCTTCCGCCAAAGCGGATGTCATCACGATGCTTGACCTCGATGCAGTAAGCCTCCTGGCATCTCATCCGGCCAAGACATCCATCGTCTTCAATGAAAGCGAGATCATACTTTCTGAAGATGATGGAGTGGGCGTATCCTTTTAACACGGTCCATCACGCTCCAGATACGATCTGTACTACCTGTTGATGATAAAAAATATTTAGGATACATAGTCCATCTATCATTACACTTGCGCTATAATATCTGCATGAAAAAAATTACACTTATCTTCTTACTAACAACCGGCTATGTCTTCTCAAACATCAACGCTGTGGTCAGCATCCTGCCTGAACAGACATTTGTCAAGGCCATCGGAGGCGACAAGGTCAATGTATCGCTGATGGTACAGCCCGGAAACTCACCGCATAACTATGAACCAAAGCCCTCTCAGATGGTGGACATCACCAAGGCGGATCTCTACTTTGCTATCGATGTAGAGTTCGAAGCGGTTTGGCTGCCCAAGTTCCAAGACCTGAATCCGAGAATGCAGGTCATCGATCTTGCAGACCACATTACCAAAATGCAGATGCAGGTACAACACTGTGAGGAGTCCAAAGCAGAGCATGAGGAGCATCACGGGGAAGAAGAACATCATGAAGAAGATGCGGATGAGGCACATCATGGTGAAGATGCACATGCGCATGACCATAAGGGAGAAGATCCGCATATCTGGACCGCTCCCGCGAACGTGAAGATCATCGCAGAGAATATCTATAAAGCCCTGATACAAAAAGACCCGGAGAACAAAGCGTACTATCAAAAAAATCTGGAGCTCTTTTTGGCTTCCGTCGATGAAACAGACAGAAAGATCAAACATATCCTCTCTTCTGTAGCCGACGGAGAAAGTTTTATGGTATTCCACCCCTCCTGGGGATACTTTGCCAAAGCCTATCATCTCACACAGATAGCTGTGGAGGTGGAAGGGAAAGAGCCTAAACCCAAAGAACTGATACACTTGCTGAAAGAGGCAAAAGAAGAGAAGGTCAAAGCCATCTTTACACAGCCGGAGTTTTCAGACACTACGGCCACGGTCATCGCCAAAGAGCTGCAGATCCCTGTGGTAAAAGTGAGCCCGCTGGCGCCGAACTGGTCTGAAAACCTGATAAACATTGCCAATGCCATAGCAGGCAAAAACTAGCATGTCTGTCATAGAGGTAAAAGATCTTTCATTTGCTTACGACAAGCAGATGATCCTGGAAGACATTAATCTGACCGTAGAGGAAAAAGATTTTTTAGCGATCATCGGTCCCAACGGCGGAGGCAAATCGACCCTGATAAAACTTATCCTGGGTATGTACAGAGTTAAAAAAGGCAGCATCTCTGTACTGGGTAAAGAACCGTCCAAAAGTCTTTCCTATATAGGCTATGTGCCTCAGAACACCAACATCAATACGGATTTCCCTATCAAGGTCATCGAAGTGGTGATGATGGGGCATGTAGAAGGGAAAAGACCTCTCTTTGGCTATGGCAAAGATGAAATGAACTGTGCCATGGGTGCCCTTGCACAGGTAGGAATGGAGCAGTTTGCACAGACAAAGATAGGTGCACTCTCAGGCGGGCAGCGCCAAAGGGTGATGATCGCACGTGCGCTCTGTGCCCACCCGAAGATACTGATACTCGATGAACCGACCTCCAGCATCGACCAGACGGGACAGAAAGAGATCTATGAACTGCTGAAAGTACTGAATCGGAACATCACGGTCATTGTGGTCAGTCATGATATATCGGTCATCCTGCAATATGCGAACAAAGCGGCCCATGTCAATAAAATACTCGCTTACCACGATATATCTGACAAGAAACATACGTTCCATACCCACGATGAGGATGAGCATTTCTGTGAAGTGGAACTGCTTCAAATGCTCAGTGCCGAGAACTGCAATACCTGTGAAGAGGAAGAAACGGTCAAATGGAGGGCGGTGAAATGATCGAAGCCTTACAGTTCGAATTTATGCAGCATGCCCTTCTTGCAGGCTTGCTTGTCAGTTTTGCTGCCGGTATCATCGGATCGCTGATCGTAGTGAACCGCATGGTATTTTTGGCAGGAGGCATTGCCCATACCTCTTACGGCGGGATCGGTCTTGCAGTCTTTTTCGGACTTCCGATCTTCCTGGGTGCGTCGATATTTGCCGTGGGGGCTGCCCTGCTGATAGCGGCACTTACCCTGAAGAAACGTCACCGTATCGATACCTTTATCGGACTTATCTGGGCTGTCGGGATGGCCATCGGGGTGATCTTCGTGGACCTTACACCCGGATACAATGTCGACCTTATGAGCTACCTTTTTGGCTCCATTTTGGCGGTAACGACCGAAGACCTCTACTTCATGGGGTTCCTGCTGGCCCTGATACTCTTTGTCATCACCTTCTGGTACAGAGATATACTCGCCGTCTCGTATGACAGCGAGTACGCAGCGCTGCGCAATGTCAATGTAAGATTTTTCTATACACTGATACTGATACTCTCTGCACTGACGGTCGTCATCGCCATCAAGGTCGTCGGACTCATTCTGGTCATCGCCATGCTTACCATCCCTGTTTATATCGCGGAGAAACTTTCCACTTCTCTTTTTTCGATGATGTTCCTTTCCGGAGCCATAGCGACACTCTTTACTCTTGGTGGGCTGTGGTTCTCCTATACCTATGATCTGACCTCCGGAGCCTCTATCATTATCGTATCCGCTGTGTCGCTGGGTATTTTTTTGCTTTTCAATAAAGGAAACTGATATGAAAATCTTTGGTCTGTCTATGCTTCTAATGCTTGTATTATCAGCCTGCACTCCCAGGGTCGGTGTAGGTATAGGCGGAGTAGCTGTATCAGGAAATGAGGCGGCTGCGACTGGATTGTATGCGGACAGCGAAACAGGTGTCCATGGAAGTGTCTCCATGGGTACAACTATCGGACTTTAAACCCTTTGTCGTTCTTGTTTAGGCTTTTCGTCTAAGCAGCAGATACCCCACAAGCCCCCACAGTATCACAGAACTCACTATCGCCACAACGCCTGCTTCTTCATGCATATGGACCAACGAGGCAGGATCGATCTCAGAGGCGGAAAAAATGTAATCCAGTCCCAATCCGAACACGATGCTTCCCACCACGATACTCCCCAGATAGATAGCAAGCGAGCGTGTTCCAAGCATTTTCTTCACCACGCCTATCGTCACCGTATTGGTTGCCGGGCCTGCAGAGAGAAATACAAAGGCCGCCCCTGCACTCACCCCAGAAAGCATCAGTCCCGCAGCGATAGGCAAAGAGGCCGTCGCACAGACATACATCGGCACCGCAATGGCTATCACGATAAGATAGGAGAGCCACGAATACTCGATCAGGATTTCACTGAAACTTTGGGGGATCGCTACCGTGATCAAGGCACCGATGATCAATCCCCATAAAAGCGGCTTGGCAATGTCACCCAAGAGGGTAACGAACGCATAGCGTAAAGCACTGGTGAGCCAAAAGCTTTTTGCTTCTGTTGCACAGCATGAAGCTGCGGTGCTGCAGCAGCTTTCACCTGTTTCTTCTTTTTTCTGCATGGAAAAAGCAGGAGAGAAGGCAGTGGAAGCTTTCACTGCTGAAAATGCTGGTGTTTCAACTCTTTCCTCTTTATCAAAAAGGTTGGCCAAAATACCTGACACCATCGCTATGATCATGGAGGTGATCACGCGGTAAATGGTAAATACCCATCCAAATATCCCGTAGGTCGCCAAAATGGAGTCTACTCCCGTGATCGGTGTAGAGATCAGGAATGAAAGCGTCGAGCCTTTGCTGGCCCCGCTCTTTTTGATGCTTGTCGCCAAAGGGATCACCCCGCATGAACACACAGGCAGAGGGATGCCGAAGAGTGTGGCTTTGATGACAGAGAATATATTGCTTTTGCCTAAATGTCTGGTGACAAGGGTATCTGGTACGAATTCATGCAAAATACCCGCAAAAAGCAGACCGAAAAGTATGTAGGGAGCCATCGCATTGCTCAGCTCTATCAGTGCGGTGAAAAATTCAGTGAGGTATTCCATGGAGATCCTTCAAATATTCGTATTACAGCCATATGCCAATAGACGGAACCCTCTGAATCATCAAAGAGATCCAACCATTTTGAAGTATTGTAACACTTAAAGATGAAATCAAGGTTTTTAAGCTATTTTCCCAAGGAGAATGGCATCAAAGATACTTTTTGACCACTTGGTCTTTTTATCTATTCATCAGACTTCATACCAAATTCAGCAAAGCTCCTCTTTGATGACAGGCAGCAGCTCTTTTTCGATCAGATCGAGCGTCTTTTCATACTCTTCTACTGCCTTGCCGCTCGGATCTTCAAACCCTACGTGTATCGTCTTTACCGCTTTAGGGAACATAGGGCATGTCTCATTGGCATGGTCGCATACGGTGACGACAAGATCAAATGGCGTATCCAGCACGGTTTCGATGACCTTTGAGTGATAGTCATCTCTCCAGTAGCCTTTTGACTCCAACAGTGCCTGGGCATGCGGGTTTACTTTGCCGCTTGCTTTGACACCTGAACTCTGGGCAACGACACAGTCACCAAGCTTGGCATTGATCAGTGCCTCTGCCATGATGGAACGGCAGCTGTTTCCCGTACATAAGATCAATACATTTTTTTTCATACTTTACATCCCCCGGTTTGTGATATTTTGTTCAAAGCAGGAAGTTCGATATCCAGACAACGGATCTCTTCCAATGCTTCACTGCGAAAGCGGTCCAAGGGTGTTCTGATGGAGTAATAGGCCCAGGTCCCTTTACGCTCCACCCGTAAAAATCCTGCATCCTTCAGGATCTTAAGGTGACGTGAGAGGCGCGACTGCAGCATATCGAAAGATGACTGCATGTCACATACGCAGGTTTCCCCGTAGGTATCAAGAAAACGCAGGATCTTTACTCTGGTTTCGTCATTCAGTGCCGCAACACTTTTTAAGAAAATATCCATGATCTAGCAGCTTTTATCTGTTGACCACTGTCCCTTTGCACTGAAAGAGGGTTCGCAGCATCCGGTCCCCCCGGTAAAGCTGTCTCCTCCAAAAACCTCTACCTGCTCCATCGTGTGGTAATTTTCCCAGATAATACCTTCAGGATCCTGCACCCAATACTTGTTGGATCTTGCATAGCAGCATACGGCCTCTTTTTGTTTTTCTCCTGAAACACCGGCAGCCTGAAGTCTATCTTCAAGCTCCTGTACTGCTTCGTCACTGTCCACCTGCAGACCTAAATGGTTCAGACCTTTTTTATCCCTGCCGGAAGATATCGCCATATTTACAGCAGGATCATTTACGAGCCATTGTGCATAATCCTCTTTGCGTTTTGTAGGCTCCATGCCAAAAAGCGCCGTATAAAACTTTATACTTTTCTCCAGATCCTCTACTGAAATATGTATATGCAACCTCTTCATAATGTTCTCCATCTCTTTAAAATTTAGAAAATTGTAGCAGGTTTTCATCATTAAATCAAGATATCTTTATATATTTATTTGATTTTCGCTATAGTTCTACAAATTTGTTCATTGGGAGTTTAGTATGTTTTTAGCAGTTTCGGTCTTTTTGGTCACCCTGATCTTTGTGATATGGCAGCCTAAAGGACTTCAGATCGGTACCACGGCAGTGATAGGAGCGATCATCGCACTGATAGCCGGTGTGGTCAGCTATACGGATGTTTTTACAGTGATTGACATTGTATGGGATGCGACCCTGGCATTCATCGGGATCATCATTCTTTCGATGGTACTGGACCAGATAGGTTTTTTTGAGTGGGCAGCGATAAAGATGGCAAAGCTCTCTAAAGGCAGCGGCAACAGGATGTTCGTCTATATCCTTCTTTTGGGAGCGCTGGTTGCGGCATTCTTTGCCAATGACGGTGCGGCACTGATCCTCACCCCTATCCTGCTTGCAAAGATGAAATACCTCAAAATGGATCCGCTGGCTATTTTCGCCTTTTTGATGGCGGGAGGGTTTATAGGCGACAGTGCATCCAATCCCCTGGTCATTTCCAACCTGACCAATATCGTCACAGTCGGATATTTTGATATCGGTTTTGTCGAATATGCAAAAAATATGTTTTTACCCAACCTATTGTCGATCTTCGCTTCCATTGCCGTGCTGTGGATCTATTTCCGAAAAGACATCCCTTTAAAGGTCGATGTCACTGCGCTGCCCGAAGCCTCTTCGGTCATCAAGAACCAAACGATGTTCAAGCTCTCCTGGTTCTTTTTGGCGCTCCTGATGATCGGCTACTTTGTCGGTGACCTTTACAATCTTCCTGTTTCCGTTTTTGCGTTAGGCGGAGCGCTGATCTTTCTGGCTATCGCGACACATTTCAAAGCAACAAAGCCCATCATGACCATCAAAGCTGCACCGTGGCAGGTGGTGTGGTTCAGTATCGGGCTCTATGTCGTGGTCTACGGACTGAAAAATGCCGGCCTGACAGAGGTGATCGCCTCATGGATCACCGGTCTCAACACACAGGGAACGGCTGTGGCAGTGATAGGAACCGGTTTTTTATCCGCATTCATCAGTTCCGTGATGAACAATATGCCGACGATCATGATCATGGATATCGCGATCGACCATGTGGGGTATGTCGGGAATGAAGCACTGGTCTATGCCAATATCCTGGGCTCGAACCTGGGACCCAAAATGACGCCTATCGGTTCGCTTGCTACCCTGCTCTGGCTGCATGTTCTCGCTCAAAAAGGGGTAAAGATAGGCTGGGGAGAATATATGAAGGTCGGGCTGGTCATCACGCCTCCTGTCTTGCTGGTAGCGCTTCTGGGACTGCTATAGACCAACATTGCACCAGTATGTGTACAAAAAAAGGAGACTAAAATGAAAAAAACCGTTTTACTGCTGCTGGGTAGCTGTATCACCCTGTTTGCCGAAACACAGGTACTCAGTCATGAGAGCTACTTAAGTGCCTTTGACTATGAAGAGCGAAAAGAGATGAAGATCAACAGTGTCGAGCTTACGGTAATGCTTGAAGAAGGTACGGCACAGCTGGTGGATATACGTTTCAAGGAAGAGTATGAGGCATGGCATATGCCAGCTTCTATCAACATTCCTCTCAATGAGCTTCCCAAGCGCTACCATGAGCTTGACCGCTCCAAACTTATCGTAACGGCATGTCCCCACAAAGACAGAGCGATCATGGCACGCACCTTTTTAAAGCTCAAGGGCTACAATACAAGATATCTTGTAGATGGTCTCATAGGTCTTGCAGAGTTTTTAAGAGGCGATAATGCAAAAGAGTTCATTCAGGAGTATCAAAAAACAAAGCAGTAGCTGCTTGAGGAGAGGCAATGCGCTAAAAAAACATCGATTGACTTTTATCAATACAACTTGAAAGATTTCAAGCTATAATCATATATTATAAGGAGGAATCATGCTTATCAAACCAACAGATGTACAACAGGTTGCAAATCCGATGATGAATATGCTGCATTCGGAAGAGATCGAGATCGTAAACGATTTTCATGATGCGGTTTTGGCAAAAGATATGGAGAGGATCGAGGAGCTCTTCCCTGTGCTGCTCTATGATATCGAAGACCATTTCTCAACAGAAGAAGAGATGATGGAGGAGAGCAAGTTCTATGCGGCACAGATACATAAGTCCGAACATGACTCTATGCGAAAAAAAGTCAAAGAGCTGCATGAGAACTGGGAAAAGAACAAAGATCCTGAAGCGGTAAAAGACTTTTTGGAGGGCGATTTTAAAAGCTGGCTCGTGCTGCATGTCGCCAGATGGGATGCCGAGACCGCGATGCACCTGGGTGACTCGATCTAGGGCTGCCTCTAGATGCCAAGGTGACGCTTTGATAAAGCGGCACCTTGGCATAGCTAGCAGATCAACGTTTTTTGATCTCAGAGACGATGACACCTCTGAAGGCACCCAATGTGTATTGCGTTGCATTATCCTCGGGATAGGATGTCTGGATCGCTGTCTGTATCTCAGGTGAGATGTTCTCTCCATGACACTTTAGACAGGCTGCTTCTGCGATCAATGGTTTATAGTAGCGTGTGCCTTCTTCGGTCTCCACTTTTGTGATCATCGTGGCTGCCGCGCTTTTGTTCCTGAACGACGCTTCGATCTCTTTCATCACCTCGATATCTTTCGCATCAGGCTTGTTGATGCTGTTTCTTGTCCTGAGCGACGTTCTTCTTACTTTCGCGTGGTCCGGAAGCTGTGTATTGACCTCGTCAGTGATACGCTGTGCCTCCGCGGTACAAAATCCGATGGCACTCATGCCGCTTGGATCCGCCTGAAGCTGTGATTTGAGCTGACTCTTCAGTGTGCCGCCAAGCATCTTGATGTACTTGATGCCTTCTTGTGTTTCACTTAGCGCCTGCGTACCATGGGCCTGTGACGCATAGATACCTGCTGTACAGAGTAAAGATGTAATGCATAGTTTTAATTTCATATCGATACCTTTGTGTGTTTGTGCTATGTTTAATTCTACTCAAATAATCTTTGTGGCAGTTAAAAAAATGTACTGCTTTCCTGTCAGTGTGACCCGGTACTTCTTCTGCTGCAAATATTTTTTACAGAACATGACATCATTAAAAAGCAGCGACATTTCGGACATGGCATAATTTGGCGCCTTCGCACCGTATAGCATCTCTCCCCCCACCCATCTGGAGTTGGGAAAGCCCAGGATCACTGCAGCGTCATTTTCCAGACAGTTCTGGACCAGTGACATGAAGAACGGTTTGAAATGGATACCCGGGCTTTGCAGTGTACCGATGCTTATCAGCAGATCAAACCTTCCGAGGTTCAAACTCTCAAGGTCATTGATGTCGTGCACATAAAAATGTACATGCGCTTCCGGAAAACGCTCTTCGGCATACGCGATAGCCGTTCCGGAATGGTCCACACCTACCAGTTCCGTCTTTTCGTAGCTCTCTTCGTCCAGGGTATTTTTGATCACAGCAAACTCATCCCCTTTGTTGATGCCAAGGTTCAGGATACGTCTTCTCTGGTTGAGTTTGGCATTCTTCAAGGCCTGGGTGTAGTAGTAAAGAAAAGCGGGTTCCTCCATCTTGCGTATCTGAGAAAAATGGGAAGCTGTACCATATTTTTCCTCTTTCATCCCCTCTGATCGTGTGTGGAAAGAGCTTTGTGTTTCCAGTTTCTTAAAGCGCATGGTCACCAAAGGATAGCTGCCTTTTTCAGGGGTCATCATTTTGCATAGTAGGAGTTCCGCCAGGTCGGTCCATGACTTGTAGCTGCGACAGAGGTAGCTTGTACCCTCTATCTCTATGGTCTCACCTGCATACCCCTCTCCAAGGTCAGGATCAACTATCTCAAAACTGAAGTGTTCTCCCGCTTTGCATGCCTTTGCCTTTTCACTGAGTACGATAATGATATCTTGCATGGATTGTGTGCTGAACAGCAAAAAGGAACTCCCTGTCTGGAATATTATATTATTTAGTATTAAATTACTATCGGGTTTATCTTGAGGTATTTTAGCATAGTTGGTTAAAATGGGGGTTGCATTGGACCTTACAACATGCCCGCATTCGCGGGAATGTTGTATAGAGGAGCAAACTTCATCTGCGGCTTCTTTTGTCTTTCAACCAAAAGTGACACAGCCTTGGTTATGATGCATTTTCTGATGTAAAAGAAACTCTTCTTCACTGATAGCTCCGTCTTTGTTGACATCGATCTGGTTAAACGAGTGAGCCTCTCCTGCATTTCTCAGCATTCTGCCTTCATCCGCCCGCTTCTTCATACGTATTTCTCTTGCTTCATCCAGTTCACTTTTAATGATCTTGCCATCTTTGTTTAGATCAAATTCTGAAAACGTAGGTTTATCTGCAACCCATGCAGGTTGATCTGCTGCCCACACACCCGTGGCGAACAGCGCCACAATCATTAATTTTTTCATGGCTTTCTCCTATCTATTGGTTTATTTTCTATGATCAGACCTGATCAGAAAATTACCCTATTCTATAACCTGTGTGTGTAAAGTATGTGGATTGAAGGGGATAAGAGGTGTGAAGCGTACACCCTTGCCCTGCAAGGACAAAACAGGGTGCACTTCTGGGTTCAGAAATTAGGGACAATTCCCTGTTGGGCAGTTGCTCTTTCTCTCCGTTTGGTGTATACGGAACTCTTCCTGGCTTATGACTCCGTCCTTGTCCGTGTCAATATCAGCAAAGCTGGGTGCATTTTTTCCCATACCTTGTTTCTTACCTTTACTCGGACAACCGCATGCGCCAGCTCTTTTGGTCCATTTTTTCATCTCTTCTTCCTGATGCAGACGGAACTCTTCACGGTCCAGTGACGCGTCTTTGTTCTTGTCCATATCGGCAAAGGCAGGAGCATTTTTTGCATGTCTCAGCATTTTCCCCTCGGCCTTCTTTTGAGCCATACGTTTTTCGCGCGCTTCATTCAATTCGCTTTCGGTGATCTTGCCGTCATTGTTAAAATCATACTCCTCAAAGGTCGGCTGCTTTGTCATACAAGAGCTTCTCTTGCCTGACATGCTTCGACCCATATAGTTTTGCCACTCTTCATCACTCATGCTCTGCATACGCTTTTGCATCTCTGCACGAAAAGCAGGTCTGTCCTCTGCAGGAACACTTCCTCGCATCTTCATCATCTCATCTGTACTCATTTGAGAATAGTCCGCAGCCCAGACCGCTGTAGCCAATAGTCCGACCATCAATAAACTTTTCATACGTATTCCTTTGTGGATTGGGTTTGTTCTTTTCAAGAAAAAAACTGAATTCATTATACTCTTTAAATGTGTATTGTGTGTGAAACTGATGAGGGATTTATGCGATTTTTCGCTATGATGTTGATTATTTTTAACGAAGGGATCTCGTGTGTCAAAGTATGATCTCATAGTAGTGGGTTCCGGAGCGGCTGGCATGATGGCTGCCATCACTGCTGCACGTGCAGGCAAGTCTGTACTGCTTCTGGAAAAACTCTCCAAGATAGGCGCAAAGCTCAAAGCTACCGGCGGCGGGCGCTGCAACCTCACCAACACACTTTCAAACGAAGATTTCATGGCCCGCTTCGGACGGGACGGCCGTTTTATGACCCCTGCACTGGAAGCCCTGGACCACAAAGCGCTGATGGCATTTTTCAAGGAGATAGGTGTGGAGAGCCATGCACCTGACGGCTACCGGGTTTTTCCCGTGACACACAGTTCCACCACTATCATCAATGCCATGGAAAAAGAGATGCAGCGTCTCGGCGTAAAGGTCCTGTGTGCTCAAAAAGCAGAAACGTTAACACATGACGGCATAAAGGTTACGGGTGTTCAGACACGGACCGATACCTTTCATGCCGATGCCGTTGTGATCGCCACCGGAGGGATGGGCTACCCTATGCTCGGAGCGGAAGGAGACGGCTACCCTATGGCTGAGTCCGTAGGACATAAGGTCACTGACCTCTACCCTGCCATGATGCCGCTCAAGACCAAAGAGAGCTGGGTGAAAAACTGCAGGGCAGATACCATCGCAAAGGTCTCCATGCATGTTGATATGAAAAAATATAAAAAACTTTCCGCCAAAGGGGATCTCATCTTCACCAAAGACGGCATACGCGGTCCTGTGGTCCTTGATTTTTCCAGGGAGATCACCCCGCTGCTGAGTAAATTTGATGAAGTGCCCATACTTGCGAACTTTACCAAAGGGATGAACGAAGAGCAGATACGTGACCATTTCAAGCAGGAACTGGCCAAAGATCCCCACCGAAACACACTGCAGCTGCTTCAAACCCTGCTTCCCGAGTCTGTAAGTCTGGAACTCTGCAAACTCGCAGAGGCTGACCCTGCCCTGACACTGGGCAAACAGTCGGGAGCCGCAAGAGACAGACTCATCAAACTTCTGGTATGGACACCGCTTACCATCAACGGGCACGACGGTTTCAAGATGGCGATGATCACCCGCGGGGGCATACATCTCAAAGAGATCGATCCCTACACCATGCAAAGCAGGAAAATCAAAGGGCTCTACTTCTGCGGAGAGGTCATGAACCTTGACGGTCCCTGCGGCGGCTATAACCTGCAGTGGTCTTTTGCCAGCGGATACTTGGCAGGGAGGCTAGAGTGATACTTTCCCGGTTTTTACCGGGAAAGAGTGCAATGATGATCCCTTTTTTCCTGCTACACATACTTTCTACAAACCACATGATACTATAGCAAAACCCTCGAAACAAAGGATAAGCTATGTTACCAACCAATATCACTTTCTCTTTTCTTTTAGCTTCTGCCATAGTACTGGCACGTACAGGTTTCGAATATGAAGGTGTCACAGTAGAGACCGTCGATGCAAACGGCAAGACCAAGACTGTTGTGGTCAAAAGGGACATTCCTCCCGAATGTAAAAAGGTATCCATAGACAATACCACGGTATGGACAGGGAACTATGCCAATCCCAAAGTGCCCGAAGCATGCAAGTCCACATATGTACATACGGTAGGAAAACTGCTTCCCATACAGTTACATGAAGATATCATGACGTATGGTGAGCTGGAAGTGCTTGCCTTTATGAAACAGATGCAGAACGATGATTCGATGATGCTCATTGATGGCCGAAAGCAGGAGTGGTATGACTACCGTACCATTCCCGGAGCGGTCAATATGCCTTTTCACCATTTTAAAGAGCGCAAAAGTTTTGAATTTGAGTTCGAACGTTCCTTGAAAATGCTGGGTGTGAAGAGAAAGAAGGACGGGACACATGATTTTTCCCACGTAAAAACCGTTGTCATTTTTTGCAACGGTCCATGGTGCAGCCAGTCAGTAGCGATGATACAGGCACTGCTTGAGATCGGTTACCCTGCAGAAAAGATCAGCTGGTACCGTGGAGGTATGGAGTCATGGCTGGTTGCAGGCATGACCTCCACCAGAGAGTAGATCCGGCATGACCTGGCACGTATGTTAACGTGGAGATCAGCGGTAGAGGGTTCAAAGCAGGAACATTCCTGCGATAAGAAGTAAAAAAGGTATGAAGGCCAGCAGATAGATCTTTTTTTGTGTTTTTGCAGCTTTCTGTGCACCCCAGAAGAACAAAATGACACTTACGATAAAGATCGTCAAGATGGCGGCGTTGGTCATCTTACTTCTTCTCCAACTCTTCTCTGCCCAGTTTATCAACCATTTTGATACTCTCAAGCGCATTGTTGAGTATCTTTTTGGTGGAAGTAAGCGGCTTCATATGAAGGTTGGTCTGCTTCTTGTCAAGACTCTCGTCCATCAGAACATCCATCACTTCTTTTTCGAGCTCTTTGATGATCTCATTGATCTTTGCTTCTATAAAATCTACATTCATATTAATTAGTATGTCCTTGTTCTGCTTACTTTGCCTTAGGTCTGAAGACCTTGATCACTTCTTCATTCGCTTCCATGTAGCTTCCGCCTATCAGGTCTATGCAGTATGGCACGGCTGGGAAGACCGCATCCAAACATTCACGGATGGACTTTGGCTTTCCGGGAAGGTTGATGACCAGTGAATTGTGGCAGATACCTGCAGTCTGACGCGAAAGTATGGCGGTCGGTACGTACTGCAGACTGACCGCTCTCATCTGTTCGCCGAACCCCGGAAGCAGTTTCTGGCAGACATTTTCCGTTGCTTCGGTGGTCACATCCCTCTTCGCAGGACCTGTCCCGCCCGTTGTGACTATCAGGTCACACTTTCTTTCCCGTGCAAGCTCTATGAGCGTGGTCTCGATAAGGCTTTGCTCATCCGGGATACATCGGTATTCATATTCACACTCATTCAGCAAATACTCTTTCATGGTATCCATAATGGCTACACCGGAGATATCTTCATAGATCCCCTGTGAAGCCCTGTCGCTTGTGGTGACAACACCTATTTTTATCTTATCCATATACTATCCTATTGTTTTATTCCGCAGATTATAGCAAAACTCTTTTAATACAGTTTTTTGGTGATCCTGCCTGGTACTACTCGATCTTCGTCAAGAGCCTGTCCAGGTAAGAGGTACTCAAGATCCGTTTGAAGTATCCCAGCAGGTAGGTCGCTTTCGTGATATAGTAACGAGGTTTTGGCTGATCTGCCAAAATGATCTTGTGGACCACAGCTGCAACCGCATCTGGCCCCTCTTTAAAAGGTACTTTCTTTTGTGTTCTCTCTTTGAGACTGCGGAGGTATTTCTCTTTAAATACAGAATGTTCGATATCGACGTTCTCTTCAAGCTTTTCAACTGCGGTCTGCCTGAAATGGCTCTTGATGGGTCCGGTATTGAGAAGTACGGGATAGATGCCCGTATCTTTCAATTCCAGCCTGAGGGTGTCTGTCAGCCCCTCTATGGCGTATTTGCTTGCATTGTAGGCACCGCGCCCGAAAAGGGAGATAATGCCGAGTACAGAACTGTGCTGAATGATCTTCCCGTGCCCCTGCGCTCTCATCACGGGGATGATCTGTCTGGTACACTCATGCAGTCCGAACACATTGGTTTCAAACTGTTCGCGCAGTATATCTGTGGTAATGTCTTCTACCGCGCCGGGCTGTCCGTAGCCTGCATTGTTGAACCAGACATCTATACGTCCATCCAGCTCCAATACCCTTTCGATCACTGCAGTGATCGTTTCCGGCCTGGTCACATCCAGCTGCATGGCATCTTCGAACCCCAGCGCTTTCAGGCTCTCTACATCTTTGGGGTCTCTTGCAGTAGGATAGACCTTGATGAATGTATCGTTGAGATACTTAGCCGTTTCAAGTCCGATGCCTGTACTGCATCCCGTGATGACGATGTTGGTCATGTGTTATCCTTCCAGTTGCTTTTTGAGTATGTCTGTATTGACATCTTTACCCCGTATATGCTCCTTGGCATACTCCACGATCATTCCGTGAAAACGTGCATAGAGCGTATGCAGTGTCAATTCACTGCCGAACAGTTGGGTTATTTTATCAAAGTTTGCTTCGATACCCTCTTGCATCCACTCCTGTATCTCCATATAGCTCTCAAAATGGTAGCCGAATGCCTCCAGCAGTCTGGCCGTATAGCTGTCGATCACCAGGACCTCCCGTCCGCAGCCATAACAAAGGATCGAATCCGCACTCTCCATCCCTATCCCTTTCTGTCCAAGCAGCCACTCCCGTGTCACTTCCTCTTGGAACCTCTCAAAGGTATGGAACTCATCGAGCATGTTTTGACAAAGTCTTTGAAGCCTCTGGGCTTTGGTATTGTAAAAACCGCTCGGCTTGATAGCACTGGAGATCTGCCCGGTCTCGGCTTGGCTGAGCGCTTCCAGTGACATCAGGCCGGCCTCTTTCAGGTTTGCCAGAGACGCTTCTACCCTCTCCCATTTTGTCTGCTGGGTCAGGATCGCACCGACGATGACCTCAAAGGTACCGCTGTTGGGCCACCATAACGGATCCCTGGCCGTTTTGAGATAGCCCAACTTCTTAAGGGCATGCAGCAGATCATAACTACTTTCCAAAAGAGATGCCTTTAGCTGTCCGCAGCACGCTGGGACAGATACTCTTGCAAAATAGCACCGTGGTCAAAGACGAGCTTGTCCATCGGTATCTCGTCCAATGCGTAAAGCTTTGCCGTTTTTGCATCATCTCCGCCTTTGGGCTCCCCCTGTGCCTGTGCCACAAAGACCACACTCGCCGTGTGGAACCTCGGGTCGCGCTTGGGATCGGAATAGACACCCAGCAGCCTGCTGATCTCGACCTCCAGGTTCGTCTCCTCCTGCATCTCCCGTACCATAGCCTCTTCCACACGCTCACCCACATCCACAAAACCGCCCGGCAGTGCGAGCCCTTTGGGATCATGGCTGCGCTCTATAAGTACAATACCTTTGAATGTCTCTCCCTCATACAACTCTATGATACCGTCCGTCGTCAGATACGGTGTCTTGGGACGAAAAGGCATAGAAGGCATCTTTTGTCTCGTAAAGAGTGCAAACGCTTGCGCCAAAGAAAGCAAAAACGTAGCGGCAAGTAGTCCAAGTGAGACAGGTGAGCGGAAGACTTCACTGGCTTGCAACAGAAAATATGAGTGTATCGTTACGGCGAATAGTCCTCCAGCCACCAATAGCCAAGAAAAAACAAAGCCAACTGCGCGTCCCTGGATGAGTGCCTGATGACCATAAAATACTAACACTACCAATAGTAAATTAAGAATAAGGAAAAACTGGATGCCACCAGGCATCCCGAACAGTTCCCACTCATTCCAGTAAGCAGAGTCGATCTCGTGCGTAATAAGAACTGCTGCGTTCAAGAGGTAGAGCCATATAATGATAGGTTTAGCTGGCATTAAATATCCTTTTAATATGCTCTTTGTCTTATTATACCGCCTACAGAGAAGTGGAACAAGAAAACAAATACATTCTTATATGTCATACTACGAACTGAGCATACCGGGACGATCAATCTCCTCATTTTCATAGTAACGAACTTCAATCACATTTTCATCAGGGTCTCTAAAATAGATAGACATACCTGAACCGTGTGCACCCCAGCGTTTAGCAGGACCATCGTCAATGGATACTCCATTTTTTTTAAGTTTTTCCTGTAGCAATTCCCAATTTCTTTTACTTGTAGAAAGACAAAAATGATTAAGGTTTGGACGGCAAACATTTTCTGGATTTGTCTTTTCCCAAAGTTTTTTAGGGAAAAGGTCGATGATGGTGTCTTTCGTTAAGCGAACAGATGGGAATGGCACTTGCTCATTATGAAACTCCTCTATACGTTCGCCATGTAATTCGAGAATTTCCGTATAGAAATGGAGAGAAGTATTAATGTCTACAGCATTGATAACAATATGATCCATTTTGAAATCCATGATCTATTCTCCAAGTGTATATCAAATTAAGATCAACATTTCCTATATCATTTTTTGTACTGTGATCTAAAGGGAGCGCTGATCGCTATTTAGTATACTATCAGGAAACCACGTAGTGTTTTCTGAAAGCAGACGAGATGTATAGATCCTGACAACGGAATCAAAATCTATTTTCAACGGTTGCCGGATCAGGATAAGGTCATTTATTCTGCATGAAATTACCTGATGCTGCTCTTGAACAGGTTTATATAGCCATTGACGCCATGGCAGACGGCGTCTGTCCTTACTTCCTCTTTTGTATTGCTCCTGATAAGCCCGCCAATGGCTTTCTTGGGTTGTTTCAAAAAATAGGTGTTTGCTTCGGAATAGGTGTTCTGTATCAGCCAGCGCATCATTTTCATCATAGGCTCTTCGTATGCCATGCAACCTTTCCAGTTCTCTTTCTTGCACAAAAGATACACTTCCGAAGTGACTTCATTGATCCATCCGATCCCGCTAGTATGCTGCCCGGTTCCGATCCTGCCATAATTATACAGATCATTCGAATTAGTATGCTGCCGTTTCAGAATCTCGTTGAGGCACTTCAGCAACACTTCTTTGTACACTTCATTTTCGCTGATCTTGTAGAAATCAAGAAGGCTCATCACACCCCAGCTTGTCGGTACCGAATCTGTGGGTGTCCGATAATCATCTTTTAAAAAATATCCGTCATGCTCCGCTCTTTTAAGAAAGTGATCGGCCAGTATTTCAGCGGCCTTGTAATAGCGTTCATCCGATGTGGCCGCATACATCCTTGAAAAGGCCGATAGCACCTCTCCTGTATAGAGGGTTGAGTATCTTCTGTCGAACACCTCTTCTCCGTTTTGGATCTTAACCTGACTGATCACGGTACCATCAGGGTTTCTCATGCCAAGCAGCCAGTCAGCGGCCAATACTGCGGAATCCAAATATCTTTTATCTTCCGTCCGTGCATAGAGTTCCAATAAGGTAAATATGGTTTTCGATACTGTTCCGACAACAAATCTATGGTCTTTTTCCCCTGTTTCCAGTGAGAGGGAGTAGTGAAATGCCCCCTTGTGCTCTCCTTTCTGCACCTGCATGGACAAGATAAAATCGGCGATAAATGGAATACGTTCGACGATCCTTTCATCCCTCTCCAGATCATTGAGTTTTAAGAGGCTGTAGAGACTGGATGAAGTGTAGGTGGTGATGACCCTATTGTCAAAAGTACCGCTGATAGCACTATAGAGTTTATGGAACCCATAGGTGTTTTTGTCCATTGCACGCAGAAGATACTCTTTGGCATCCCTGATCTTGCTGTAGATGATATCCTTGTCCAGATGCTGAATGGCCACTACATCATTGATAAGCTCCTTGGCTTCACCCCTGTATTCGATCAGGGAATATTCCTGGGACCCGGAGCGGGAAAAAGAGATCATGAATCTTGCATCCCTTAGATCCTTTTCACTCAAATGCGTATAGCCGCGAGCTGCTATGAGGTTTTGAACCGCATTTTTAACTGCCTGGTGAAGCATGGGACTTTTTCCAAAGCCTGTACAGCTCGCCACTCCATGCAAATAGGGTGTGACAGATACGGTCCAGTTGCCTTCAAGCGCGATCGCTCCCGGGGAAGAAACGGGTGTGCCTGAAAAATGGGATCGGACGATCGAACGGGCAAAGTGCAGTACATCATTTCTGAGATTCTCATTCGAGATCGAAACTGCAGGTGCGGGATTGACGCTTGAAGCGAATCCTGAATTGATCAGCCAAAAAGCTACAATCAGGCAACGATAGATCTTTTTCATTTTTTAATGTCCCCTTCACGTTTTGATAATTATAACGGAATCAAACCCTGTTTTTGGCTTTTTACACATGATGATATGTTTATTCTATACGGAAACAGATGAGACAGGAGGAGACATGCGGAAGCAGTGAAGATGCTCAGTGGATGTTTTTGGGGTAGTGTTTCTGTGAAATGCTTACAACCATTTCAGCCTGCAGTATATGCCCTACACCCTTCATGAAATAGGTCGTTGTCAGGGGCTTGAAGAACTCAAATGCCTGCTGTGCATCTATGATCTTGTCCTTTTCTCCAAGGAAGACCTCTATCGTCGTGCCTCTGTCGAGCACTTCCTGTATCTTCTTCTCATCCCAGGTATAAGAAAGCAGTGCTTCAAGCTCATCTTTGGTACCCACCTTCAAATACTCCGAAAGGTCCATACTGGAAGGGTAAGCGGCATTGGCCAGGAACTGTTTGATATAGGCCTCCTGCCCTGCATCAAAGTAGCGCAGCTGGGTACGGACAAAGCTTGGTTTTTCTGTTTGAAAAAAAGCCGGAGAGAGAAGGATCACTCTGTCTATACGCTTGTTCGCATGATAGGCATACTCAAATGCCTGCTGCGCCCCGTAGGAAAAGCCTGCAACACAGTAGTCGCTCTCTATAAAATACGGTGCAAAGAGTGTTTCTTCTCCCTGAAGGGAGAATCCGTTAAAGTATTTCATGGCTAAAATATCTTTCGCAAAATGACCCTGCACTCTTCTGCCGTAATGTTCTCGTGGGCCAAGAGAAAACCGGAGATCTCGCTGAGTGCTTTGTCCAGTGTTTGTAAAAGGTTTGTCACTTCTGAGACCGATTTGCGTAAAAGTTCCTCTTCCTGCTGAGGGGTGACGATGAAGTTGTCGCTCATACCATACTCGTAGACCACTTTTCTGACTATCTCTTTTGCCTGGGCAATGTCTATACTCGAATTGGTGAACTGTTCATTGTAATGCATTTTTGTTGCGATGCTCCCCGCAAGGTAGACCTTGATGCGTGCAAGCAGCTGGCTCTTGGAGAGCAGCTCATGTTCCTGGTTCAGGAGTCTGGTATTGACAATACCTATTTTTTCAAACTCCACATCCAGCCACGTAGCGATCAGCGCCTTCGCACCTTGATAGACCGCCTGGATCTCTCTTTCCTCTTCCGTGAAAGAGAGTATCTTGCGTTTTCCCAGCAGCACTTTCTCTTTCACCGCTTCAAAATCGGAGGTCTCCACGACGCTTCGCCCTTCTCTCATCGCATAGATGGCCGCTTCATTGGTGAGCGTATCGAGTGCGGCAGAGTTGAAACCTACCGTCATACGTGCCACATGGTTGACATCCACTTCATTGGGTTTATTGGCAAGATAGAGTTCGAGGGTTTTGGCCCTGTCTTCCAGGTCAGGCAGTGAAATATGTATACGCCTGTCAAAACGTCCTGCTCTGAGCAGTGCTTCATCCAGCATCTCTATCTTGTTTGTCGCACCGATCACGATGACACCGGAACTCTCTTCAAACCCGTCCATCTCCGTAAGCAGCTGATTCAGTGTAGCTTCTCTTTCATCATTCCTGAACTCGCCACGGCTTTTACCTACCGCATCTATCTCATCAATGAAAATAATGCTCGGTGCCATCTGTTTGGCCTTTTTAAAGAGTTCTGAAACCCTTTTCGCACCCATACCCACGTAGATATGGACAAAAGAGGCACCGCTTTGGTAAAAGAACGGCACCCCTGCTTCTCCCGCTACCGCTTTTGATATGAGTGTCTTACCTACACCGGGAGGGCCTACGAGCAGTACCCCTTTGGGCAGACGGATATCCAGATCACGGTATTTTTGCGGTTCTTTCAGGAAATCGATGATCTCTTCAAGCTCCTCTTTCACATCTTTGATCCCCGCTACATCTGCGAAGGTGACATTGGAAGTGAGTGCCTGTACAGGTTCCTCTTTGTGTGCACCATTTTCTTTGCTGACCGATCTTATCTGCTGTAGCTGCTGCAGCCTGTTCTTCTGCATAACCCTGTAGAAAAATGCAAATGCCCCGATGACGATGAACAGGGAAAAGAGATCGTAAATATAGCTTTTGTCTTCACGTACTTCTACAGGATATTTAGTGAAAAATGCTGTGGTATTGATCGCATCTTTATAGATCTTGTAACTTTCTGCTGCGGTCTTCAGCCGTATCAGCTCTCCGTCTACGATCACTTTTTGGATCTTGTCTTCCGTGTAGAGTTTATTGGCCTGATCATGCGTGATGAAGGTATCGGTATCCCTCAGGGTTGCAAATGCCAAAAGGAGGATCAGCGCGACAAGCAGTCCGGCAATGACCTTTATATTTTTGGTATTGAGAGATGCGTAGCTAAAGTTTTGCTTTATTGCCTTCATGGGATACCTCCACATTATTTAGAATGACCCAGTTCGAACTCAGGTCCTCATCACTGTTGACAGAGACTTTGTTAAAATACTGGTCAAATCCATGATAGATACCATCTGTACCGCTCTCAAGCAGCACTTCAAGGTTCTCTGCATGTTCCCGTCTGAATGCGAAGTTCTTCGCTTTGATGATATCGGTAAGCTCTCGATGGCGTTCTTTGGCTATGTTGCCTCTGACCTCAGGTTTCATCGTTGCCGATGGGGTATTGTCACGTTTGGAGTAGGAAAAAGCATGGACGTGTGTCAGCGGCAGCTCTTTGACCCTTGCTATCGCCTCGGCCCACTCCTTCTCATCTTCACCGGGATGCCCTACGATATAGTCGGTCCCCAACGCATAACCATGGTCCGCGATCTTTCTGAAAAGTTCCAGGTCGGTCCTGTATTCATTTCGTCTGTTCATCAGTTTGAGCATTTTGTCACTCGTATGCTGCAGGGCTATATGGAGGTGTCTTGCCATCCACGGCTCACTGAGCAGCTCCATGAACTCATCATCGATCTGTATAGGCTCCATGCTTCCAATACGTATGCGTCTCACTCCGCGGATCATACTCATTTTTTTAAGGAGTTTGGCCATGGAGGTATCGTGGTCCCTGCCATAGCTTCCCACGTTGGTTCCTGTCAGGATGAACTCGCCAAATCCGTTTGCGGCCAGTTTGGTGATCTGCTCGAGTATGGTCTCTTCTCTATGAGAACGTGCATTACCGCGTACGGACGGAATGATGCAGTAAGAACATCTGAAGTCACACCCCTCCTGGATCTTGATGAACGCGCGGCTTTTCCCTACGAACTCTTCAACGATGGTGGAATCTATGTGCTCCAGGTCGCCTATTTCGTAAAAAGGCTGCTCATGTTTGAGTACCGCATTGATGTTCTCTTTTTCTGAATGCCCGATCACACCAAATACTTTTTTATCTTCGAACAAGGCCTCGCCTTTTGAATGCGACCCGCAACCCGCCAGGATCACTTTGGCATTCGGGTTCTTACGTTTCATAGAGGCGATGTAGTTGCGTACAGAAGAGTCTGCACCGTTGGTGACCGTACAGGAGTTCACCACTATATAATCCGAGTTCAATTCGTTGTCCGTCAGCTCATAGTCTTCAAGCTTGGACATCATCACCTGTGTGTCAAACTGGTTGGTACGGCATCCGAACGTTTTAAAATAGACTTTTTTTTGCATTAGAGTGATGTCCCTTCTGGCGGCATTTCTTCCAGATTCGGTACCGGTTTAGGTACGTCCTTATCCATATAGATAGACTGCGTAGGGAAAGCAAGATGTATGCCTTCTTCAGCCTGGATACGCGAAATGATCTCAATGGATATCGTACTTCTGAGCGTCATGGTCGCGTACGAGTTCGTAAGATACCATGCGGATATTTTCAGACCATAGGGTTCTATGTGGGTAAAGATACGAGGCTCAACGTTCGTATTTCTCATTCCGTACTTGCTTCGAAGTTTGTTGAGCTGTTTTCTTGTGATGTCCGTATACCCTTTTGAGTATTTTTTCGTGATCTCCTTGGCGATCAGTGTGGCTTTCTGGGCATCAGAATCAAACGTAATGACAAAGTCTATCCCGTCCCATACGGTTTTCAGTCCCGCATGAGAGTAGTTGGCGATCATATCCGTAAAGATGAAGTTGTTCGGGATGAAGATCATACGCCCTGCTCTTCGGTTGGTCATATAGGAAGTGAGGTTGATATCTTCATGCATCGTCATACGAAGCATGGAAATATCCACGATATCCCCTACATACTCCACACCTTCCCGTACAAAACGGACCCTGTCACCTACATGGATGGCACCTCCGAGTACAATGGTCGCCCATCCCATAAGAGACATGAACCAGTCTTTCATCGCAATGGCAATACCCGCTGAGGCAAAACCGAGAATGGTAACAAGATAACTTACATTTTCGATATAGGCAAGGAGCAGGGTCAAGATCAGAATCGTGACAAAAGAGATGTTGAGCGCTTTGTTGATGGCATAAAAGCGTTCATCCTCTGACATATATTTTTTGACAAAATGTTTAATAAAGAACAGAAGAAAGAGAAAGAGGAGAATGATCGCTCCGATGACCATCGTTCTTTCCATTTCTTTTTTAATGCTGTTCTTCAGGTCGAGTTCGATCTCATCGATCTTTTTACTATAGACATTTTGGGTGGTTTTGAATATCTCCATGACAGGGATGAATGTCTTGATCTGGTCCTCCACCTCTATCAGTTCTTTCCTGTAGGCTTCGTTAAGAGGGTCCAATATGAGCAGTTCATTGAGAATAACCTGTTTCTCCCTCAATTTTTCCATAATGGAGCGCAGCGAGTCAAACCTGCTGTTATACTCGTTCATGTCTGACTGCAGTTTTTCTCTATAGGAAACAGCACTGATGACAGAAAAAGGACTTTCCACATTCGGTACCTCATCAATGACCGGAGGCGTCAGGAACTTTTTGAAAGGATCCTTTTCATACTCATGCAGCAGTTGCAGTTTACCAAGGATCGTAATATGCGTGTTTCTGGCACTTTCCAGCTCTTCTTCTTGCTCTTTCGTACGTTTTTTCAGTTTTTCCAAACGGCTGATCGTTGCTTCTATGGCATCTTTCTGTTTTTCCAGCTCTTGGTAGATATGGTAGTTGCTGTAGATCTTTGACCAGATGTTGTTGTCGCCCAGTTCTTTTTCCAACGTTTCTTTTTGAAGAAGAAGCGGATTGATCTTTGCCATATCCAGAGCAGTTGTGTTTGCATCCCCCTCTTTGGTCTCATTTTCCTCTACCACCGTTGCATTCACCGCGGTATTTACAACGGTCGGTTCAGCAAAGGCCCCGCTTGCCGAAAGAAGTGAAAAAACTAAAATGATATGTTTGAAGTTCATTTGCCCTCTCCAAAACTTCGAAGTACTTTTTTGACCGTACTTTCATCAATATCCGACACCATCTTATGATCACCCAGACCATTGGGCAGAATAAATTTAATACTCCCTCTGGCAGACTTCTTGTCTAAAAAGAAGTGATCATAAAAATCGTCCACGTCTTTGATCACGTACTCCGTAGGCAAAGAGGACTTTTCTAAAAGTGCTTTCACCTCCTGCGCCTCTTCTGCAGTGAACAGCCCCAGTTCCACAGCCAGTGCATTGGCCATTACCATGCCTATGGCTACCGCTTCACCATGCAGGTAGGTAGTGTAATTGGTCTCATTTTCAACGACGTGTCCAAAGGTATGCCCGTAGTTGAGCACCGCACGTATGCCGGCTTCCTTTTCATCCTGGTTGACGACCCATGCTTTGAGTTCCACAGATTTCCTGATCACCTCTTTGAGTGTTTCCGTATCGTGAAGGTCTGCAGTCTGCAGGAACCTGAAATAGGATCTGTCAAACATCACAGCCATTTTGACTATCTCCGCGATCCCTGCAGCGAACTCTCTCGGAGGCAGTGTCTTCAAGAATGCCGGATCGATATAGACGGCTTTGGGCTGGTAAAAGGCCCCTATCAGATTTTTGCCGTATTTGTTGTTCACACCGGTTTTCCCACCCACAGAGGCATCGACCTGGCTGAGCAGTGTGGTAGGTATCTGGATGAAGTCAATACCTCTTTGATAGAGGCTTGCGGCAAACCCGGTCATATCGCCTATCACACCCCCGCCGAAAGCGATCAGCAGGGATTTTCTGTCAAGCTTGTATTCAAAACATTTATTCAGTATATTTTCTACCGTTTCCAGGGTTTTGTATGCTTCTCCGTCCGGTATCGTGACCACATGGAGCTGCGCAGCCTTCAGGTGCGAAAGCAGTGTTTCCAGATGATATCCCGCTACGGTCGGGTTGGTGACCACCACCACATTGGTATCAAAAGTCAGTTGGGGTAATGTATCAATCGTGATGTCATAAGTAATGTTCTGGGCCTGCGCTAATTCGATAGGAACGATCATCTAGTAAAACCTTGCGTTATTAAATGCTTTATTTTATCTTATTTGACATTAAGTATCTTTTAACCTTGGCCTAAATGCGTGTATACTCCCGAAGAGGGCTAGACTACGGCAAAGGGAACGAGCAGTTTCGGGTGCTTTTGTGTCGTAAGAAGGAAGTCCTGTATCTTGCTGGATATCAGCTTCTTAAAGCTCTCTGTATTGAGATCTTTTTCAAACGGTGCGATCTGAAGCACGTTCTTCATCCTGGAAAGTTCACGTATCGGGTTGGAGACCCTTTGTTCGATCTTTAGCTCTGTGTTGAAGATCTCTGCCAGGGTCTCATAATGCTCAATGATCATATGTTTACTCTCAAGGTCACCTTCCGGGTCAAAGTTCCCCAGGGTCATCTCTAGACCCAGGGTCTCGGAAATATCAAAGGCAGATGAGGAGATGGACTCCATTTTTTCATTCTCATCCATCAGTACCACAGTACTTTTGATATTGTAGAGCAGATTTTCACCAAAAAGGAAGACCAGTTTTTTCATATGGTACAGGGTCTCTTTCAGCTCACCTGATTCAAAGGTAGGAATACTGTTCATCACCAGTCCGACATTATGCTCATGGATATCATACTCTATCAGTGCTGTAGTATCCTCTTCCTTATAGCAGATAGAGATGGTCACATTTTCTGATTCGTACGTTTTAAGCTGATCCAGCAATTCGAAATCATTAGGGAACAGAACACGGACCACCAGTCTTTTATTATCCAACTTTTCAACCAGATAGATACTCTCTTTGAGATAGAGCAGTGCATTCTTCTGATCATGCCTGAAATCCAAAATAAGATAAATGTTCTTACCGAACGGTTCGGGGAAAAGCCCCAGCCTTTTATTGATGGTTTTATACACACCGTCAAGTACCATAGGTTTTCCCAGGATCAGCAGAGTATCGTTAGGCCGTATCATGGTTTCATTCGTAGGAAGTATCTGTTTTCTCTTGCGATACAGGGCAGCGATCTTCCATTTTCGCTGAAGTATGGAACCGATGTGCCTGTAGGCGTACGCGCTTCCAAATGGCACATGTACCTCCATGATCTCTCCTGCGCCAAGTCCGACATTCTGTGCTACCAGCGGCACATTGGGAAGATGGTCATAGAGATGGGCCGCTATAAGCTCGTTGCTGTTTATGATGGCCACGTTGTCCATATCTTTTCCGATCTTCGGATCATCCCACTGATTGACAAGTACGATACGTATTTTGATCTTCATCAGTGCCAGGTTCTTCAGTACATAGTGTGCATCTTCCCGATCCTCCATCACGATAAACACATCAGAAAATGTTGTGTTTTCCATAATTTGGCTCAGTTTTGAGAAACTGGTAGGGTCTGCATCTATTATTCTGATATTGGTACCGATCTTTTCAGGCATGGTATCTTTTTTATAGCTGGTCACATAGTACTGGTTTTCTGCAACCCGGTTTTTACTCACCCAGACTATAAAATGTTTTGCAATACTGCCGCTGGCTAGAATAAGTATATTTTTCAATAGATGCCTTGTATCGTTTTTAGGTATAATTTCCCAATTATTTTTGGGGGAATTATAACACAATGGAATTTCAGATAGATAAAACCGATGGCAAAGCGAGAGCCTGCACCATACAAACCGCCCACTCTACGATACGAACACCCGTGTTCATGCCTGTGGGGACAGTAGGCGCCGTCAAGTCGCTCGATGCCACAGACCTTGCCACCTTCATCAAGCCGGAGATCATCCTGGGAAATACCTATCATCTCTATATCCGTCCGGGAGATGAAACGATCAAAACGATGGGAAAACTGCACGGATTTACCAAATACCCCAAAAGTTTTCTCACCGACAGCGGAGGATTTCAGGCTTTTTCCCTCTCTGACAATGTCAAGATAGATGAAGGCGGTATCACCTTCCAAAGCCACCTGGACGGAAGCAAACACTATTTTACCCCCAAAAAGGTCATCGACATCCAAAACAACCTGGGATCGGATATCATGATGATACTCGACGACCTCGTTGCTTTACCCGCGACACAGGAGCGTATCAAGGCCAGTATCGAGCGTACGACACGCTGGGCACAGGAGTCCATCGACTATCATCGGGAGAATCAGAAAAAAGGTATCGGTGTCGACCAAAATATCTTTGCCATCATTCAGGGTGGTACAGACAAGGTGTTTCGTGAGAAATCAGCCAAAGAGCTCTGCAGGATGGATTATGACGGTTTTGCCATCGGCGGGCTGAGTGTCGGTGAGGCCAACCAGGATATGTATGACACGGTAGAGTGGACCACCCAGTTCATGCCCGAAGACAAACCCCGCTACCTTATGGGTGTGGGCACGCCGGAAGACCTGGTAGAGAACGTTTCACGCGGGATAGACATGTTCGACTGTGTGATGCCTACAAGAAATGCGCGTAACGGCACACTCTTTACAAGTTTTGGGAAAATGAACATCAAGAAGGCTGAGTATACAACGGACGCAGGGCCTGTCGATCCTGAGTGCGGCTGTATGGTCTGCCAGACCTATTCGCGCTCCTACCTGCGTCACCTCTTCCGTGCAAGAGAGATCACCTACTTCAGGCTGGCGACGATCCATAACCTCTACTATTACCTCGATCTGATGTCACAGATGAGAGAAGCGATACTGGAAAACCGTTTTGCGGCATTCAAAGCGGATTTTTATGCCAAGAGATCCCAAAAATAATCGTGGGTTCTTAGCTAGCACCTGTAAGGCACTTTTGCCGAAGGGGTCTCTTTGGAAGTATGTACCAGGTGGGTATCCTGGTCATCAAAAAAGATGTCCGCACCGAAGGCTTTGACCACTTCGTATTTCTGTACACCTCCTTGGAAAAAGGCTTCATCCACACGCACACCCCACCCTTCCAGTGTCCCGAGCACCCTTTCATGGGTAGAGAAGTTTCTCGCGGTCACCAGTGCGGTGCGTATGGGTGACCTTTCCATCGGAAATTTGTCCTGTATCTCCGAAATGGTTTTGAGGAACTTGAAGAACGGGCCCTGGCTCAGCGGATGTTTCGCGTTTTCCCGTTCGTGTTCGATGAACGCTTCCAGCCCCTTTTCCTGATACACTTTTTCACTCTCGTCACCAAAGATGACGGCGTCACCGTCGAAGGCTATCTTGACCATGTCGCTCTCTTCCGAAGTGATGGGGGTGTGGGGCAGTATGGTGGCAGCAGCAACACCCGAGTTTATCGCTTCTTCCACGTCTGGTGCGTGCGCAGAAAGGAAGAGGTCCACCTTAAAGGCATCCAGGTAACGTGCAACAGGAGTCCCCGCGGTCCATCCGGTGCGTTCTATGTCCAGGTTGTAGTGTTCTATGGAACGCCCTATACGCAGCCCCGTTGCCGCATTGTTACGTGAGAGGATGATCACCTCTATCAGTTTGTTATCGAATTTTTTGTTGATGGCAAGCAGGTTCTGTACGAACCGGAAGGCAGAGCCTTTGGCCAGGGGATCCTCAAGACGGGAGAGCTGATAGTCATAATAGGCTTCGAGCCCCTCTTTGTCAAAGATACTGTTTTCTTCTTCAAGGCTGAAGAGCGCACGGGAAGAGATCGCAATGACAAGTTTATCCTGTAGATCATAAGCCATAGGTTTCCTTTAGGTGTTTGCTGTATTGTAGTCAATTTTACTTTATGAGATAGATAGAAGAGCCTTCCAAATTAAATCTATGCTAGAATTCTCTCACTGAACAGCACCCCAATAAAGGTTATCAGATGGAAACACTTTTTGTCTATGGTACGCTTATGCCAAATTGTCCCAACGGGCATGTACTGGAAAATATCGTCGGTAAGTTCGTTCCTGCAACGGTAAAGGGAAATCTTATCGGTGCGGGGTGGTCAGCCTCTATGGGCTATCCGGGGATCAAACTCGATCCCCATGGCGATACGGTACACGGTTTTTTGTTCTACTCGCGCAATCTCGATGACCACTGGGAATACCTGGATGAGTTTGAGGGAGAGGAGTTTGTACGGACCGAAGTAACGGTGGAACGATTCGATGAAATGGACGTAGACACCTTTATCTATGTGCTCAAAGAAGATAAAGAGAGTCTGGAAGAATAAAAAACAACTATTCTGTTATAATTTAACATCACATACCAAAGGGGAAAGCATGAGTTTTGGAAATATCGTTCTGCTGATCATTGTAGCGGTCGCGGCCTATCTGGTGGTCATCTATAACAGGTTCATATCGTTGCGGACAGGGATCGATGCAGCGTGGTCAGATATAGATGTACAGCTCAAGCGCCGTTATGATCTGATCCCCGCACTGGTCGATACGGTCAAAGGGTATAAAGAGTATGAAGCAGAAACACTTGAAAAAGTGATACAGGCACGTCAACAGGGCTTAAGTGCAGAGAGTATGGATGAAAAGGCAGCCGCTGCCAATATGATCTCCGGTGCATTGGGCAAACTTTTCGCACTGGCAGAAGCCTACCCTGATCTCAAGGCGGATACCACGTTCATCAAACTGCAAAATGAGCTATCGGGTATTGAAGATGCCATCCAGAATGCAAGGCGCTACTATAATGCCATCGTGCGCGACTATAATTACAGACTTGAATCCTTCCCGGACCTCTATGTGGCCCGCAAATTCAATTTCACCGGACGTGAGTATTTCGAACTGGATGCAAGTGAAGCGGAAGCCGCAAAAAAGATGCCAAAGATAAACCTCTAGTTGTATGCTTAGACTGCTTCTCATCCCCCTGCTCTTTTTAGGGTTTGGCGCATCTGCCTTGGCAGAAAAGATCTCACACTACAAGATAGATGTGACCGTCGAACAGAGCGGCGAACTTGCTATCGTGGAGTCTATCACCTATGACTTTGAAGGAAACAGCAAGCACGGTATTCTTCGCGATATTCCCTATACCATCCAAAGAGAAGGCGTCGTAAAAGACCTGGGTCTCTATGCATTTTCTGTACAGCTGGACGACGGCATGGTCCCGTGGCAGCAGACCACTATGGCTTCCACACAAGCAGGCGATGTCATACGTCTGAAGATCGGCTCGGCGTCCACCTATGTGACGGGGAAGCATCGCTATACGATTGCCTACCGCGTCAAAAAAGGTGTGCTTCCAGCCGCACAAGATGAAGACAGCGATGCCGTCCGTTGGAACATCATCGGCACAGGATGGCAGATACCCATAGAGAATGTTGAGGCAAACTTTTTCCTGCCTGACTCATTGATCCAACAGGATATCACGCTTTCAACCTATACAGGTCGTTATGGTACCGTACATTCTTCTGCAGCAAGCAGCTGGATCGATCCGAGACACCTGCAGGTCGGCATCGCAAAGCTTGCGCCCTATGAAGGTGCCACCGTTGAGATGGCCTACCCTGCGGACATCCTGGACCAAAACGGACTTGAGAATGTCACTCCATCGTTCCTCCAGAGGATTATCGGTCACGTTCACTGGTTTGCCTTGGTCGGTTTTTTACTCTACTTTCTTGATGTATATAAAAAAAATACCGGCTTTATAGACAAACGCTCCATCGCCGTGCAGTACGAAGCTCCCAAAGGGTTGAGTGTGCTGGAGTCGGGGCTCGTACTGGATAAATTTGCCGATACGAAAGACTTTGCGGCAGCCGTCCTGGAGCTGGCACAGTTGGGCTATCTCGAGATAGACCAAAGCACCAAAGCACTTGATCCTGTCTTGATACGCAAAGAGAAACATACAGAAGGTCTGAGAATGGATCAAAAGTACCTGCTTGACCATGTACTCTTCAAAGGCAGAGACCGTTTTGTCATGACAGCAGGTTCAGAATCAAAGGCTTCCGCACTGCAGCAGGGGTTTGAGTATATCAATACCCATCTTTACAAGTGGTCTGTCGCAGACGGCTACATGGTTGAAAACCCGCAAAGGGTACGTAGGCATTTTTTGACCAAGAGTATCCTGCTGCTGCTTCCAGTGGTCGGACTGGTGCTTTACAGCCTCTATATGAAGTTCGGAGAAGCGGTCATTTTCCTTCTTCTCTTTCCTCTTGTTTTTGGCGCTGTAGGCCTCAACATGATGACACTGAAAAGAAACTGGCTTGCAAAAATAACCGGGTTGATCTTCGGTCTGGCCGGTACGATGCCGCTGCTTTCGGTGCAGAAAGCAGGTATCAGCCTCTATGAATTGATCGCAGGTCCCCTGGGGGTGCTGATCGTCCTGGCTGCCGCCTTGGTCTTTACCTATAGAAAGATAGGAAAGTTCACCCAAAAAGGCGCCTATGCATCTACCCATCTTTTAGGTCTGAAAATGTTTATCGGACGGGTCAAAGAAGATGAGATCAAGAGACGTTTGGCCATGGACCCTCTCTATCTGGAGAAGCTGCTTCCCTATGCTGTTCTTTTTGACGAAACAGACCACTGGCTCTCTTTTTATGACATGCTTCATGTTGCTGCACCGCATTGGTACCTTGGAAACATTTCCAATATCGCCCGTTTCCCCTCTTCGATGAGCGCGGCATCCACCATACCTTCAAAAAGTGCTACCGGCGGTGGCGGATTTTCGGGTGGTGGCGGTTTCTCCGGAGGTGGCGGCGGCGGTGGAGGCGGAAGCTCCTGGTAGTCTGCCTGTTGCCGCCTCCCTGATAAATATGTCAATATGACATATTTTTAGCGAATACCTATAAAATATTTTACAATACCGCTATGTATAAAAATAAAAAAGAAAGACTCTACATCTCTGACCTTCTGGATGATCCGGCTGTACCCTACCCCTCTTACTATGTGCTCAGCCCTGCGATGCATAAAAATGAAATGCTTCAGACAGCCCTCATCGCTTTGCACAGTTTTGATTTTTCCTATTATGAGACAGCCAGAAACTATGAAGATATTTTTGCCATGCTGCATTCAGGCACATTCCCTATCTATAAAGAGAAGTACATTGTGGGGTATTTTGGAAATAAACTGATGTATCTGGAGTCGAACGGATGGAAAGGTATGCCTGCTACAGAGGAGATCTTCAAGATGGAGAACTGGCTGGTTTGCTAGGTTGGGAAAAATAATTTGTACAAATTAAATATATAATTTTTTAATTAAGACTAATTTTATCTTATTTAGTTACAATTCAGACATATCTTAGGTATGGCGGTTTTTTATTCTTCCTCCTTTTATTAGAAAACATTGTTGTTTAGACTACCAACGAAAACAACCTTCCCCCTGCCATATCTAAGATAAAACATCCTATCTAACCCAACCTACTTACTACTATAAGCAAGCTGATCCGCTATCTGTATCTGTGACGGTTTTCGTATTGCCTTCTATTTTGATAGTATCCATACTTACCTACGTGTGCACGATAACGGTTTCTATGATGGTATCTGTATCCATTATGGTAGTAGTGTCCATTTCTAAATCTTTTTCCCTTATAGATATAATATCCGTCACGATACACACCGCCGTAATAGTACATACCGTCGTAATAATAGTATGGCCTGTCATAATAACGCGGGTAACTGAATAC
>NZ_DATCSP010000048.1:0-45940 GCF_036568385.1 Sulfurovum sp. | reverse complement strand
AAATGTTTTGATCTTCTCTTTGGTGCTCATATCTTGCTTTATAAGCTCATAAAGGTGTTTTTCCAGTTCTACGATAAATACTGAAATGATCTCAAAAACGATATCCTCTTTATTGCTGAAGTACTCATAGACCGTACCTTTACCTACACCGGCACACTCCGCTATTTTAGATATGGTAATGTTTTTAATGCCATGTTCAAGCAACAGGCTTTTGGAAGCAAGCGCTATCGAACGGCGTTTTTCTTCTTTGTTTACAATGATTGCCATACTGCTCCTTTATATGACTGACCATCGGTCAATTAAAAAAGTATAACACTTTTTACATACAAACATCATTGTTTGGTCTGCTCTTTATTGTTCTAGTACTTCTCTATGTTGTATGGTGCTTTGTATAGAAGGCTTATACGGTATGCATGAACCTTTTGACCAATACTACAAAACTCACCCAAAAAAGCCCAAGCCCTATACCTGCGATGACATCACTCAGCCAATGCACATCCAGATAGACGCGTGAAAAAGAGATCAAAACGATCCAACTGATACAGAGGGCCAGCAAGCACACTCTCACACTGACCCTGTGTACCCTTTGACTGAAAATGAAGTAAACAGCCATTGCCATGGCTGTTGCCATGGTCGCATGCCCTGAAGGGAACGAATAGGTTGATAGAGAAAGAAGCTCTGAATCCGGTCTGAGACGCTGTACGATCATTTTAACGGTCACAAAAGCTGCGTTGGCACCCACCACTGAAACCAGATAGAACCAAAGTTCTTCATACCATTTCTTAGAGAGAAACCAGAGTACCATACCTGCCGAAAAGACAGAGATACCTATAGTACCATTGAAATTGGTGAGTGCAAGCATCACTGTGTTGAACAGCGGAGTCTGCACTGCATTGATATGCATACTGATCCATCTATCGATCACCACAACATATTCTTTTTCGATCACATCCTCGGCCATCTTGGCAAATAGATACGATCCTAAAAGATTGACCCCGATAATTGCTTTGTTTTTAAATAGAAATGAAAAAAGTTTATATTTCATGATCTGGAAAAGTACTTAGTAACATACTAAAGCTCCTTCACCCCTCTGGCCACCTCTTCTTCCAGTTGCGCGAATGCGCTGTTCATAGCGTCAACGATACTTCCGGCATCCGCTTTTGTTGGCACCGTCGTACTGAACAATTTAAGCGCTCTTCTGTCTGTTCGCATATCTTTGACTTCCCAACTGGCATCAAGATAGACAGTCTCTCCTTGTGCTATGAAGCGTGTGACATGTACTTTTATCTTGATATCCGGCTGTCTGTCTGTGCCCCAGGGGTACCCATACACACCTGGGTGCTGGAACTTTTTTTGCAAAAAGGCTATCAATCTGTGGGTTAGACCCGTATCCATATCTTCAGCCCATTGCGAACCGCTTAGAAAGGTCACCTCACTGGATGATCTGGCTACAGCGATCTCTCTTTTAAAAAGATACTCAGGCACCGTGACCTTCTCCACTCCTATCACTTGAGGCTTATAGGCATAGCTCTCTTTGGGTTGTGACGCGGTAGAAAGCACATAATAGTTGCTGAAGGCACAGCCGCTTGCTAGAAACAGGGCACTCAATATGAGCAATAGCTTGATTCTTGTCATTATTTATCTCCAAAGATCAGTGAATTGGGTTTGCGGTTCATCAGTTTCAGGAACTCCTGCATCTCTTGAGAGGTCTCCGTCACCTCTTTGAGCGTCTGCGAAACCTGATGCGTCAAGAGCGAATCGCTGTCATACCCCTTGAGCACCTTCTGGGCTGTCTTGAGCGTTCCGTTCAACTCTTTCATCGTTCTGTTCAGTTCATCCGGCATCGTTTTAAATGCACTTGTACCGGTCATGGCATTGAGGTGATGCACCGTCTGCTGCAGTTCTGAGACTATTTTCTGCAGCGGTTCTGCATTGTCATCGACCACTTCGTTGAGAGATGCGAGCAGTGCTTCTACCCCCTCTACCAGACCTCTTGCATCATTGGGAAGAGAAGGAATACGTACGTACTTCTCTCCTTGCTGTATGCTTCTGCCCGTCGTGTTCCTGTCAAACACCAGATCAACAAAAAGCGTACCGGTCAAAGGGTCTGTAGACGATATTTTCGCACTCAGCCCCTCCTCCAGTGCCTGGGTGAACTTGTTGCTGCAGCGTGTCATATCATCCTCTTTCAAAGCGAAGGAAGAGAGATCGATATCGACCAGTACCTGTCCGAGTATCTTATGGGTATCCTTGTTATACGAAAGTGCTATCTCTTTGACACGGCCTACTTCATACCCTTCATACTGTACCAGTGCATCTTTTTTCAGTTTTGCGATAGAGTCCTCGGTCAGGATCTCAAAGGTCGTGATAAAATCCCCGCCCTTTCCGATCACCTGACCTTCTGCAAGCGTGGCGTTTTTATGCAGGTGGAAAACAAATTTATCAGGTACTCTGTCAGAGACATTCTCTCCCGTGGAGGAGAACTCTATACCCCCCTGCACCAAATGCGTCACAGGTGCTACGCTGACATCCAGCCTGCCATGCACAAAACTTACCTCGACCGCACTCTTCACCCAGAACTTGGAACTCCTGTGCACATAGGGTACATAGAGCTTGTTGACAAAGACCACGAACTCGACGCTCTGCCCATCGATGGAGATATTCACATGCTCTACCTGTCCCGCCTCGATATTTTTAAAGTACACCGGTGTGCCCTGTTTGACACCGTAGCTCGAAGGGGCGCTTAGCTGAAAGTATTCACCCTCTTCCGTATATCTGTATGGCTGTGTCAATCCCGGAAAAGTCTTTTTGGACTCTCCCCCTTTCTCGGAGTACATATCGATATAAGTACCGGATATCAACGTCTCCAGACCTGACACACCGCTGATGCCCACTTCGGGTTTGACGATCCAGAATCTCGCATTGCTATTAAGGTATCTGGTTGCAGATTTTTCCATTCTTGCGATCACCGTCACCCCTTCACCGTCCTTCTGCAATACGATCTTTTTGACCGTTCCTATGGGGACATTTCTGTATTTGATCTGGCTCTGTCCCGCGATCAGCCCCTGGTTTTCCGGAAAAACGATCTTTATTTCAGGTCCCAGTTCAGAGAAATACTGATAGGCCAACCAGCCCGCTATGATCAGTGCGATGAAAGGTACGATCCATATGGAGGTGATCAAATTGAATTTGCTGGATTCATCTATCTGTGGTATCTCAGTTGACATCTATCTATTTTCCTTAATGAGTCGTTCATCGAATGCATGGGCAGCCAAAAGGGTAAAAAATACTGAAATGGCAAATGCCGTTGCCGCTGTGCCCGCAATGATCTCGATATTGGCCAAATGTATAAGCGCTGCCAGTATCGCCACGACGAACACATCGATCATGGACCATGGTCCTACGGCTTCGGTCATAAAGTACAGTGTATGTTTACTGACCTTTTTATCTTTCCCTATGGGGTATTTTACACTAATAAGCAGATAAATCAAAACAAGGAACTTTAGTACCGGAATGAGGATGGAGGCAACAAAGATGATCAGGGAGATCGGATAGGAACCCTGTTCCCACAGCATCACTATACCGCCGAGTATCGTGCTGCTCTGCACTGACCCGAACTGCTTGGTGATAAGCATAGGGTAAAGGTTCGCAGGAATATAGGCGATGATCGCCGTAATGAGATAGGCCCAGCTTTTTTCTGTACTGAAACCGCGGTGTCCATAAAGAGAAGAGCCGCAGCGTCGGCATTTGTTCTCTTTACCCTTGTCTATATTGACGGCCCCGCATACGGGACAGCGTATGAGTTCATCTTGACTGACCTCTATCATGACCGGTCCTCTTTCGCAGGGCTGAGATCCGTGAAAATTCTTTTCCTTGCCCTCCACAGCTCTGTGACATGTATGCGTTTGGTAAGATAGAGGTCGGTCAGTACCAGTGCCATCAAAGCCCAGAATGCCATTCCCATATGTATCTGGGCATATGCTATCAATTTTACCAGTGCCACAAGTATGCTGATAAAAAAGATGTCGATCATGTTCCACGGCTTGATGTGGGAGAGCAGCAGCAGTAGCTCTTTGCTGAGATTTTCCCCGCGTTCACGCTTCAAAAGAATGAAAAGCAGCATATGGATGGAAAATATCATTAACGGGAATATAAAGGTAAGAAAACTGCAGAGGAGTCCGACCAGATAGAATCCGCTTTCAAAGAGACTGATGAATGTCTGCGTGATGGTAATGAACTGTTCATGCCCCAATATCTCTATTTTCACCAAAGGGAAGAGATTCGAAAGGATAAAAAAGATAAGCCCAGTGATGCTTAAAGCCAGCCCTTTATCGATCAGCTTGCTGTCATACCTGTAGAGCATCGCGCCGCATTTGGAACAACGGGCCGTTGTGCCATCTTTGAGAGGGATCTCTTCATGCAGGGTATGACACTGCTTGCATAGTATAAGGTGGTCAAGTGCATCTTCATTTTCAAGTTTCATAGCTATAATTATATCTGATATAACTAAGGAGAGACATGCGTATTCTTTCTATCGGCCAAAGACTCCAGCACGCTGCACTTCCTATCACTTCGATAGAAGCATCCGAGCTGGCTGGACATGAAGATATACCGCTGTATGACTATATCATTATCTCCGGCGGGGACGGCACGATCAGGCGGGTGATCAACACGTTGCAGCATATCCCGCACTCAGCCGCATTCATTCTCAACCCGACAGGTTCTTTTAATGTGGTGGCGAAACTGCACAGGGTACCGAAAGTGGAAAAGGTCCTGAAACGTTTGGCAGAGGGTGAGACTCTTCGCACCCAAAAACACCGCTACTATACGCTCAATCAGGAGGTATTTCTCTTCTCTGCAGGGAATATGGGCGACCTGCAGCATATCTTTCTTGCCGAAACACTGCGTTTTGGTCTGCTCAAAGGAAATATGCTGAAGTATCTATTGGCTGTGCTGTTTCTTCTCCCGCTGCATCTTGTGATGACCCCCTTCATGCTTTTGAGCGCCAACCGGTTTTTCATCTTCACCCCGGCATCGTTCATTAAAAAGTTCGGCAGTTTTTACGGAGAAGTGAAGGAGTTGCGTATAGATCTGGGGAACAGCTATAATTTTGTAGAGCTTGACGGGGACATCGTCACCATCGAGGAACCTCTCCTACACATCAAGCCTGCAGGCGATATCGATATCGTCATTGCGTACTGAGACGTTCGTAGTACTGTACCACACGCGGATCGACGTTGATCACCCTTTTGAGATACTGTGTCAGATCACCCCTGTTGAAATCGATCCTTAAATGTTTGGGATTGATGGCACGTGAGATCGCTACATAGAACTGGCTCGGTGCAAAAATGTTATCTACGTTACATACCAAATGGTCTATGCTCATGCCCTGGGATTTGTGTATCGTCACCGCATAGGCCAGCTTGAGCGGAAACTGTGAAAGTGTCGCAAGAGACACGGTCTCTACGGTGCCGTCCTCTTTCACCAGCATATCGACCAGATCGAAATCATGTCTCTCCACACGCACGAACTCATCCTCTTTTTCTACGATAAGATGGTCCTCTTCTATTTTTCTGAGTATCCCTCTCTCACCGTTGACGAATTTGCCCCACTTGTTCACCGTAAAAAGAACGGGAACCCCCTCTTTCAGGGTAAGCTGTTCTGAAATGGGCAGCATGTTTTTCCATCCCGAAAGTTTCTTCTCATGCACCGAACCGAACATCTCTATGTTGGCAAAGAGTATGGTCTCTTCGCTATCGAGTTCATTGATCTTCGCCCTGTTGGTCTGTTCTACTTCCAGATTGCGCCCGTACAGATAGGTCGGTTCTTTTTCAAGTGTTTCCGTGTTCCAGAGCCTGGTCATGTAGTGTATGACCTCATCGTCACACACTCCTTTGCGTACTTTGGAGAGTATATGGGTAAATTCCGCGTCTGTCGTACGCTTCATCTCGGTGAGTTCTATGACCATCAGTTCAAAACGCTCCCAGGCCATGCTCTCAAACGCGTAGAGCTTCTCTCCGAAAATGTCATTGCTGCCCTGCTGTTTTTGTACAGGAGGCAGCTGAAAAAAGTCTCCTACAAAGAGCACCTTTCCCAGGTATCCGTAATGGTTGAGTCTGTAGGCTATCATCTCCATCAGGTCCGTACTCACCATCGAGATCTCATCGATGATGATAAGGTCCGTGGCCTTGAGCACTTTCTTCAGGTCTGCAAGCCTTTTCTTGGCCCGTTTGTCTCCCGCAACCAGTGCTTCAAAATTGTTAGCGATCCCGAACACAAAAAAGCTGTGTACCGTAAATCCGCCTATATTCACTGCACTCACACCCGTGGATCCCAGGGAGACCACCTGCTTTCCTCTTTGGCGGTAGTCAGCGATCACCTCATTGGTAATATAGCTCTTTCCTACGCCCGCGCCGCCTGTCAGAAAAACATTCGTGTGTTTCAGTGCTTCCAGCACCTCTGTCTTGTCGCTCAAAATCCAGCCTTGTCTACCGGTACGTCCTGGAACGGACCGGTCTCTTTGTTTCCGTTATTCATACGGGATATCAACGATCTCTTCTGCATCGTATCGACAACGCATGCCGTCCATGGAGGCTTGCGTTTGTAAAGAGGGTATTATACTGTAATAAGATTGAACCCCCGAACACTCCTTCAGAGGCTTTTGTAAGATTTAAAAGTGGGAGAGGATCTCGGAAGTACGGGTATTGATCAGATCAGAGGCTACATTTTTTACCAGCACAGCTTTTGTTTCCTGTGTCAATGCATCGATCAGTTGGGCATTTGTCTCCTGTGGAAATGCCAGCAGCAGCTGTTTCGGTTTTTCATTTTTGACGATCATGTTGATATCATTGGCTACATCTTTAATGGAACGTCTTTTTCTCTCGTTTTCAAGGTTATGAGGTTCGCCTGTTGAGCTTCCCCATTTCCCGGCATTTGGAGTTCCTGAGGTCCCAAGTCTGCCTGCACTGTCGCTTACAACATCCTGAACTCTTTTATGCGCATCGATATAGCTGATGTCATTGAGCATTTCAAGCGAATAGGAGATCTTCAACTCATTCTCTACCATTCCCTCATTTTTCTTTACGTGAAACGCTTTCAATTCTCCCAAATCAGCAACAATCACCATAGTATCTTCATAGTTCATCTTGTTCTCCTTCTATTTGATTTATAAAACCGCAACAGTTCAACTGAATGTATTTTTACTGTTATTTTATCATAGCATATTTTATGAAATAAAACACTGTCTTCTATAAAAACTTTTCTTTCAGACAAAAAGCAAAAAAACAAAAGGTCCTCCCCTGCGATACCATCAAAACCACTCTCACTTTTGAGTGAATTTTAGATACCATAGCAGTATGATATTTGATACCCTAGAGACACTACCTACCCAGTTTGGAAATAAGCATAAAGCTCCCACGGCCATACGGCGTCACAGATCCAACATGATGCTCAATCCTCTCAATCTTAAGCATCTGAACCGTATGGATGAGAGCCGGGCCGATATGATCACCCTGAACCTTGAAGATGCCATCGCCCCTTCACGCAAGAAAGAGGCCCTGCACAACATTGCGCTTTTCCTTTCCCATATGGAACGCTCCGACTCCTTCATCATCGTGCGAACCAATCCTCTCCATGAAGGCGGCGCGGAAGAGATCGCATTTTTAAATGATTTCGGCTTTGATGCCGTACGTGTGGCCAAGATCAAAACCCAGACAGAGATAGCCCAGGCACTGACCCTGCTCTCAGAAGACAAAGAGCTGCATATCTCCCTGGAGACCAAAGAGGCGTTTAACAGCTTGAGCACACTTCGCATAGACGAACGCCTCACCACGGCCAATCTGGGCATTCTGGACCTGCTTACTTCCCTTGGGCTGCCTCAGTCCATCGTGACACTGCAAAATCCTACCATAGATTACATACTCTCCAAGTTTTTGGTGGATACCAAGACCGCCGGGATCCATCCGGTCTCTTTCATGTTCCAGGAGTACAATGATACGGAAACGTTCAAGGCATGGTGCGAACGGGAAAAAATGATGGGGTTCGAGAGCAAAGCATGCATGGGGCCCAAGCAGGTGGAGATAGCGAACCGCATCTTTCATACCGACAGCGATGCCATAGAGAGGGCCCTGCATATCAAAGAAGCGTTTGAAGCCCGTTCGGCAGAAGGGGTCAATGGATTCATGGATGAGAAATACGGATTCATTGATGAACCCATCTACCGTGACAGCCTCCTGGTACTTGCGAAAACAGAGGGGGCATAGATGAAATTTCTCAAACGCTGTCTACTTGTCATGCTGCTGCCGCTATGGCTTTTTGCCAATGAGGACCGTCCGCCTGTCCCCTATGATTTCCTGGCCAAAAAAGAGGTCAGAGCGTTCATCGACATGATGGTCAACAAACACCATTTCAAACGCAGCTATATGACCGCTGTCATGAAAAAGGCAAAGAAGGATCGGGATACCCTGGCGCGTTATACGGGAAAATACAGGGTAGGAACCACCAACGGACCATGGGAACGCTACAAGGCGCATGTACTCGACCCTGTCAGCCTGAAAAAGGCCAAAAAGTTCAAAAAGAGATACTACAATACCCTGCTGCGTGCAAGCAAAGAGTACCATGTCGATATGGACTATATCGTAGGTTTTATCGGAGTGGAGAGCAAGTTCGGAGAGTACAGCGGAGACTATAGTGTGCTCGATGCCCTGGCCACGCTCGCCTTTCATCCCAACCGTATGAAGAAGTTTTTCAAATCGGAATTCGGACATCTTTTTCTGATGGCAAGAGAACAGGGGTATGACATCACCGCACTGCAGGGATCGTTTGCCGGGGCCATGGGAGTGGTACAGCAGATGCCGTCCGTATTCAGAAAGTTCGGTATGGATTATAACCGTGATGGTCTCAGGGATCCATGGGACCTGGAAGATGCCATCGGTATTATCGCAAGATTCATGCAGCAGAACGGATGGAGAAAAGGTGCATTGGTCGCAGTACCGACCAGGTTCAAAGGAAAGCGCTACACGGCACTCAAAGCAAGCCACAGACGTACGCTGCCTCTACGTACGATCCTGAAACACGGCATTACACCGCTCGAGCCTTTTAATGAGCCCAAAGCATACCTGCTGAAAAACCAGAACCTGACCCATGATGATATCTGGCTGGGTGCTAAGAACTTTCGCGTGCTCACACGCTACAACAACTCGACAAGCTATGGTATGGCCATCCATCTTATCGCCCAGTCTGTGAAGTAAACGCTAGTTCAAAAGGTAGTTCTCTTCAAATTCACCTTTTGGAATGACATTTCCAAAATAAAAACCCTGATAGAGATCACACCCATTGGCCGAAAGGAAATCGAACTGTTCCTCTGTTTCAACGCCTTCGGCCACAATCGTCAGATCAAAATTCTTTGCGATAGAGATAATGGTCTTGATCATATTTCTATTACTTTCATCCTTGCCAGACTGCTCTATGAACGATCTATCGATCTTGAGTTCTGTGACAGGCAGGGTATTTAAGTAGCTCAAAGAGGAGTACCCCGTACCGAAATCATCGATCGAAAAGAAAATACCCAGTTTTCTTAACTTATGCATGATCTCGAGCACATTATGTACGTCTCTTGCAAAAATGCTTTCTGTGATCTCAAACACTATTTTTTGGTCACTACTTTGCAGTTGGTACATCTGCAGTAAAGCCTCTACCTCTTTGACAAAAGAGTAATGCAGCAGCTGTTTGATACTGACATTCACAGATACATGTTTCAATGCCACTCCCCTTACATTCCAGTCATGGAGGGTTTGGAACATTTCATTCATCACATAACTGCCCAGATCAATGATCAGCCCTGTCTTTTCTGCGATAGGTATAAAGACATCCGGTGCTATGACACCGAAGCTTTTATCCTCCCACCTTATCAATACTTCACACCCTATCATCTGCCGTGTACTGTCAAATTGCGGCTGATAATAGACATCCAGCTGATGATGTTTAAGCGCCGAATGAAGTTTCTGTTCGATCATCAAGTGTTCATTGATCTCATATGACAATGATTCATCGAACAGCATCACCGTATCACGTCCTTTGGTTTTTGCATCATACATGGCGATGTCAACATTTTTAAGCAGTGTCATGCTGTCCAGGCTGTCAGGATGTATCTGATGCACCCCGATACTTGCAGAGACATAAAGATGATGCTGGTCCACGATATACGGCTCCCGGATATTGTCTAACAGACGCAAGGCAAAATCGTAGGCATCCTCTTCACTACAGCTCTCTTTGCTTACCAGGACAAATTCATCACCGCCTAATCGTGCCAATACATGCGTATCTTGAGAAAAAAGCTTGATGCGTTTTGAGACTGCGATGAGCAGTTCATCTCCGATATCATGACCCAAAGAGTCATTGATCGTTTTAAAATAATCCAGATCGATCAGGTAAATATGTACGGTTTCTCCTGTCTCATACACCCGCTTAAGGAGTTCATCCATATAGTCCAGAAAATACCTTCGGTTATACAAACCCGTCAGTTCATCCTGGTTTGCCTGGTAGTAGTTTTTTTGAAGCAGGGTATAGGTATTGTTGGACGCATAAAGAAGGACGATCAGCAACACCAATGAAAAAGAAGAGAGGATATAGCCATACCATGTTCCGATCAGAAAAAAATATCCTGCCAGGGGGAGTATCATAGTGAACAGGATAGGCACAAAGATCTTTTTATCCGAAACCAGCAACGCAGAAGCCACAACAGAAGCACCGATCTGTGTAAATATCGCTATATAATGCAGATCGTATTCCGATTTGCCAACATAGAGTAAAAAGACGACTGTCCATAAAGCAAATATGCTATACATAAAGACTCTAACGCCGTCATACCAATGCTTTAAGGTTGCTTCGTTCATTTTAAGGGATTGAAACTGTGTATAAAGTTTCCATCCGTACAAAGAGACAAGGAGCATCAGCGCATACCAGATCAATGCTGGCATCATGATGCCGAATATCCATCCGGCAAACAGATAGACGACACCCGGTATCAGGGAGAGGGCGATCATCACAAGGATCTGTTGTTGAAAAAACGTATAGTATTTCTGCTGTCTCATAGAGAGATTATATAATAAATTTAAATAATTTAAAAATCTATTATTTAATCTTCGAAAATAATAATATCGTAAGAGCCTTTGGCAACCAGCGCCTTGCTCGAATGTACAGAACCGTTACGGTTTGCTTTGCTGAGCTCGTCACGCAACTGGTCTATCTCTTCCTGCATCTGGTCCATCTGCTCTTTGAGTTGAAGCACCATGTCCACGCCTGCAAGGTTCACACCCATCTGGCGTGTCAGACGTAAGATCAGCTTCATACGCTCAATGTCCCTCTGGGAGTAGAGGCGCATACGCCCCTGCGTCCGCGAAGGTTCCACCAGACCTTCACGCTCATACTGTCTGAGTGTCTGGGGGTGTATGTCGAGCATTGTAGCCACTACGGAGATAAGATATACCGGTTCATCATAACTATGCATCAATAATCCTTTATAGTTTTGCTTCCATCATCGTTTTAAGTTCCTCATCCAATGTATCCACATCAGGCAGAACCACATTGGCTACAAGATAGAGATCACCTCTCAAGGCTGTCTTTCTATCAGGAACACCTTTTCCTTTCAGTCTGAACTTTTGACCGTTTTTGGTATTTTGCGGTACTTTGAGAGAGACCTCTTTTTCTGGGGTATCGACTGCGATCTTGCCGCCGAAGAGTGCTTCTTTCAACGGAACGTCAAAGGTTTTGTAGAGGTTGTCGCCTTTTCTTTCATATTCGTCCGAAGATGCCACTTCTATCTGTATCAGCAGGTCGCCGGCATGTCCCTGATACTGTTTGCCTTTACCGCGGACACGCATCGTCTCACCGCTTTTGATCCCTGCAGGTATCTTGATATCAAAACTTTGCCCCTGTACCGATACCGTATGCTTTCCGCCGTTGACAGAGACCATAAAAGGTACCGTGATACGTGTCTGCAGATCCAGATTCGGACCGCCAAAGCCGCCGAAGCCGCCAGCACTGCCGCCGAAACCGCCTCCAAAGCCGCCTCCGCCGCCACCGAACATTTGTCTGAGTATCTCATCAAGGTCAACACCGCCGCCCTGTCCTCTTGCAAAGTCATGAAAGTTCTGTCCGCCGAACATCTGATCACCGAACTGATCATACTGTGCTTTTTTCTCCGGGTCAGAGAGCACTTCATAGGCAGCGTTGATCTCTTTGAACTTTTCTACCGCACTCTCGTCTTTATTGATATCCGGATGATATTTTCTTGCGAGTTTTCTATAGGCTTTTTTGATCTCATCCGCCGAGGCATTCTCTTTTACACCAAGTGTTTCATATAAACTTTTTGACATAATGATCCTAAAATAATGGTATTGTATTTTTAAGGATTATATCAAAAAAGTTTAGTCTATGTCAATCAAGTTTGGTCATTTTATGGCTGATAGGGTACTGTTCTGTAGCCCTCATAGATCATTTTCATGATACCGCCCTGAAGGTTTATGACCCTGTATCCCAGTCTCTCCGACAAAAACTCAGAAACCATGGCAGTGCGGCTCCCTACCCTGCATATCAGGGCAAACGGCTCATCCTTCTCTACCACCCTGTCCAGCTCCTTCAAAAAGGCCGCTACATCAAAGCCTCCCTTTTCATCAAAGAACATGATGGTATAAGAACCTTTCACAATGCCGGTTTCTCTCCACTCAGCAGGCGTGCGGATATCTATGATCTTTATATTCTTTTCCGCAAATGCCGGTGTTGCCCAAACCTGTTGTAATTCCGCCATTACTACGGTCATGGTCACAAGCAATCCCACTAAAATCTTTTTCACGAAGATTCCTCTTATAATTATTATAAATTTTTCATATTATAGCAAAATCAAAGTGCAATCATTGTGAATTTCTGTACAATACCTCCATGAATTTTATACAGATCAACGACATACACGCCAAAGAGCTGGAGATCTACCATCAGTTCCGTGAACATGCATTTCAGGCTGACGGAAGTTTTGTCGCAGACAGTCCGAAAGTAGTGAACCTGCTGCTGGAACAGGATATAGAGGTGAAAAGCATCCTTGCCACGCAAGCGTACTACGATACCTACCGATCGCTGTTGGCATCGAGGCACACTGCCACTTTTTATGTGGCCACCAAAGAGCAGATGCAGCAGATCGTCGGCCACAAGATACACCATAACGTGATGATGCACGGTATACGTCCGAAAGAGACCCCGCTTGATAGACTAGGTGATCAGATCATCATGCTCGATGAGATCAGCTCCACGCAGAACATAGGCGCGATCGCACGCTCCGCTGCTGCGCTGGGCGTCGACTCCTATCTGCTGCCAGGACATGGGCCGCATCCCTACTCGAGAAGGGCCCTGCGTGTTTCCATGGGGCATGTCAGCATGCTCAAAGTGCATATCTACAATGAATTGAAAGAGACACTGGCGGCACTTAAACGACAAGGGTACCGACTCTATGCCGCTGAAGTGACAGAAGACTCCACGCCTCTCTCTTCCGTCAAAGTGTCAGACAAATGGGTACTTCTGATGGGGCATGAAGGATCAGGGCTCTCAGAGGAAGTACTCTCCCTCTGTGATGAAGTCGTGACGATCGAGATGACCGAGGGTGTCAAGAGTTTTAATGTGGCTGTGGCAGCCTCCATCATGATGTATCAGTTCAGACACAGGAAAGATTAAAAAGTGATCACTTTCCAGTCCTCTTTCAATGCCTGGGTCAGTATCTCTCCGGTATGGACCATCTCTATGCCCATCGACCCCAGCTTTTCGGTCACACCGTAGTCATCACTGCATACCACACAGCATGAGAGTTCAACACCCGTCGCTTTGACACGGTCCAGCATCTCCTGCAGTTCGCTGTTTTCTGATAAAAGTTTCGCAGAGGGGCCCCATATCATCAAATGCGCTTTGTCCCAGTATCCTCTTGGAAGTATCACGCTCGAGTAGAGCAGTACCATCTTTTTGGCCACTTCTATCTCGGCCGTGCTCCATACGATAAGCAGTTTGTCCATAGTGGTTCCTAGTGTTTTGATGATCTATTATACTCTTTTAGAGAAGATCAAAAAAGGGAGAAAAATAAATAAGTAAAAAGACCGTACCCGGCCGGTACGGTCCTGCCATTAATGCAGGAAGTGTCTTACCGTCGTAAAGTAAAGCGAGATACCGTGTTCGTTGGCAGCCTCGATCACTTCATCATCCCTGATGCTTCCGCCAGGCTCGATGATCGCTTTGACTCCCGCAGCCGCCGCCGCATCGATACTGTCACGGAACGGGAAGAATGCCTCGGATGCCATCGCCGCACCCGATACGTCAAGGTCCATCTCTTTTGCCTTTTTAAGGGCACACTGCGCCGCATCTACACGGCTGGTCATACCCATACCCACAGCGACCATCGCCGAGTCTTTGACATACACCACACAGTTGGACTTTGTAAGCCCGGCCACTTTCCATGCGATCTCCAGGTCTTTCATCTCCTGCGCTGTGGCTGCAAGTTTGGATTTCTGCTGTGCATTGTGTACTTCGTTGTCACAGATACAGTCTGCATTCTGATAGACGAATCCGCCATCGACATGTTTGAAGTCATGGCTGTCATTTGACATGACCAGTTTCGTACCGCCCTGCGCAAAGAGTTTCAGACGCTTTTTCTTTTCAAATACTTCCAGTGCTTCCGGCTCGAAATCTGCAGCCATCACCACTTCTAGGAAGATCTCGTTCATTTTCTCTGCAAGTTCCTTCGTGACGATCCCATTGACGGCTACCACCCCGCCGAAGGCAGAGACAGGATCGCATTTCAGTGCTTCTGTATAGGACGCCAACAGTGTCTCTTTGATCGCAAATCCGCACGGGTTACCGTGTTTGACGATACATACCGCATTTTCATCCCCGAAGCTTGAAGCGATCTTCAGTGCACCGTTCACGTCATTGATGTTGTTGAAGCTTGCTTCCCCTTTGACCTGTTTGAAATGCTTGGTGAAGTGGTTGTCGAACTCATAGAGTGCACCTTTTTGATGCGGGTTCTCTCCGTAACGTGTCTGGAACGATTTTTTTCCTGTAATGAACTGGTATGCACCGAAACCGTCATTGAAACGGCCGTTCATATAGTTGGCGATCATCGAATCATAGGCTGCAGTATGTTCAAAGGCTTTGATCATAAGCCCGCGTCTGAACTCCAGTGTATCTTCCTTCTTCTCAAGTGCCGTCAGTACCGCACCATAATCGCCGGCATCCGTGACGATCAGCACATCATTGAAGTTCTTCGCAGCACTTCTCACCATCGTAGGTCCGCCGATATCGATGTTCTCTATGATCTCATCGAAGTCTTCCGTTCTCTCAATGGTCTCTTTGAACGGATAAAGGTTCACGCAGACAAGGTCGATACCTTCCACACCCAGCTCTTTGGCCTGTGCCACATGTGCCTCATCGCCTCTTTTATGAAGGATCCCCCCATGCACATAGGGGTTCAGTGTTTTTACACGCCCTTCAAAACACTCCGGAAACTTTGTCACTTCATCGATCTCGATCACTTTGACACCCGCTTCATTCAGCTTCTTATAGGTACCGCCGGTAGAAATGATCTCCCACCCCAAACGCTCCAAACCTTTGGCAAACTCAACGATACCCGCTTTGTCACTTACACTTAATAACGCTCTCATTTTTTCTCTCTTTTAAACTTTTCTTTACATTTTTATGTCACTTTTCACTGAGTGTGCCGATGTGAAGGCGCAAATATTGCGAAGCATGCGTCGTAACATTGAAGCACACTTGAAAAGTGACGCTTTTTTGCTCTACTTTTTTTTAAAAAAAGTAGAAATAAAACTCTCATCCTCAAAATAAAATTAAAAATGCATACATCAATCCAAACAATAAACTCAAGTATGCACCCCAAGGGTACTTCCTCATTTCATTCACAGCGCATTCCCACTCAGGAGAGTGGGAACGAGGTCAGATCAGACGATTACAGGTCCTGCTCGATCGTACGGGCAAAGGTATTGAAGTAGATATCTTTGACCTTCTCAAGCGGAAGGCCCACATTATTGACCTTCACCATGTCGCCGCCCACTTCACCGATAGTGGTCACTTTAAGCCCCAGCTCCATTGCCATACGAACCACGCCTTCGACATTCTCTTCGGAAACTTCCAGCAGTGCTCTGCTTTGTGACTCATCGAAAATATGTTTACTCTGATCCAAAGCGATCTCAGCAGTGATACCTTTGTTCGAAACCGCTGCCATTTTGGAAAGCGCTATCGCGAGCCCACCGACGTTCACATCTTTTGCTGACCGTAAAAGTCCTTTTTTGTTCGCTTCGATCACAAGCTCCCAGAGTGCAAGTTCAGACTGGTAGTCAAAAGTCGGCAGGGAACCTGCCGTTTCGCCATGCAGTGCTTTGATGTAGAGTGAACCGCCGAATTCCCCTTTGGTCTCACCGATGAGAAGCACCTTGCTTCCCTCTTCCTGAAAAGCAGAAGGAAGTACCCTGTTCTGATCCTCGTTGAGTCCTACCATCGCAATGGCCGGCGTAGGGAATACGCTTACCCCGTTCGTCTCATTGTAGAGAGAGACGTTCCCGCTGACCACCGGTGTATTGAGCGCCGAACATGCCTCTTTGATCCCTTCACAGCCCTGTGCGAACTGCCACATCACTTCCGGGTTCTCCGGGTTGCCGTAATTGAGACAATCCGTAATGGAAAGCGGTCTCGCTCCGCTCATCGCCACGTTACGACCAGACTCTACTACGGCAAGTGCCGCACCTTTCTTCGGATCGATGTAGCAGTAACGCGGGTTACAGTCTGAGCTCATCGCCAGTGCTTTGCCGTTCTCTTTGATACGGATACAGGAAGCATCCAGACTTCCCGGCCCCTTGGTCGTATTGGTCTGCACCATCGAGTCATATTGGTTGTATACCCAGGATTTATCTGAAACTTCGATGTTCGAAAGCAGCGCTTCATAGGCTTGCTGATCCTCAACTGCCGGATAGCTCTCTACTGTTTTTGCATTGACCTCGTCAAGGTACTTCGGTCTTGCCACAGGTCTGTCGAGTACCGGAGCTTCCTCGCTCACCGGTGCGATCGGCATGTCTGCACATTTTTCACCGTGCCAGAAGAGCTCCATACGGCCCGTATCTGTTACCTCGCCGATCACAGCAACATCCAGGTCCCACTTCTCAAAGATCTCGATGATCGCCTGCTCGCTTCCCTGTTTTGCACAGATCAGCATACGCTCCTGAGACTCGGAAAGCATGAAGTCATAGGGTGTCATCCCCTCTTCGCGCGCAGGCACTTTATCCAGATGCATGATCAGCCCCGCTCCTGTCTTACCTGCCATTTCAAATGAGGAAGAGGTCAATCCCGCTGCACCCATGTCCTGAATACCGACCACGTGGTCCGTTTTGAACAACTCCAGACATGCCTCAAGCAGCAGTTTTTCAGTAAACGGGTCACCTACCTGAACGGTCGGACGGAGTGATTTGGACTCTTCGGTAAAGCTGTCTGAACTCATCACCGCTCCACCAAGACCATCACGTCCAGTTTTGGATCCCACGTACATGACCGAGTTCCCTACACCCGATGCGACACCCAGGAAGATCTCATCAGCCTTTACCAGTCCCAATGAAAAGGCATTGACAAGGATGTTCCCGTTGTAGCTTTCATCAAAGCTCACTTCACCGCCGATAGTAGGCACTCCCATACAGTTACCATAGCTTCCGATACCGTCTACCACACCGCGAACAAGGTGTCTTTGATACTTTGCGGTATCGCTGTTGCCTGTCACGGTACCAAAACGCAGCGCATTCAGGTTGGCCACCGGTCTTGCACCCATCGTAAAGACATCACGCAGAATTCCTCCAACGCCTGTTGCTGCCCCCTGGAACGGCTCAATAAAGGAAGGGTGGTTATGGCTCTCCATTTTAAATACGGCCGCCATACCTTCACCGATATCGATCACACCGGCATTTTCGCCGGGCCCCTGTATCACCCATGGCGCTTTGGTCGGGAACCCTCTAAGATATTTTGTACTTGATTTATAGGAACAGTGCTCTGACCACATTGCAGAGAAGATACCTATCTCAACAATATTCGGATGACGACCGTCAAGGATGCGCAGGATATCTTCATACTCGGCTTTGCTTAGTTTGTGGTTCTTTAAAACTTCATCTAGATTTTCGATCTGTGCCATGTTTTTCTGTCCTTTTTAAGGCGGTAAATAAGGGTCATATTATAATGAAAAAGTACTAAATAAGTGATGAGGCGTGCGAAGTAAATGACAATCTGCTGCATTTTTTATTCCTGCGATAAAACAAAACCGTGATGGGCGTGGAGGCAAGGCAATTTTTGATACAATCACAGACAAGAATCAAACGACGGGAATTTTTCATGGACAAAATTTTACAGATGCTGCTTTTGCAACAGGAACTCAATGATGCGACCAACGGTGAAGGTTGGGAAAAAGGGATCACCAAGAACGGCAAACGTATCGATTGGAAACGCTGCACCTATCTGGAGTGTGCAGAGCTCATAGAGTCCTATCCCTGGAAACACTGGAAGAATATCGATGCCCAGCCCGATTATGCGAATATCAAGATAGAAGCGGTGGATATATGGCACTTTATCATGTCTCAGGGACTCGAGGACTATAAAATACAGGCGCTTGGAACGATCGAAACACTGGCCGAAACGATCAATGCACTGCCGAACTTTCCAACCTTCTCTGCCGAGATCACCCCCACCACCAAGGACCATTATGGCCAGATAGAAGTGGTAGAAGACTTGATGAAAACAGTTTTTTGCGGGGAGTCTACAGAAAAACTGATGGAGGCATTTATCGATGTGGCAGTGCAGTCGGGATTAAATCTTGATGCGCTCTATAGCCTCTATGTAGGGAAAAACATCCTGAACAAGTTCAGACAGGACCATGGATACAAAGAAGGTACCTATATCAAAATATGGAACGGAGAAGAAGATAACGTCGTGATGCAGCGTGTGCTTGAGGAGAATGACACTGTCACGCCTGAAGGACTCTATCAGGCATTGGAAAGCGCCTACCCGAAAGGGTAAAATAGCCGACCGGCCGGCCGTTGACGGCGATCCGCTACTCCAGGTTTTTTGTTAGGTCTTGGGTGACGACCTGCTTGCCTACGACCCTTACTCTGGTCGCTATACGTATATTTTTCATACTCTCATAACCGCACTCCTGCCCGCACTTCACCGTCCCTATCAGATAGTAGCTTCCTGATGGCACCCCGTAAAATGCGAACTTGCCGTTCTTGTCCGAAGCGGTGAACTGCAAGTAGTTAAAGAGTCTGGGGTCCGCCTCTTCCATCTTGGCTCCGCCCAGATAACTCTCTTCATACCACTGCTGGGAATAACTTGTGATAGGGTTCAGGTACAGCCTTGTATTCTCCCCTACGACTTTCTGGGCATAGAGATCCCTGATATAGATAGAACCCTTGATCGTACCCCTTCCTATTCGTCCCAAACGGCTGTATTCTGACACAGGGAATTCGATGCGCGCCATCCTGTTGGCTTCATCGCCTTCTGTCAGCATCATTTCAGACTCAGTGAGGTTTTCATCAAAGTCTGACATATCGACATCATCCACGTTCGTCAGATCAGCCCAAAAGTTCTGGCTTGACTGCTTCTTATTTACAGTGAGATCCGTCTGTACACATCCGGTAAATAAAAACATTGTCATCAAGGACAGTATCATGATAGTAACTATTTTAAACATTTTAACACCTATTTGTAATTTCGCTATTATACACAATTTACTTTACGCTTTGTGATTAGCAGCGTTTCTTTTTACGAATCTTCTCTAAAAACTGCTTTGCTTCATCATGACCGGAAAAAGCGGCTTTTTGATACCAGAAGGCCGCTCTGTCGCAGCTTTTCTTGACCGCATCGCCCTTGTGGTACCTTTGGGCCAGAGATTGTTGCGCTTCCGCTTCACCCTCTTTGGCAAAGCGGTGCAGATGCTTCACTTTTCTTTTTTCACCCTTGTAGTAGGCAATGGTATTTCGAATGAACCAAAGCGTAAAAAGAGACAGCCCTGCTATCATATACAACTCGAACGTTCCATTGTAATCAAAATATTCCATGATCTGCACCTTATTTCCCCAGACAGAACTCACCGAACATTTTGTCCAGTATCTCTTCACTGTCGTAGGGTTTTGAGATCGAAGAGATGGACTTGACCGCTTCTTGCAGATGGTAAGAGAAGAACTCCAGTTCTCCGTCCATCAGAGGGGTCTTTGCTTCTTCTATCGAGGCTTTTGCCTGATTGACCGCTTCGATCTGTCTGGCGGAGATCAGCATGAGCTCTTCCCCCTCTCCGATACTGTCAAACAACGCTTCGAGTTTTTCTGTCAATCTTACAAAGGCTTTTTTGGCACTGACCTCCAGCGGGTCAAAAGAGCGGAGTCTCTCTGTATCGAGTACCCTGGGAAGGTCCGACTTGTTCAACGCGACCACTATGTGCTTCCCCTCAAGCGCTTCAAGGATAGAGAGTATCTTTGCATCTTCTTCGTCAAATGCACGCGAACTGTCGAAGAGTGCCACGATGACATCTGCATCGGCTACAGAGGAGAGTGAACGCTCTATCCCGATCTTTTCGATGGTATCCTCCGACTCACGTATCCCAGCTGTATCTACCAGCCTGATGATATGCGAGCCTATACGTACCTGCTCCTCGATCGTATCCCTCGTCGTTCCCGCGATGTCACTGACGATAGCCCTCTCATAGGAAAGCAGCGCATTCAGCAAAGAACTTTTTCCCACATTGGGCTTCCCGATGATGGCCACCTTGAACCCTTCGATCAATCCTCTTCGTCTGTAGCTTGCCGTCACGATCTTCTCTATCTGCTCTGTCAGGCCATCCAACTGTTTGCGGATGCTCTGCATGATGTCATCAGGGATATCTTCTTCTGCATAGTCGATCATCACTTCAGAATAGGCCAGAGCCCTCAACAAAGCATCCCTGCTCTCATCTACAAAGGTTTTAAGCTCCCCCTTCATCTGTTTGGCGAGTATCTTTGCGGCGTCGACACTTTTGGCCTCTATCAGTTTTGAGATCGCCTCTGCCTCGGTCAGGTCTATCTTGCCGTTGAGGAATGCCCGTTTGGAAAATTCGCCAGGCTGGGCGAGTCTGACACCATAGGAGGTAATGGTGTCCAGTATCTCCTGAGCCACGATCATCCCGCCGTGGCACTGGAACTCCACCACCTCTTCCCCGGTAAAACTGTGCGGCGCGGCAAAATAGATCATGATCGCCTGGTCTATCAGTTCATCGTTGAAATTGTAGAGGGAAGTAAGGTGCGCATACCTCGGAGTGATGTGATCCCTGTGGGAAATTTTATGCGCGATCTCCAGGGCAGCATCCCCGCTTATCCTGATGATGGAGATGGAAGAGACACCGTGTGCGGTGGCAATGGCAGCAATTGAGTTATTCATGGGACTTGTGGTTGTAAAATTCGTTGATGACCACGAACTTTTTACCCTCACGGCTTGTCTTCACGGCGACATATTTGTCGGGAAATCTTTCACGCAGCTGTTCCAGGGCTATCTGCACCAAGATGCCGTCAAGAAAACGCGTTTTGCCTTTACCCTGCTTTTCAACGGTTTCGATGACCGGCTTGATATAGTTACGGATCATCTCCTGCTGCGAGGTCAGGAACTCTGCGATCTCAAGCTTAATGAAAAGTTCATATTTGGTGTGCAGCCAATTGAAGAGCATGTAGGAGAGCGCATTATAGCGATATCCCTCTTTTCCTATCAGCAGTGCTGCATCCTCGCCGTCTATAAAGATAAGTGCGGTATTGTCCCTCACGTCCACTTCGACCACATCGATATCAAAACAGGAATGGGAAAGCAGTTCTTTGAGCTGCTCCTCGATCAGGCGGGCCAGCTCGTCATAGACCATCTCTTCGTCTTCAAATGCCTCATCCTCGTGACGGTCCGCGTCAAAGAAACTGTCGACAATGGCATCTTTTTCAAAGGTAGGTTCTGCAGGTGCCGTATACTCTTCTTTCACGGTGGCAAGGATCTCAGCGGCCACACTCTCTTCTGCGCTTGGGGCAGCAAGCGTTTCTTCCTGTGATGCTTCAGGCTCAGCCTCTTTTTGTACAGGAGGTTTGCATGCGGCTACGATGATCGCATTTTTTTTGAAAAAGCCCAGGATACCTTTAGAGGGATGTTGCACGACTTCTGATTGAAGTTCGGAGATAGAACATTCTAACAATTGGGAAGCTTTTTGGTAAGCTTCTTCCAGTGTCGGTGCTTCAACCTTCCGCATACACTAGTCCTTTGCCTTTTTGTGCGCTGCGATAGCAGCTGCTTTGTGCTTTTCATACATATGGTTGATGAAGTATTGCTGTGCAATGGTAAAGAGGTTGTTCACCAGCCAGTACAATACCAGACCCGACGGGAAATAGATAAAGAACACGGTCATGATCACCGGGAACCATTTAAAGATCTTCTCTTGCAACGGGTCGGTAAAGTTGCTTGGCGTGATCTTCTGCTGGAACCACATCGATGCACCCATCAATACAGGCAGTATGAAGTACGGGTCCATCACGGCAAGATTCTCTATCCAGAGTATCCACGGCGCACCCTGCAGCTCATCCGCATTCAAAAGCACACGGTAAAGTGCAAAGAAAACAGGGATCTGGAGAAGCAGCGGAAGACACCCGCCCATCGGATTTGCCCCGTGTTTTTTGTACATCTCCATCATTTGGGCATTCATCTTTGCAGGATCGCCCTTATACTTCTCTTTGATATCTTTCATTTTAGGTGCCAGGTCTTTCAGCTTCTGCATAGACATCATCCCTTTATAGGAAAGCGGGAAGAGGACCACCTTTACCAGCAATGTGAAGAGAATGATCGCCCATCCCCAGTTACCTACATAGTCATTGATCCACAGCAGGACGGTAAAGAACGGCTTTGCAAGGAATGAGAACCAGCCGAACTCAATGGCATCGGTCAGTTCCGGATGAATGGCTTCGAGTATTCTCTGCTCTTTGGGACCGATATAGGCACTGAGGGTCAAGGTATCTGCCCCTTGCACAAAGATGAGCGGATCCCCGTTCGCCTCTTTTAAGATAGAAACATTCAACCCTTTGTCGAAATCAAAGAAGATCGAAGCGACGTATCTGTCGAAGGCAGAAGCTATTTTGGCATTTTGGAACTTTTCATACCCTTCCGCATCACCGTCTTCGATCGTATGGATGATGTTGTCTGCGCCTTTGATCAGTGCACCCCTTACCAGCATATACATAGAGTGGTCAGCTTCAGGTCTGTGGCCCGGTGTGATAAAGTACGGTGTTGATGCAGAGGTCGCTACGGTCACACTGTACTCACCGGTAGGCTTGAAGGTGATCTTTTTGGTGACTGTCACAGAAGAGAGCGTCTGCGTCAGGGTAAGCGTTTGCTCACCTTCACCCAGATCTATGCTCTGATTTCCAGCGTTCACATAAGGCGTCTTGAATGCTTCTTCGTTCAGCTTGGCATCAGAGAACCTTACTTCCAAAGGTTTGACCTTGTCGACATTGAGCATCTTTAGATTATTCCCCTCATCATCACGATACTTTGCCTCCAGCAGTTCCACTTGAGCGATACGTCCGAACGCATCCACGGTGATAATGAAGTTTTCAGATCTCACCGTTGCCAAAGGGGCAGTTGCGGTTTGTACCGGTGCAGTTGCGGCCGCTGTAGCACTGCTTGCTGCAGGTGTACTCGTATCAGATGCGGTATCGACCGAAGGCGTTTGATGGGTAGAGGCTGCTGTCTGTTGCGTACTTTGTGAAGGTGTCGGGGCCGGGAAAAAATAACTGTATCCTATGAATACAAAAAAAGAGAGTGCCAGTGCCAGAAGAAGTCGTCTGTTTAGATCTTGTTGTTCCAAAATTGTGCCTTTAATAATATATGATTGATAGTATAGTGTTTACTGGGTTAAATTATGTTGCAGCCACACTTCTTAAGTGCATGTAGATACGCTTTACTGGTCACAGAATAGTTTTCTTTTATCAGTGCAGGTTTTGCAACCAAGACATAACTACCTTGCGATAAGAGGTCAATATTTTCGATGAAATGTGCTCTTAACAAACGTTTTGCTCTGTTTCGATGAACTGCATTTCCAATTTTCTTAGAGGCAACAAAACCTACTTTGTACGCTTCATTCTTTTTGAAGAAAAGTACAAAGTAAGGGGTATGCCACGTTGCTGTAGCGTGTTTGTATACGCTGTTAAACTCTTTACTGGTCTTGATCCTAGTAAAATGTTTGATCGAGCTTATGATTTTATACCGGTCGTTTTATACGGCTAATCTTTTTCTACCTTTAGCTCTTCTTGCAGAAATCACTTTTCTACCGTTCTTTGTCTTCATTCTTGTTCTGAATCCGTGTGTTCTTTTTCTTGGTGTACTATGCGGTTGGTATGTTCTTTTCATGCCGAATCATCCTTAATATGTTTTTACCTGCATTCCTGCGGTATATTTGGTCGGGATTTTACTGTAAAATGCCTTAAAACCTACTAATTAGTTAAGGCTTCTGAAGACAATTTCATCCGACTGTTCTCCCTGTTTGCTTTTGACAAATGTCTCAAGCAGTTTTAAGATCACCTGTTTGGGGCTGTAATGTCTCGATCGTATCTCCAGTTCCGTACAGTAGATCTCCTTCCCCTTCTCTTCCTGAATGTTCCGGATGATCCTTTGTGCAAAATGATATCCGCCGTCCACCTTGGTATCCTGGCAAAGCATGACATACAGCGCATCCTCTTTGTCGATCTCGAACAGGATATCGGTATCGCGTTTCTCATTCTCCAGCAGCGTTCCCAGGTCCATCTCCCTGGCAGACACCAGCATAAGCACGAACGTTTGCTCATCCTCATGCTCCATCAGATAGTAGACGATATCGATAGTGGTCTGCAGTGATTCCAACATCTTGGCAGCAAGCTGTATCTCTTTACCGTTAAACCTCAAACTGTTCTTACGATTTTCATATTCCCTTGTACTCATGACGACCTATCCCCCTAAAATATTTTTTTCATTATAACAAAATTTTTTGGATTCTATTGCTATAATGTGTCATGAACAAGATACTATCAACTTTACCTTCCCCCTGTTGGCTGCTTGAAGAGGAAAAACTTCAACATAATCTCGAACTGCTCAGTGCTGTAAAGCAACAAAGCGGCGCTAAAATATTGCTTGCGCTCAAAGGGTATGCCCTATGGAAAAGTTTTCCGTTCATCAGACCCTATCTTGACGGATGCTGTGCCAGCGGTCTGCATGAAGCGAAACTGGCAGAGGAGACCTTCGGCAAAGAGGTGCATACCTACTCTCCTGCATTCAAAGAAGAAGAGATAGAGGAGATAGCTTCCATCTCCCACCACATGGTATTCAACTCGCCTGCACAGTTCCACAGGTTCGCCGCACAGGCAAAAGAGATCAATCCCGCACTCTCCCTGGGCCTGCGCGTGAATCCGGAGTATTCTGAATCTCCCAAAGAGATCTACAACCCCTGCGGACTCTACTCCAGGCTCGGGACGACCCTGGAAAATATGGATGAGTCCATCTTAAGCCTCTGTGACGGGCTGCATTTTCATGCACTCTGTGAGCAGGACAGCAGTGCCCTTGAGAATGTACTGAAGAACTTTGAAGAGAAGTTCGGGTCTTATCTGCCAAAAATGAAATGGATCAACTTCGGCGGAGGGCACCATATCACACGCAAAGGGTATGATACGCAGAAACTGATAGCACTCATCCAAGCGTTCAAGAAAAAGTATGGTGTAGAGGTCTATCTTGAACCCGGAGAAGCCGTAGGATGGGAGACAGGCCCTCTTGTCACCACGGTACTCGACATCGTACACAACGGTATGGATATCGCCATTCTCGACTCTTCAGCGGAAGCCCATATGCCAGATACGATCATCATGCCCTACCGTGCAGAGGTCCGGGGCGCAGGAAAAGCAGGAGAAAAAGCACATACCTACCGTCTGGCGGGCAACACCTGTCTCGCAGGAGATATCATGGGAGACTACAGTTTCGATGCACCTTTGAAGATAGGAGATAAAGTGATCTTCGAAGACCAGATGCACTACACGATGGTGAAAGCCACTACCTTCAACGGGGTCAAGCTTCCCTCCATCGCGATCAAAAGAATCGACGGCAGCGTAGAAGTGGTACGCGAATTCGGGTATGAGGATTTTAAGAACAGACTCTCTTGAGAGCCCTTCGCCTAGGCTGAAAGCACTTCACTCTCTAGCTCTTCTCAACGATCCTGTCTTCAAAATACTTTATCAAAAGCGCTCGTAAACTGTCCAACTCTATAGGCTTGGAGAGAAACCCGTCCATACCGGCAGAGAGATACATCTCTTTGTCGCCGACGATCGCATTGGCCGTCAGTGCGACGATAGGGATATGTCTTTTCTTATGTTCCCTTTCGTGGCTGAATATATTTGCCGTCGCTTCCAGGCCACCCATGACAGGCATTTGAATATCCATAAAGATCATGTCATACTGGTTATTCATACGATGTTCCAGCGCTTCTTTTCCGTTATTGGCGATCGTCACCTCTATGCCGAACCCGTTCAGAACATGTCGTATCAGCTTTTGGTTGATGAGATTGTCCTCTGCTACCAGCATATGCAGATTGGCGAACTTGATCTTCTTCGTACTTTCCGAGACCTCCTCTTTCTCACTCAGTATTTTGAGTGTTTTGGTAAAGTTGATCGGCTTATAGAGTACTCTGTGTATACGTGACTTATATTGCTCAAGGAATCTCTTTTGGTTTCCTGTGGACATCAACACTATTTTGGTATCAAGGTCCAGGAACGGCTCGAGTTCGCCCTGGCGTGAACGGAACTTATGATCAATGAAGAGAATGTCCGGAAGCGCTGAAGTACCTTTTAGCGCCAATAGGGATTCATCCGTATAATGTGTGATCTTCGCACCCGTAGAAGCGATATAGGCTTCGAGGTTCCTATCTATCTCATACTCGGTGCCCAGATGAGGGTCAAGGATACCCACAGAGAATCCGCTCATATCGATCACTTCTCTTCTCTTGGCCGCTTTAGGCTTCTTGAGCTTTATAGTGAAGTAGAACGTAGAACCTTGGTCCTTGACGCTTCTGATCTTAAGCTCTCCCCCCATCATATCGACAAATTTTCCTGAAATGGAGAGTCCCAGGCCTGTACCCCCGTACTTTCTGCTGGTACTGACATCTGCCTGTGAAAATGCTTCAAATATTCTATCTTTTTGCTCAGGTGTAAGCCCGATACCTGTATCCGATACGGAGAACTTGATCTCAGCACTGTTATCATTTTCAAACAGCTTCTCGACCCGTACATTCACTTCACCGTTCTCCGGAGTGAACTTGATCGCATTACTGATGAGATTGACAAGGACCTGAGAGATCTTGGTGGGATCGCCTGAAAGCAGTGTAGGCAGTTGCGGATCCAAAAAGATATTGAAGTCAATATGCTCTTCGGCTGCCTTGGCCGCATAGGATTCTACGGCCGATTCAAAGCTGTCCACAGGATCGAACTCTATCGTTTCAAGCTCGACCTTCTGCGCCTTGATCTTGGAGAGGTCCAGGATATCGTTCACGATCGTCAAAAGATTTGCAGAACTCTTCTCTATCACGGAGATGAACTCTTCTCTCTCTTCTTTCGAATCGGCATCTTTCAGCAGTTGTGTAAATCCGAGGATACCATTGAGCGGTGTACGGATCTCATGGGACATACTGGCAAGAAAAAGATCTTTGGTCTGATTGGCATCCTTGATCGCCTGAATCAGGAATTTATAGATATAATCGACTTTTCCGCTGTCGATCAGCCGCTGTATCTCCTGCTGCTGTTTTTTATCAAAGATCAGCTCTATCTCTTTCATGGTATCATCCGAGATCTGTCTCTCTTTATTGGTTTTCAATCGTATCATAAAAAGCTGGATCAGCAGCAACAGCAGCACCAATATGGCTGCTCCGTACTTTATCAGGCCATCCCTACTCTCTGTGATACGCTCTTCTTCAAGGTTTTTGATCTCGCTATGCAGCAATGACAGGATCTTCCCGAAGTAGGCCGTCTTTTCTTCTATCTTGTTCTGCCATCCCGGAACAGAAACCGAATAGTTGCCTCTTCTTGCTTCGGCCAGGATCATTTCGCGCTCTCCAGAGATGATGGCGCGGTACGCTTTATTTGAGAGCAAGGCTCCCATTTCAGCACCTGCGATGCTCTCTTTCAGGCTCTCTGAGGAAGGCAGGCTGTCCTTGGCGATCGTTTCCTTCCAAAGTGCGATCTCTTCACTCCCCATCGTCCGTGACCCCAGCAGCACTGGATAGACCACCGTATGCTCTGCAACCGTGTTCTCCTTGAGACCCGTGTACGTCTGATACTCCGATAGATACTTTTTGATCTTCTTCACATCCTGCATTGCAGAAACAGATCCCAGCATCTCCAATAACGATAGGGATATCTTCTGGTAATAGCTTTGAACCTGCATGTTTCTGCGCCCGTCATTCAGCTGATCCAGCTCTTTTCTTGCAGTGGAGAGTTCTTTGGCGGTCCTGTCTATCTGCTTGATATACGCTTCATACCTGGGATGGTCATAGGCAAACGTTTCCAGATCCCTCAATGCAAGATCGGTGCTGTTTCTTGCCTCTTTCAGTTTTCTAAGGTTGCTTTTGCTCTGTACTGCGAGGTACGCGGCACTGCGGATCCTTTCCGATACTATCTTCTCCAGTGCAGGTTCGAACACATCCAGGAAGGAAGAAAGTTTTGCACTCTTTTTTACCGAAGTGTAATGCTGATAAGCAAGATAGGTATAATACGATGTCACCCCGAGTGCCACGATCATGACAAGTTTGAGTACATTGAGCATTATTTTATTCTTCAGTATTTTCATATCTTTCCTTTACGTTGATCAGACTTGCCTATTGCCAGTGTTTCCCGTCTGATAAAAAATCTTTATACTTGGATTTTTTAATTATATAATATTAAAATATAAAGTATACAGATAAAACGGGTATTTCAGACCTGATACGCCAAATATGGACCTACCAGTATCATCTTTTCTGCAATTCGCTCTTAAAAATCCTTCTTATAGATGATATCGTAGGATTGGGACTCTTCACTCACCCCTATGACACTCTCCATGCGCTTGCCGTGCCTGTATTTAAGTTTTACCCTGGAAATCTCATCTTTCACGTAGATAATAATGATGTCCTCAGTCAACTTTCTACCTACTTCCACACTGTTTCCCTCACCTATGACAAGATGATCAAGCTGCACGCCCAAGTTCGAAAGCGCGGATTTTGCCATCGCCCCACCCATCATTTTCATCATCTCTTCACCGCTGTTCGTCCCCGCGCCTCCTTCAGAGTCAAACAATATGATCGAAAGTATCTGTTCTTTGGTCAAAGCCGGTTTGGAGGAGAAGTTGATATTGGGGGAATCTGCCGTACCCGTGACGGCAATGGTGATCAAATGATCCAATGACCTGTAGTTGACGCTGGCTTCAATGAGGGGTCTATTGGGGTTACCTGTGAAGTGTACATAGCTTTTGTCAAATACGAACTTTTTGTCTTCGAACCTGTAAGTGCCGCCTTCGTGTATCTCAACGGATCCCAATACCATTAACTCTGACTGTTCCGCTTTAAAAATGTTCACATCTACATCGGCCCTGATATCGATATCGCCTTTGTTATAAACAAGCGGTTTTTCTGTTTTGACCTGTATCGACGTACTGAGATACTCCATAAATGGACTCTGTTCTTTCTCTTTCATCTCCTGGACAATGATAATATCACTGTCTGACGCATAGGTCTTTTGACCGAGGTCATAGTGGATGTTTCCGCCCAAAAGCGTGACCTTCCCGTTGACCGATGTCCTGTTCCCATCCAGCTCGGTCTTGAGGTTCACCCTGCTGTCCAGATCGATGATCTCATGTGCAATATGCAGTTTCTCCGCCTCGGCGTCAATGGTTCCTTTGCGCTCTATGAGATCATATTCGCCTGTGACCTGCAATTCGTCATTGATCCAAAGCGGTGCGATGGTCACCCTGTCCTCTTCCAGTGTCATCAGCGAAGGCTTGGTGGAGAAAAGTTTCTGTTTCGCATAGGTAAGCCTGTACTCTTGCAGTTCAACCCTTGAATCTTCCAGATGGAGCGTCAGGGCGATATCGTTCACAGCTTCTTCTGTTTTACTGTCGGCCTGATAGATGATCTCAGGTGATGCAAGTCTGATATCTACGGCTTCAAGTTCGCTGATCACAACGGATATGTCAACCCTTCCCTTGAGAGGGGGAACCCCTTCCATACTGTAGATCTGATCGATATTCTCTTTCAGGGAAGCCAGAGAGTCTATCTTCGTATCAATATTGATCTTTTCATCCGCGACCCCTGAGATAGCTGTATAGAGGCTTCCCAAAGCGATATTTCCCTCTATTTTTTTACTCTCTAACAGATATGCTGCTTTGGCGGACAAGGGCCCTGCGGCAAGCTCCCCCTCAACCTGATCCTCTTTCATTGCAGCCTGAAATGCAATAGGGCTCAATTGGTCCCATTTGACCTCTTTATTGAACGCGTACAAAGGAGAGTCCTTGGGGATAGAGACGAGTGATCTTATCTGCAGGTTCTCTTCATAGCTCACATTTGCATCCATCCTCAGCAGATCGGAATCTATGTTTACCATGGCTGCCAGTGAAAGATTCCCATCAAGATCCATAGGTACGTCTATCTTCAGGTCTGCCCTGCTTTGGTTCAGTTCGGCAGGCAGAGAGATAAATGCATTCAGCGGCAGTGCCTCCTTGCTCTCCAGATGCAGTAAGGCTTTTTTCAGATCAGGTGAAGTGAACGTACCTTGCAGGTTCCGTGCTGTAATGTTGGCGTCGATCCCCTGCATGTCACCGCTATAGTCTATTTTCAGGTCATGGAGCGGTTTGACGAACTTTGCCTCCACGCCTGTGATCTCCGGCACATGTATCTCACCGCTGTAACGTATAGTGTCGTCCATCATCAAACGGTTCGTCAGCAGTAACTCTTTTCCATAAGGGGTAGTGAGGATGACCCTGGAGTCTGCCCTGGTCGTCATACGCTTGATATCATACACTACATGCGACTGCAGACGGTCTATATCCAGGTTGAAAGCGTCTTTTTCACCCTTGAGCAACTGTTTCATCTGGGTATCTATGTCTGCCACTACCTCTTTTTCCGAAGCAGTGAAGTCGATCACGATATCACCCACCGCTTCTTTTCTGACCGGCAGTGCATAACGTTCGAAAAGCACTTTACCGGGACTGATCTGTACTGCTCCTGCCAAAGTATTCTCTTCGATCTTTGCATTCACCGTCACATTCATCAGATCGGAGTCTGCTTTCAACTCGATGCTGTCCGCATCCAAACGCTCATTGCCGTACTGCAGACGATTGACCTTCAACGCAATGGACGAAATGGTCATATTCTGCTCCACGAAAGGATCGATAGTGACCAAAAGATGATCGATCTCTACACCAAAGGCAAAAGAGGCAGTGCCGTTGCTTTCACTGCTCTCATTACGCTCCGTATCCTGAAAAGAGGCGACCAGTCTTTTGATCGTATCGACATTGGCCTTTTCTATCTGGATGGTATTGACAATGATGTTTTTATGCAGCAGCCCGTTGGGATTCCATTTCAATGTCACTTTTCCGGCCAGAGGATCACCCTTATAGGCCAGCTCATCTATCTCTACTCCCGTCAATACATTACCGTGAATGCGGCTGTAGGAGATATTATGATCCGGTGCGAATCGCTCCGCCGCTTTTTTGATGACCCACGGCGAGTTGGCAGCGAAATAGACCACCAACCCCGATATGATCGCTGTCAGCAGAAGATAAATGACGACCTTTCTCAGCCAAAGCAGTGGTCCATAGAGCAATAGCTGTTTCAAAATGACTGTCCTATCTGAAATGAGATACCGTACTGCGCATGATCTTCAACGTTAAACCCGATATCGAGTTTGAACGGTCCTATGGGTGTCATGTACCTTACCCCCACCCCTGCGGAAGTGATGACCTCCCCTGCAAAATCATAGCTCTCCTCTGTCAGCATGGTATTGTCCGTGAAAACCGCTCCATAGATATCGCCCCAGACCGGGTAGTTCGCTTCTAAAGAGAGGTTGGCCATCGTGGAGGCACCCTTGATCGTATCTTCCGTAGGCGAAACGATCACACCGATCTCTCTAAAACCGTAGGCACGGTTCGAATAGACCCCTCCTCCAAAGAAATATTTTGATTCAGGCAGACCCTTGTCGGACTCATCATCCAGCACACCCACTTTTCCTACCGCTGCCAGTGTCAGCTTGTCAAAGGTATGGATGATCCTTCCTTCCAGCTGTGTCTTCATATAGACACTGGGGTCATCCCCTCTGGAGAGTCCGAACTCACTGTAGGCAGCAAGGTAATATCCGTACTTCGGATTGAGCTTGTCATCCCTGGCATCGTAGACAAGGTCCACATAGGGATAGAACAAGTTGAAGGTCCCTTCGTTCACCGCCTGCGACAACGTTTGTCCCGCAGCAAGGTCCAGTGCCTCAATGATAATGTTCTCCAGCGCAATACCTGCTCTTAACTTCAGCCTCTCTGCTTCATGTTCCAAATAGCCTCTGATGAATGTTTTTTCTTCTCTAAACCCCTCAAATTCGAAATTGGAATATCCCAGGTTTCCGCCTGTATCAATATAATAGCCCCAGATATCAAAGAGTGCAGGCTTGAAGTAAGCCAACCTGATCAGCTGCTCTCTCTCCGACCAGGCCGCATTGAGCTTTAGCTGCTGGGCATTGCCCAGAAAGTTGTTTTTGGTGATCTCACCATGCACACGCATCCCCACAAAGGTATCATATCCCACCCCGGCTTCCAAATGGTAGGGTTTTTCCATTTCTGAGAATGTGATATCCACCGGCACGACATTATAAAATTTCCGGTCCGCATTGATCACGACACTGTCAAAGGCATTCAGCCTGTACAGGTTGTTGGATGTGTCCTGTATCCGTTTCGTACTGAACCTTTCACCCTCTTTCGCTTTGACACGGGAGAGAATGACCTCTTCATCGATCGTCTCCAGCCCCGAAGTGGTCAATTTCCCGAAGGTACACACGCCGCCTTTTTGCAACTTGTAGCGCAGATCGACGGTATGCTGCTCCAGGTCCACGTAGGCTTTCGTGTCCAGGTCATAACTGCAATACCCGTCATTGAGCAACTGTTTCGTGATCTCGCTTTTGATCACTGTAAATGTCTCCGCCCTGAAAATTTCACCTTTTTTCATCGTGACCAGAGAGGCAATGTCATAGTCGCTGCTTATGTTGATATCCCTGACCTTCACCGGTTTGTTTTCATTCACCGTCACAAAGAGGGTCGTATTGGTCTCTCTGATGGTGAAGTTGGCATCATAGAAGCCTTCGGATTCATAAAAGCTTTTTAGAGAGAGTGCGAGCGTGGGGATCAGTTTGTCTTTAATGCGCGGGATATCCTCTTTCCAAAACTGAAAAAAACCAGGTGTATCAACGCCTAGCGCATCCTGAAGGCTCTCTTCGTCAAAATGCTGCTGTCCGGTAAAATAGATCTCATGGGTAGGCAGTTCGATCTCCTCTGCAAAAAGAACAGTAAACGTACAGGCAATGATGAATATTTTGATGACACGGTACATCCACTCTCCTCCTTAACTCAAGGTATTGATCTCACATTAACGCAAAAGGTCCTTGACACTTTCCATAGGATCTTTGCCCTCTTCTATCATAGCATACACTTCTTGAGCGATGGGAAGATAGATCTTTTTTTCTTCTGCTATTTTATGGATCGCTTTCGCCGTCGGTACCCCTTCAGCGACTTCACCCAGCTCTTCGAGTATCTGATCCATGCGCTTCCCTTTGGCAAGCCCGAGTCCCACCCGGTAGTTGCGCGAAAGCGTAGAGCTGGCTGTCAGAAAAAGGTCCCCTGCACCGCCCAGGGAAAGAAAGGTTTCGATCCTTGCACCGAAGGCTTCGCCAAAGCGGGTCATCTCGACCAGCCCTCTGGAGATCAGGGCCGCTCTGGCATTGTTCCCCAGTCCCAGTCCGTCACACACCCCGCCGGCGATAGCGATGACATTTTTATAGGCACCTGCGACTTCGGCACCCACCACATCATCGTCGACGTAGCCTTTAATGAAGTCAGGGAGTGCCTCTGCATAGGTTTTCGCCAATTCCAGGTTCGTTGAACTGATCTTCAGTGCCGTAGGAAGTGATCTTTGGACCTCTGCCGCAAAGGAAGGGCCGGAGATGAATGCAAGCCTGTCCGAAGAGACGAACGAGCCGTAGACCTCATTGAGAAATGCCCCTGTGGCGGTCTCGATCCCTTTGGCCGCAACCAGTATCTTTTGTCCATGGTCCACAAAGTTTTCCTCCATCCATCCTCTGACAGCCTGCGCAGGAATGGCGATCACCAGGTATTCACAGGCCAGCGCCTCGCTCATCGGCACAAAGTTCTCCAGCTTCTTCGTATGCCTGGAAGAGATGACCACTTCATTCTTTTGACTGTAGGCATGGTACAAGGCCTGCCCCCATTTTCCCGCACCAATGATCGCTATTTTCATCATGAAATTCCTCTTCTGAACATAGCCATGTGACCTCTCACATACGGTTGATGTTCTCTAATAATCTTTTTCATTTTTCAGCCTCTCTTGCATTGGTTTCGATCATTTCAACGAACTGCGAAGCACTCTCTTCATACATATCAAAGATCATGCTCACACCTGCCAAAAGGAGTTTTCTGTTATCCTCTTTCGTATCGGACAGCGCCACGATCTCATCCCTGAATCCATTCGCACGCAAAGTGATCGTATAGTAGACATTGAAGGTTTCATCATCCATCGCACACACCACAATACCCTCCTCTATCTCGGGTACATCACTGCTTTTTTTGTCGATCAGGGTGACATCGGTGAACCCGTCACTTTTGGCCGCCTCAAAACTTTCATCCTCTATCACATAGATCGTAGCTTCGATGCCTTCATCCTTGAGCATGTTACAGATATGCTTGCTCTTGTGTGTGTATCCGAAAAAGAAGATAGGTTTTTTCTCTTCCTGGCAATGTTTCTTCAGATAATTAAAGGCTTTCCCGTCTACCACTTCGTATGTCTCGACCAGTCCGTCCACTTTGGTGGCTTTATACTGCGGACGCAGCTCTACCTGGTTCATACGGGCATAGACCACAGAATCACTCTGCACACTTTTTGCATTGAGTATAAAGTAGATATTGTCTATATCCGAGCTGCTCAGCGTCAGCATCGCTGCGATATTTCCTCTTTGGTACAGTGTACCGATAAGCTTTGCAGAGGAACCGTCTGCCTGTATCACTTTATAGCCCTCTTCCATGGCCATTTTGCTTTTGCTCTCATCATTCTCAATGAAAACGGGTTCAAAAGTATGGTGTATTCTCAATTTCCTGGCGATCGTGGCACCCATATGACCATAGCCATTGATGAGGACCACATTGTGCATTTTATGGACATCCTTGATGCTGTCCTGGTTACGCAGTTCATCGAACCTTTGGGAAAAGGCAGAGACCATCGTGGAAGTGACAAAAGAGATCATCGCGATACCGAAAATGATCCCGAACATCGACACCACTTTCCCCAGGACCGTGACCGGAGAGATATCGCCGTATCCCACCGTCGAGATCGTCACCATCGCCCAGTAGATCGCATCCAGATAAGATCCCAAGGCTTCATTGATACCGAATTCAAGCAGATAAAAGATGGAACCCAGGGTAAAGGTCACACCCAAAAGCATATATCCCAGGAAGATAAATTCAAAACGTTTCTTCAGCAGCGCATTGAAGAGGCTGGAGGCCCCATGCATATAGTGGTAGAGCTTCAGCAGCCTGATGATCCTGAATTTCGGGAAAATGGCTATAAGGTCGATCAGTGCCGGCAGAGAGACCATGTAGCGCAATTTGGACCTGACCATGTTCCAAAACCGTTCAGAATAACTCTGTTCAGACTCGGAAGAGACGTTATAGCTGTAGCTGTCCTGATTGACCCAGACCCTTAACAGGTACTCCAGGGCAAAAATGGCTGTAACAAAATAGAGATCGAACTCTACCAGCCATTGGGGCACTCTCCCGGATTTGCTTAACACCAGTATAGCGATAGAGAGTACGATCAGAATGATCATAAAGATATCGAAGTATTTCTTATAAGGGTAGCTCACATCATCAAGCAGCGAACGGAAAAATGATTTTATTTTTTGATAGCGTACAGAGCTGTCGATCTTGTCTGAGAGTTTCACTATGAAGTCATACATGTGTTTCTACCTCCCGCTATTTATCCGGTCTGTCCATGGCATGGGCCATGGATGACCGCTTCTATCCTAGTCTCTGTTTCAGCAGTTCATTGACCTTGGCAGGGTTCGCTGACCCTTTACTCGCTTTCATCGTCTGCCCGACAAAGAAACCGAAGAGCTTCTCTTTACCGCTTCTATACTCTTCCACCTTATCCTGGTTTGCCGCCAATATCTCATCGATGATCGCCAGGATCGCACTGTCATCACTCACCTGGGCAAGCCCAAGCTCCTCGATCAGCGCATCGATATCGCGGTTTTCATGTTCCATCATATGATCAAGGATCTCTTTGGCACCTTTCCCGGAGATCGCATCATCCGTAATTTTTGAAACGAGTGTACCCAGTGTTTTCGCATCCACAGGGGAATCTTCTATCGTGCGTCCAGCTTTGTTCAAACGGCCAAGAAGTTCAGAGGTCAACCAGGTGACAGCCGTTTTTGCCGCAGCACCGTGCTCGAGCATCTCTTCAAAATAGTAGGCCATCTCTTTATCCGAAGTGATCACATGGGCATCATACGGTTTGATACCAAGGGCTTCCACATAGCGTTTTGCTTTCGCATCCGGAAGCTCCGGCATGATCTTTGCCTCGGCTACCATCTCATCCGTTACGATGAGCGGCCGCAGGTCAGGGTCCGGGAAATAACGGTAATCCGCAGCTTCTTCTTTCCCTCTCATGGACTTCGTGACACCCTCTTCCACATTCCAAAGACGCGTTTCCTGATAGACCTCCTGCGCATAGACACCGTCCTCATATGCTTCGGTCTGTCTCTGTACCTCATAGGCTATGGCCGCAGCGACGAATTTGAACGAGTTGATGTTCTTGATCTCCACTCTGGTCCCAAATGCCTCCTGGCCTTTGGGACGGATGGAGACATTCACATCACATCTGAACGATCCTTCCTGCATGTTCGCATCGGAGATGTCCAGATAGCGTACGGTAGCGTGCAGCTTTTTGAGGTAGGCCACCGCTTCATCCGCACTTCTCATATCCGGCCCGGATACGATCTCAAGCAGCGGCGTCCCCGCACGGTTCAGGTCCACTTTCGAGTGGTTTCCCTCATGCATGTTCTTTCCTGCATCGGCCTCCAGGTGCGCCTGAGTGATACTGACACGTTTCTGTGTACCGTCCTCAAGGTCTATAAAGAGCTCACCCTGCTGCACGATCGCCTTGGTAAGCTGTGTGATCTGATACGCCGAAGGACTGTCCGGATAAAAATAGGATTTTCTGTCAAAGGTAGAGGTGTGGTTCACATTGGCATTGACCGCATAGCCGAATCTCATCGCTTTGATCGCTGCTTCTTTATTGGCCACAGGCAGTGCCCCCGGCAGTGCCAGACAGGTAGGACAGGTGTTGGTGTTCTGGTGCTCTGCAAAAGAGGTGGGACAGGAACAAAAGAGTTTTGTTTTCGTGTTCAGCTGCACATGTACTTCAAGACCGATGACGGTTTCAAACATTGTAGTCTTCCTTATAGATATAACGCGTATTTAATTGGATAGATTATAGCGTTTTGCTTATTTAAGAGAGTTTATGCAGCGCTACTGCCGTATGATCCGTACATCGCCAAAAAAGAGCAGGTCTTTCAGGACCGCTTTGTCCACAAATCCCTCTTTGCCGATCCTTACATCCAGTTCACCCTGCTTGCTCTGGTAGAGTTTGCGATGCACCACCACTCTGCTGTGCCAGCTGCCCTCTTTGCCTTTCCCCACAAGCGCTTTGATGTCTTCCAAAAGGTCCGGTGAAGGTATGGTCACATCCACACGTCCGTTTTTACGGTCCTCGCCGACCGCTTTAAAACGATACTTTTTAGGCGTATGTTTCTCCTGGATATGCTTCGGGAGGTTCAAAAAGAGCGTCAGCAGGTCATCTTCGCTGTAGTACCCAAGGGTGTCCGTTTCATTGGTGATGAGCTTGCCGTATCTCCACTTCTTGTACTGGCGTGTCAGCTTCTTTTTTTGATGGTCCACCCTGTAGATCGTCGTACTCGTATACTCCCCGTAGGATTTGATCATCTGGTACATATGGGTCACCAGAAAACCGTCGACGATATACCCTTTGGAGATGTGTCTCTCTTTGAGATCATCCGTAACGGCTTTGGCTATGCCCAGAGCCGTTACATTGGCATCGATCCTATAGTATCTGTCCTCGGACGTTGTCAGTACCGCATGGGCCCTGCCCACTTCACCAAACACACCGAACGACACTGAGTAATCCGCTTCTGCCCGTTCAGCATGTAAAAGGGAGGAGAGCGTCAGCACCAGAAACGTCAAAAGTGCCAAAGGGGTATACAGCATGCTACGCTCCGAAATAACGGATAGAAGCAAAACCGCTGGCCCCGTGTGCCTCACATGCCTCTATCTGCTCCTGCGTCAAGATGCCTCCCAGGGCCAGGACGGGCAAAGTGACCTGTGACGTCACGGATCTCAACGCTTCCAGTCCTACAGGCATGCCTTTACCGGGCGTCTCAAAGATGGGGCTGAAGGTGGCCATATCAGCCCCCAGTGCTTCTGCTTTTTGAAGCTCTTCCAGCGTGTGTGTACTGACGACCACAAAGAGACCCTGCGCTTTTGCCTCGGGGATCTCGTCGATCTGCAGACTGGAGAGATGGACCCCGTCTGCACCTAGTCTTTTTGCCAGCTTATGGTCACCATGTATGAGTACCTTTTCAAAATCAAACTGCTTCGCTGCTTTGACAAATGCCGGGGCATTTTTCATAGAAATACCAGATCTGTCACGGTAAACGATCATAGAGGCTTTTTGTGAAAAACGTTTCAGGTCACGTTCTAAATGGTGTAGGTCTAAGGTAGAAGGGTCCGTGATAGCATAGCGTATCATTGCGGAGGATTGTTTGCTTTCTGTGCGAGAAGTTTTTCCAGCAATGCTGTCTGTTTTTGAAGTTCCAGATGTCTCTCTTTGGCCGTAATGACATGTTCAAGCACCACGACCAGTATCATGCCCGGTACTGCACCCATGAGCGCTGAAATGATGCCTAGAAAAATGCTGACCTGATAAAAAGAGAGGAAGGAGGTAACGACGCCAAGCAGGACAGATGCCCATGCGACGCCTAAAAGAAAGTTGACCACAAAACTTAAAGGTCCGTTTTGGAGTCTCATATATGATGTTCCCTGCCGGTCTTAGTGTGCTTCGTCCAGTGCGATCGCACCTGCAAGATACACATAGGTGAGGATCATGAAAACAAAGGTTTGCAAAAATGCCATGAATGTAAGAAGCACAAGCGGCGTGATAGGCACGATCCATGGTGTCAACATCAAAAGAACCCATAAGAAGAGGTCATCCCCTTTGATGTTACCGAAAAGTCTGAATGAAAGTGAAACGATACGGGAAAGGTGGGACACGATCTCGATAGGGTACATTAAAAGTGACATAGCGAACTTCGCTATCGGGTTCATCTCACCAAGGTGTACAAAGTTCTTGAAGTAGGTGAAAGCACCCTGTTTCTTGATACCTTCATAGTTGTAGTAGAAAAACACGATCAGTGCCAGGGTCAGTGTCACGTTGATACTTGAAGTCGGAGATTCAAATCCCGGAATAATACCGATAAGGTTGTTCACAAGTACGAAAAGACCGATCGCTGCGATCAAAGGCAGATATTTACGTGCATGCTCTTCACCGATCACATCCTTACCCATCGCGATCACACCGCCAAGGAACGCTTCCATCACGTTCTGTGTACCTGTCGGCACTGCTCTAAGGCTTTTTGTAGCCATTCTTGCAATGAACAATATAATGATCGCTGTCAAGATCAAATGTATTGCCATTAATATGGCAACATCATCTGGATTGTCATGATGTAGACTAAATAGCCCACCAATATAAGTAAAAATACCTTCCATAAAACATCCTCTTGTAAGTTAAATATTGCGGGATTATATCCTTTTTCACCTTAGGAAACCTCTAATTCAGGCCAATTTTTCCTGTCCCAAACGATAAAGGGCAAAATCATATTTCACAGGATCCGTTTCATCGAAAGCACGCAGGGTCTCTGTCAATTCCATGCTCGCCTTCATATCGTACGTTCTGCGCTGTAACAGCCCCAAACGGCGGGAGACATTGAAGGTATGTGTATCCAAAGGCATCAGCAGGTCTTTTTTGTCTATTTTTGACCACAACCCCATATCCAGCGCATCCTTTCGTACCATCCATCGCAGGTACATCATATAGCGTTTGTAGGTCCCTGAGGCACTCAGCTTTTTGGGTGGGGAGCCTGTCAAAAAGCTGTACCCCCTTGTCTGCCTTGGATATACGGACTGCAACCTCTTCATGAACTGCCAGAGCCCGTCCAGGATGTTCTCCTCTTTTTTATACCCGGCATAAAAAATATTCTCAATGCTCTCTTCGGACCTCAGCCGTTTTAAGGCTATAAAAAGCGACATGACATCTTCGCTGTTCTGAAAACGGTAGTAGTGGGAACTGAGCGCCTGTTTGATCTTTTCCTCGCTCGCATCCAATAGCGAAAAATCCAGACTTTGCAAAAATTGGACGATAAGCCCTGCATTCCCATAGCCGAACAATGCACAGATAAGCGCTATGGATTCATCTTGGTATTGTGATGCGACAAGAAGAGGATCAGGTTTGTCAAAAGAGAGTTCAGCACTGTTGTTCCTTGCTTCCACTTCATTGTCCAAAAGGGTTTTTATTTCCGACAGTTCCAATCATTTGCTCCGATACTTTTTCTCATCTATCCCCCACACGCTTGTCCATCACAGGTTTGTACTATTCGTCATCCTCGTGCTAGAAACAGGGATCCACACACCACAATGCTCTCCTCCATTAATCGTACAAAGTACGCCACCTGTCACGGTGAACGACCTTGAAAGCGTAGCGATTCGAGAACCGTGACGATTTTTTGTTTCGTTTTTTCTAAAAAAATGAAAAGGGAAACATCACCGCAGTTTGGATTTTATGGAAATCCGAAAAAACGAACGAGTTATATTATCCAGGAAGGTTTTGATCTCAGATGCTCTCAATAAGCATTCCAATCATTCGTAATACGTAGCACTTAGCACGTTACACTTCATCCTAAAACGTAAAATGCTCACCCAGATAATACTTCCGTACATTGGCATCATTGGCGACCTCATCGCTCGTTCCCGTTGCCAGCATCTCTCCGCTTCGCATCACATAGGCCCGGTCGCAGATCCCGAGGGTTTCACGCACGTTATGGTCCGTGATCAGTATACCCATATCAAGATCGACCAGTTGTTTGATGATATTCTGGATGTCTATCACCGCGATCGGGTCCACCCCTGCGAATGGCTCATCCAGCAGCAAGAACTTCGGTTCACCGATCAAAGCCCTTGCGATCTCTACCCTTCTTCTCTCACCCCCGCTGAGGCGTATCCCCAGACGTGCACGTATCGGTTCGATATTGAAAATCTCCAGCAGTTTTTCTATCCGAGGCTGGACCGTCTCTTTTTTAAGCTCCAGGGCCTCTGCGGCCATCAGCAGGTTCTCTTCCACGCTCAAGTCTTTGAAGATGCTCGATTCCTGAGGCAGGTACCCTATACCCATCTGTGCACGTGCGCTCAAAGGGAGCTTGGTCACATCTTCTCCATCCAGAAAGACCTGACCTTCGGTGGCATCTGTCAACCCGCATACCATATAGAAGGAGGTCGTCTTTCCTGCACCGTTCGGCCCGAGAAGCCCTACGATCTCTTTGCTCTTCACATACAAAGAGATATCATGTACGATCTTTGTCTTTTTAATCGTCTTCGCAAGGTGTTTTGCCTGAAGTGTATGCATTATACGTCTATCCTCATTATGCGTCTATTCTATAGGTTCTACTGTTCTCATTGGGTTCGATCTCTATGGTCGCAACATTATAGCCTACACCTTCTAAAAAGGATTTAAGCGCATCGGACCCCCACTCTACCATATGCCACCCCTCTTTTTCAAACTCTTCGAAGAGGCCAAGCCGCATAAACTCCTCATGCTCGAGGCGGTAAAGGTCATAATGGTAGAGCATGCTGCCGCCTTCCATACCGTAACACTGCTGCAGGGAAAAGGTGGGAGAGGTCACTTCCCCTTCAATGCCTTTGGCTTTTGCAATGGCCTGCGTCAGTGTCGTTTTCCCCGCAGCCAGATCGCCGCGCAAAAAGACAATGGCGTGGGGTGGGAGGATCGAATCCAGGTAGGTGACGACCTTGTCCAGGTCGTCCAGTGACGCGATGATCTCTTTTATCATGTTTTCTCCATTCTGTAGGGGTGGACCCCTGTGTCCTCCCATGCTGCGAATCATATTTTGGTTTCCGGGAGGACATGGGAGTCCTCCCCTACACGTTCGAGATGACATTATGTTGATTATATTATGCCAGCTGCTGACTGAGCTTTGCCATCATTTCCAGGTGTTTGGCGGCCTTTCCGGTGTCGATCCCGCTTTTGGCTCTCTCTATCCCTTCTTTGATGTCACGTACATCCCCCTCTACGAACAGGGCGAAGGCCGCGTTCAGCAGGACGATATCTCTTTTGGGGCCCTGCTCTTTTCCTGAAAGGATATCCCGGGTGATCTGGGCATTGAACACAGCATCCCCGCCCAAGATGGCCTCCCGGGGCGCCAGGGCAAGCCCGTAGGTCTCCGGATTGATCTCTCCCTCTAAGATACGGCCCGAGTCCAGATAGGCAAATGTGGTATTGCATGCCAGTCCTATCTCATCCATCCGGTCATTACTGCTGACCACACAGGCTCTTGTTGCATCCAGTTCAAACAACGCTTCGGCGATGCGGCTGACATACGAAGGCTCAAAGACACCCAGAAGATATTTGCTGGCCCTTGCAGGATTGGTCAGGGGGCCCAGTATGTTGAATATCGTACGGTGTTCTATCGATCTTCGTACAGGCATGATGTGCTTCATCGCGGGATGATGGTCCGTGGCAGGGAAAAAACAGAACCCTGTCTCTTCAAGCATTCTGATCTTGTTCTCTATAGAGAGGTCCAGGTTGATCCCCAGTGCTTCCAGCACATCGGTGGAACCCGAGTTGGACGTAATGCTTCTGTTGCCGTGCTTGGCCACCACATAGCCCAAAGAGGCCAGCAAAAGCGAAACAGTGGTAGAGATATTGAAACTCCCGCTCTTGTCCCCTCCTGTTCCGACGATGTCGATGGCTTTTTCTTTCAGCGCATCCGAGAGTTCAAGAGTGATGGAGTGTGCACGCATCACAGAAGCAGCCGCAGCGATATCTTCCGCCGTCTCTCCCTTTTCATAAAGGTCTATCAGAAATTGGCGTGCAACTTCAGGATCCATCTCATTGTTAAACAGTTTTTCGAATTCTTCTTTCACACTCACAACACTCTCCTCTCTACGCTGATAACTCTTTGACATATTCGTCTTTTTGGCTTTTGGGTATCGTTTTGGTTGTCGGTATCTGCAGCACCTCATAGTGCTTAGCGCCTTTGAGATACTCTATGGTGACCTTATCCCCGACCTTGATATCCTTCGAAGCCTTTGCTTTGATGCCGTTGACCAACACCACGCCGGACTTCAGCATATCCGTCGCGATCGTACGACGCTTCACCACATTCACCGCCGCCAACCACTTATCTACACGCACCATATGCTCCTAAAAATAAAATATAAACATGTCGTTGCGAACGCCCTTGAAAGCGAAGCGATTCGAGAGCAACGACGATTTTTTCTAGTCCGTAGGGGCGGTACCCCTGTGTCCGCCCATGCATGTTCACATGCAAACAGATATTGCATCATCATTAATTTTTGTCTGTACCCGTGGGAGAACACAGGGGTTCTCCCCTACAATAACCGTCCGAGCGCAGCGACAACCCCGCAGGAACGAGGACCATAACCAATCACCAATAACCAATCACCATGTAATCCCATAGGGGAAGACCCCATACATGCAAAATATTAATGCAGTTCCGCGTTCAATTTCACTTCTCTCGTACTTCTCTTCAGTATGATCTCACCCGTTGTCGAATCCTGTCTGAAGTGCAGCCCGTTGAGTCCCTGGAACTCGTCCGCTCTGAACGTCGTTTTGTTCTCAAGTACCGCATCCGGGTTCGCCGCTTTGATCTTTTCCAGCTCGGCCGGGGCCACTTTCACTTTGGTACCTGCAAAGATAGCCACACCGCCATCTATGATACACGCATCCCCAAGCGGGATACCCGTGGTGGAGTTCGCTCCAAGCAGCGTATTTTCTCCGATGCTGATAGGGTTGCCGTCTGTACCAGAAAGTACACCGAGTATACTCGCACCGCCGCCTACGTCCGAACCTGCACCCACGATCGCAGAAGAAGAGATACGCCCTTCCACCATCACCGGTCCTAGCGTACCGGCATTGAAGTTGATGTAAGAGGCACCCGGCATGACCGTCGTACCCGCAGCAAGCTGTGCACCCATACGTACTTTGGACGCTTCCAGGATACGTGTATTTTCCGCAGGGATGATGTGCTGCAGGTATCTTGGGAACTTGTCCACAGAGTCTATCGTCGGGAAGGTACCGTTCAGCTTGAGCTCTATCTCGTTGTCTCTGAGGTACTCCAGTTCATACGGTGTATTGCCTACCCATGCCACGTTGGACAGTATGCCGAACGCACCGTTCAGGTTCACTTTTCTGAGCTCTGCTTTGCTCTGCGAAAGGGCGTAGAGTTTTAGGTACACCGCTTCGACAGACGCCGGATTGGCATCTTCGAACAAAAAGACGATCCTGAAGTTCTTGCCGATATCCTGCATATGGGAAAGTGCTTTGATCACCTGTACGTTCTTGTGCGCATCGCCTGTTGCTTCTCCAAGGTACGGTGCAAAGGCTGCCATGGCATTTTGCACAAAGTTGTCATTGATCGTTGCCACAAATTCGCTTCCAGAGAAATCCACCGCACATTTTGCCTCCTGCAGCGCTTTGATGAACACGGCCGCCGAACCGAAGTTCTCTTTCCAGTTGATCAGTCCAAAGTTCGCCTGAAGGATCTTCTCGGCGTTTTTCTGCCCTCTGTCCACTCTTGCGATACCGAATGCCATAGGCTCTCTGTATCCTTCCTGTGAAGTAACCTCTGCTACCAGTGCCTTAAATGCGTCTGTTGATGCGATAGTTTCTATTGCCATAATTAAAAATCTCCTGTAAATAATGAAAAAGATTATACTCGATTTTCTTTAAACGTTCGGGAATCACACTGTCTTCTAACCGATATTACTGTACAATCCGTCCATGAAACATCTCAGAGGCTACAAAAAGAACTATTTTAAATTAGCGGTCATCGCCATGTACTCCACGCTTGCAAAGCTGTGTTGGATCGACAGCAAATTTCAGTACCATAAAAAAGCCTTTGTCTACCACGAATACAAAACCTCCCCTCCCTGTTTGTCCCTTTTTTATTGATCATTACACTATTACATAAATTAAACAAACAAGGAACAACCTATGACATGCAAGTCACTCAGCCTCATCACGGCTGCACTACTATTAACAACCAACACGCACGCAGACGAAACACTCGAACCGATCACCATCGTCACTGCCAACAAAACCGCACAGTCCATCCAGAACACCACTTCCAATGTGACGGTCATCACTGCTGAAGATATAGAAGAGAGGGGGTACCAG